>NZ_JALNZY010000011.1 GCF_023229105.1 Sulfurimonas sp.
CTTCGCCGGTAGTATTTCTAGCAATAATGGTGTCACTCCCTGCTCCACCATAAAGTTTGTCCACTCCACTCCAACCATCTAAATACATGCCGGAGTCATTTGCGGTAATAGTATCGGCTCCTCTGCTACCGATAATTTTTGTAAAATTTTTAACTAAATCATCATAAATAGCACCTGTACTAAAATCCACTCTTGAATAATCAGCACCTTCAACTACCATCATATTAAGAACAAAACCATCGTTGGTTGCAGTGTAGTCAAGCGTATTTGTACCCGTTCCGCCATCTATAGTATCGTTATTTGAAGAAGTGGTATATTTGCCATATCCATATACAGTATCATCTCCACTTCCGGCATCTATGATATCATCATCTCTCTCGCCATAGATGATATCATCGCCGTCTCCTCCATAAATAGTGTCGGCTCCATCTCCCCCTCTAATGGTATCTGCTCCGTCAAGACCATAAATTTTATCGTCACCTTGATGACCATTTAGAACATTATCTTGATTGTTTCCGTAAATTACATCAGCTGAAGTTGAACCGCCAAATCCTTCAAACTCATAAGCAAGGTTAATACCTCCGTTTGCGTTATATCCATCAGCCCATGTTCCATCTACGCCATCTGTGCTGTCTGTTGAATATTGAAGTGTGCCCGCTTCACTCAATCTAAGGCGAGAACCTGCTACTAAGCCATCATTATAAAGCTCCAAATAGTCCGTGCCTGCGCCGCCATAACTTATATCTAGTCCGGCTCCAGGTCGTAGATAATCATTTCCGTCTCCGCCATAGAGTATGTCATTACCACCTCTACTCTCCAATCTGTCATCCCCGTCAAGTCCCCAAAAAGTTTCCGCACTGTTGCCGCCATAGATAACGTCATTGCCGTTTGTGGCTCTTATCTGTTCGATATCTTTCACAAGGTCGATAAGTCTTTTTGTAGTTGTTTCTTTAACCATAACAAAATCAGAGCTGTTTAAATCAACAGTTATTCCTTGTATCTCTTCCATAAAGCTTGAGTTTGTTGCAAGGTTTGGATAATCTGCAGGATTGTAGCTAATCCAATCACTTCCCGTACCACCATCTATAAAATCATAGCCGCCGCCAGCAAATATACGGTCATCTCCATCGCCTGCTTCTATAAAATTTGTACTTCCATTTCCATAGATAGTATCCGCATACTCCGAACCTCGGATATCTTCCATGTTAATGATTTTATCTTTTATGACAAAATCGCCCGCAGCATATCCAGCATAGTCAAACTCCTCTGAAAAAGGTCTGTCAAAACGGATAATCATTCCCTGCGTGGCATTTATGTAACTGACTGTATCCGTATCGGCTCCACCATCTATAAAATCTTCTCCACTGCCTGCAAAAAGCGTATCGTAACCATCTCCGCCAAGTAAAGTATTATTGCCGCCTCGACCATCTATTGTATCGCTTCCGTCAAGCCCGGATAAAACATTATCTTTAAGGGCATTTCCATAAATAGTATCGTTATAATTGCTGCCTGTGATATTTTCAATATCTTTAAGAACATCATAACCTATTGCCTGAAGATTTTCTAAACCACTTTGTTCTTGTGCACCCGAAGTCCAATCACTTGAAAATGTACCGCTCCACTCTCCGCCCGCCACTGCATTGCCCTCAGTAACACCCGCAGCAAGATTTGCAAATGCGGCAGCTATATTTGCTGCGCTAAGAGTTGTGCTAGCAGTAAGCGTTAAACCGCCGATACTCACCGACTGCCCTGCAATCAAATCCTTAAAAACTACACTGTGTTTTTCTGTAATCATATCACTGCCTTGAACTGCACTGCTCACGGCATCCGTTGGAGCAGCGACAGCGCTCACTCCGCTAGAAGATATAACAATGTCTGCCACTGGCTCAGTCGGAGTTTGACTTGTAAACGTTACGGTTGCGGTATCGGTAATCGCACCTGAAGACCATGCAGTAGTTTTTGCACCACTCCATGTTCCATTTGCTACAACAGCGCCAGTTGTAGCAGCACTGCTGTCGAGATTTGCAAAACCTGCGGCTACTTCTGCAGCAGTAATATTACCTATTGCAGTAAGCTTTAAGCCATCAACCGTTACTGATTGTCCCGCAATTAGGTCTTGAAATGTAAGCGCATGTTCTTCTGTTTGAGTTCCAGAAACTCCTTGAGTAGATGCTACATCAAGAGCATCCGGTGCGGCAACTTCCAAAACTCCTGCCCAAGAGACAGTGATATCCTCTACGGCTGCATTTGGAGTGACACTTGTGAAAGTGATATTTTCCCCGATTATAGTATCTATAGCACTACCGTTTTCATCGTATGTAAATTTTTCTACCCTGTTTGCAAATTTTGAAATAGCATTGATTTTATCATTTGTATCTATAACCTCATCGCCGTTAACATCAATATTGAGTCCATCTACATGTACGCCATCCAAATCAACATACACCCCTTTGTAAGAGGCTAACATATCTATATCTAGAGAGTTTGCAATAGGGTTGCCATTTTCATCGCTAAGCTCGTATGTTGCACTTAGTTTTTGATTTTCTTCAGCAGATATAAACCCTTCTTGTGCAAGCAGTTTTACCTCGCTTGACCCAAAACTCTGCACATTTTCATAACTAACGGTATCTTCACCTGTATACTCTTTTGCATCAGCTGAATCATTATCTGTATCGCCATAGATGTAGTTTGTACCGCTTCCGCCATATAGCGTGTCATCTCCACCACTGAGATAGACCGTGTCGTCTCCCGCACCGTCATAAACTATATCTTTTACCATGCCACCGTATATAGTGCTATTCCCGCTACCGTCTTTTATGATATTATAGTTTGGCTCTTTTGATAAGATAAATCCCTCATCCTTCGCATTTGCAAAATCGGCTTTGTTGTATGTATAATCATCGGCAACTGTTATATCTTTTAGTGCAAAAGTATATTCATTGGTATAGGACTGTTCAGGTTCTAAATCTGTTGTTTGCAAATAAGCATCATCGAGTTTATAGTTAGAGGTTATGGCTACATTAAAAGGGTCGAGAGTTTGCGTATATTTTATTACAAACTCCACACTCTTAAAGTTTGTAATAAAATCAGGGCTACTATAATCAATCGTATTGCCCAATTCATCTTTAAAAAGCATTTGATCTTTTGTGATGGTAGAACCGCTAATCTCATTCCCGTCTTTATCAAAAAGTATTACTCCCGAAGGAAGACCGTCCAAGATAAAGCTCTCAACATAAAATCCTTCAGGCATCTGCGGCTCAAATCTCAAGACTCTAGAGAGGTAGGTTGTAACAACCTCTTGACTAGAAGTAACCCCAACGTCAGCTGGTGCGTCAACTGTTGAGCCTGTAGAGCTTACGACAATGTCAGCAACATCAGTTGTTGCAGTTTGACTTGTAAAAATAACCTCAGCTCCAGTTGCCACGCCAGAAGCCCAATCAGCAGATAATGCTCCACTCCAATCACCGTTTGCTACAGCATTTCCATTTGCGACACTTGCAGCAAGAGTTGCAAAACCTGCGGCTACTTCTGCAGCCGTTAGAGCACCTGTTGCAGTAAGTTTCAAGCCATCAACAGTTACTGATTGACCAACTATTAAATCTTGAAATGTAAGCGCGTGTGTTTCCGTGCCAGCTCCACCTTGAGTAGCAACAGTGCTAACATCAGTCGGTGCGGCAACTGTTGAGCCTAATGAAGTTGTGACAATATCAGCAACTTCTACATTTGGAGTTACACTTGTAAAAGTAACCTCAGTTCCAGTTGCCGCACCAGAAGCCCAATCAGCAGATAATGCTCCATCCCACGAGCCGTTTGCTACAGCATTTCCGGTAGCCGCACTAGCACTTAAAGAGGCAAAAGCAGTTGCAACATCAGCTGCAGTAATTGCATCGGTTGCAGTTAGTTTTAATCCATCAACAGTAACTGACTGTCCAGCAAGTAGGTCTTTAAAAGTTAGAGTATTTACATCTGTAAAGCTTGGCGGTGTATCGCTAAAGTAGGTAGAGTCTTCTGCTCTTATTACCATATCTTCACTTCTATCACTAATATCTATAGTTTCTGGCTCAAACTGGTTGGTTATAGAATCAAATTTATACCCATTGATACTTCCGCCGCCACCTAAAATTTCAATCTGCCCCTCATCATTTGTCGTCTCACTGTATCTTACTTGATGTGCCGTAGCCTTAAAATAAAAAGCCGGTTTTGCTGCATCAGGTGGTCCATTACCATCACCATTTCCATCGCCGTAATCCGTAAAATCATTTTCTGGAAAGTAGTCTGTAAAATCATTTTCTGGAAAGTAGTCTGTAAAATCATTTTCTGGCATCATCTCCTCATCAGGTTTCGGAATCATCTCAACGTCAGGCTTTGGAATCATCTCAACGTCAGGCTTATACGCATCAAAGTCATTCCGAGGTCTTGGAGGCTGCGTGTATCGACCTAAAAACTGATTGCTAAATTCATTTGGGGTACTACTCTCTACCACGGTTGGAGTTGGTTCTTGAAACGCAAAATCATCTAGTTTAGTTGAGCTATCTTCAAATGCAAACTGTTGATTTTGCACTTGAGCATTCGTGCTCGGTAGCAAGTCATTAAAATTATCTTGCTGCAGTATAGCTTGACTTAATTTTTGCACCTCCTCTTCATACTCTTCTACGATTTTCTTAACTCTATCTTCTTGCTGTATATCCGCTTCAACCGCTATAGAGTCAAAGGGCAAGTCGTTTACCTCTTCAACTTGAGAGAGGACATCACTTAGAGTGAATTTCTGCGCTCCCGTGCCCAAAAAAGAGGGTGGGTTTTCGCCATATCCCATAAGCGCCATGGAGACAAAAGTAAAAACTCCTCCGTTTGGCATAGTTACAACGATATCGCCACCAACAAGACGATACTCCAAAGATTCAACATCAATATCTTCCATCTCATACAAGACATCATCACCAGGCCGAACATATACCGCCACATTTTGACCTTTTAAGGGTGCTTTATTTATAACAACTTTTTTGTCTTGGTACTGCAAAACGCTATTTGTATCAACCGGAACTTCTGCTGTTTGAGCAGTTTGGTTTATGCTTTGATCTGCCATTGTTACACCCCCTAAATATTGTCTTGTTTTTTATAACTCTTCGCTAAAATATAGCATCTTTTTGTCATATCTTTCATTTTATCATATATTTTAAAATATATTACTTTATTTTTTACTTACTCTTTTTAGGAAAGCATCTGCAAAAGGGTAGCCATTTTTTTTTGATTTATCCATCCAAAAAAGTCCTTCTTCTTTGTTTTGCGCAACTCCATATCCCTCATAATAAAAAAGCCCGATATAGTATTGCGCTTTAGCATATCCAGCGGCAGCGGCTTCAAAATACCAAAAAAATGCTTCCTCATAACTCTGCTCAACTAGCTCTGCACTTCTGTAAAAATCTCCAAGCTGTGTTTGCGCAAATATATTTCCTTTTTTCGCAGAAAACTCAAGCCAAAAAATTGTTTTATCATACTCTTTTGAAGTACCCTCTGCGCTGTAATACATCAGAGCTAAATTAAAGGCTGCTACATCATCACCAAGATTTGCCGCTCTCTCATACCACTCAAACGCTTTTTTCAAATCCTTTTGCGTACCGATACCAAAATAATATAACCGCGCCAAATTATTTTGAGCAGGAACAAGTCCATTGTTTGCAGCTTTTTCATACATAGCAAAAGCTTTTTTTAAAGCCTTATCATCAAATTCAAAAGTTTCATAAATCATAGCGAGATTAAACTGGGCAAGAGCATATCCTTGCATTGCCGAGCGCTCATATAGTTCCATAGCCTTTTTTATATTTTTCTCTACACCGATACCGTTTTCATAAAAATATGCCAATGTGTTTTGAGCAATTGCATTATCAGCAGCTGCCGATTTTTTTAGCCAATAAGCACTTTGAGCTAAATTTTTTTCAACTCCCTCGCCAAATCTATACATTAATGCAAGATTATACTGTGCATTTGAGTTGTTTTCATCTGCTACAGCTATAAACAGCTCATGCGCCTTCATAAACTCTCTATTTTTATAAAATTCCATCCCTTTTTCAAAGTCATCACAAAATGCAAAAGATAAAAACAGTGCCTGCAGCAGAATTAATTTAGTGATTTTCATCACAAACTCCAAATGGGTTTTTTACATTATCTTTTACAAGACCATTTTCAAACTCATTTTTTATTTTACATTCGCTCATATCTTTTGTCGGTTCAATAAAGATATTTTTACAATTTTCTTTGCTTGTAAAAAGCTCTATTTTCTCCCAAAATTCATTGTGACGAATTTGCAAATTTTTATGCTCTAAAGAACTATATTTGTTCATTTTTTTTACACCAAAAGAACCATCAAGCATCAAAGTTGCCAAGGTTCCGCATGCGTCCTCTTCAACCTTTAGTACATAATCTTCATGAAACAAAACATGAAAAATCAAATCTATTTTCGTCGCTTCAAGTCGGTCCCTGTAAGAATCCACAATATACTCATGATGCTTATCAGTTAAAAAAGCATATTTACCTGCAAGTAAAATATCATCTTTTGCATAGTTTGGATAGTATTTAGAGACAAGAACTTCTTTATGGCTACAGCCACTAAAGAGTAAAAAAACAACACTTAAACCAACACCAAAAAGAGTCTTTTTCATCTACTTGCCTTAATAATTACTAATAGCGTCTAAGCCCATGCCCTCACATACCTCAATATCTCTTTCGTCTCTTATATTATCGCCGATTATGAGAATTTCATGAGACTGCCCAAGATTTATGACGGTTCTTAGAAAATGTTTTTTATCTCTGTCATTAAATATATTAGTAGTATATTCTTTATTTATTCTTAAATAGTCCAGCTGCAACTCTTCTAACTGCTCTATTGCAAAGTCGTTTATACTAAACCTTTTTAAAATAATTTTTGCCCCAAATCTATGAATCTCTTGTGTGAAATTTTTAAATGTCTCCACGTCCGTAGAAGCATTGTAGGAGGTCATACTAAAAATAATTTTTTTAGAAATATTTTCATTAAATAAAAACAAAGAGTGTAGCCACGTTAAAAATTCATTATCTTTAAGTGAGAGCATTGATAAATTTATAACAATGCTGTATTTAAAATCATTTGTTTTAATGTAATTCACAACCAATTCTATGATTTTTTTATCAAACGAAACTGCAAGTTTAATCTTTTCTGCAGCAGACATAAATACGCCGATAGAAAATTTTTCTCTGTTTTTATCATAAAGCATAGGAATTGCTTCTAGCATAATGATTTTGTTATCTTCCATGCTTCTTGTCTCAAAACCATACTCTATTTCAAAAAAGTTATTTTCTATTATTTCTCTTACATTTTGCTCTATCACACTAAACTTATCTAGAACTTCAGATGGGCTTATCACATAGTAATAATTTTCGCTATTTTTTGCAATGTTATATGCATCACTTAAAGAGTGTAAAATGGAGTCTATTGTTCCGTACTTATCAAAGGGAATAAGTCCAAAATAAGCTGGTTTATTTTCTACTTCATAACGCATACCCATATCTTTGAGCTCTTCTTGAAGATTTTTAGAAAACTCTAAAATTTTCTCTTCATCTTCATTTTTAAGAATCATTGCAAATTCTGAACCAAAAAATCTATAGAGCGTAGCTTCTTGCAAACTAAGTTCATAAAATTTGTTCTGCACGACATTGGCAAACTCTTCTATATAGTGATTTGCCAAAGCCGAACCGAATTTTTTTGTAAACTCTCCTAAAGACTCAAGCTTAATAGTTCCGACAAATCCATCCGAACCGACAATAAACATATTTTTCAAATCCAATTCAAAAACTTTTTGATTTGGAAGTCCCGTTAAATCATCAGTAAAGATTTTTCTCTCTAAAATATTTTTATTTATGTTAAGTTCATTAAGAACTATGATATATTTTTTTGTTATATTACCAAGCAAACGAAAAGCTTCATCTACCTCCTCGCTTATTACCTCTTTTTTATCAATAAATACAAAATTATTTTTAAGCGTCTCAGCCATACTCTCTTTAAAATGTTTTATAGAATTTAAAAGCATTCTTTTTATAAATATAATATAAATTCCTATAAAAATCAGCCCTAGTAGCAATATAGAAAGAAAATAATATATCAAATATGTTCTTAGCAGAGCTGCTGTTTTGTCTTTTAACATGCTTTGATCTATGATATATTCAAGTTCTACAAATGGTTTGTTAAACATAGGAATGCTTTTTTTCTCCCTTAAAAAAGTACCTAGTGTTTTATTTTTATCAAAAGAGTCTGAGTTAAACTCTTTTTTTGAGACCTCATATCCAAAATAAATGTTAGAGATTGCATTAATAAGCATCTCGTTTTTGTACAAAAAAAACTTAAAAACAATCGGCTTCTGTGAGCTAAAATCTTTTGGGCTTAAAAATTCGTACATGTTGTTCTCAAGAGCCGCAACCTGACCATTTTTGGCATCTGTTACTACATCATTAATCTCCCAATCACTATTTTTTGCATAATTAGAGTTGTGAAGAAGTGTCTCTTTTGAAAATAAAAATCTTTTATAAGAGAGCTTAATAGAACTAATCTCGGTTGTTTGTATAGCAGATAAGAGCATGGCACGGATGGCTTCATGGCTGGAACTAAATAAGCCATCTTGCAGCTCCTCAAAAACAACCTCTGTACTATGCCTGATGCTCTCATTAAATTCATTTTTTATTGCTGCTTTATGACTAAAGTAGCTATACACAAAAAGAGTGGTTACCACTAGTAAAAAAAACAAAACGCTTAATGCAAATTTTATACCTATGGTAAATTTTAATTTATTTTTCAATCTTCATTCACTTGCATATTTTTTTGTTTGAGTTGCTCTTTAGTCTCTTCATCTTCTGGCATCTGCCTATACTCAGTTTTGCCAAAAGAGCTTAGTGGCGTACCTAGTTTTAAATGGTTATATTTTTTATACAGCTCTTGCTTGTCCTTAATATTTTCTATAATAGGAAAATAGTTCTCTTTTGTCTTTGCTGATAAGCTAGCCAGACCTGCCTGCGCTTGCTCATACGTTGCAAAAACACCATAAAGAACTTTAATCCACTCTGCATTAGTGCCATATTTAAAGACAAATGCTTTGTTGCTTATCTTTTCTTTATCTAGAAGAATAATGGCATCATCGAGTTTAGTAAAAGTCGCGAGGTTGATAGTAAAGAGACTTTCATCCGCTCGCATAAACTCTTGCTTGAACTCCTCATTTGTAAAATAAGGTTGTGGTTCTTTGGGAACAAGTTTTATTATTTTAGTTTTGATAATCTCTTTTTGTGGCACCGCTTCTTTAGGTTGCAACTCACTTAAAGAGTCTAAAAACTTCTTATAAAGTTCTTTGATTTTAGTTATCGGCACAACTTCATATTTTTTATCTTGTGCTTTTTTTACAGTGCCCAACACCTCGTTTGCATGTTCAAAACTACTATAAATTCCATACGCTATTGCATTTTTGAGCTTATCCCCTTCAATCATATCAACTATAAAGGCATGTTTTGTCGCATTATTTTCCTGCATAAAACTAAAAGTCTCATATACCGATTCAAAACTGCTAATAAAAATAGTAAAATCACTATCATTGGCATCTAAAAACATATCTTTAAACATCAAGATATCTTCGAGGGTATCAATCGTTTGTACCTCTTTTTCTACTGTAATCTGGTCTGCTTCTATGTTTAAAGTCATAAAATCCGTATACTCTTTTGCGAGTTGCGTATCTTTAGAATAGTTGTTGTTATATTTACTTTTTGTAAAATCAATAAAATTTTCTTTTGTCGGATCTAACTCAAAAAATGAAACAAGTTCGCCCGTCTCAAACAAAAGTTTAAAATAATTATTTACTCTATTTTCATAAGACTCTATAAGTGAAACCTGTGCTGCGTTAAGCTGTCTTTGCGCGATTAGAAGAGTTTGTAAATCCTGCTCCCCGTTTTGAAAAGCTTCCCAATATGACTCAACCATAACCTTAGAAGACTCAACCTCTTGCTTTATGCTATTTATAGTTCCATCAAGTGCATTTAATGACTGAAATACATTAGAAATTATCCACTTTACTTTTCTTCTTTCCTCTTCGATTTTGTATTGCAACTCCCTGATTGCGCTATAAGCTGAGATGATGGCATTTGAATCTTTGTCGCCATTATATAGATTGTATTTTACACTTAAAAAGACCTGACTTGTATCCTGCTCATAGAACTCTCTATCAATAGTATCTTTATCAAAAGTCCTCATGTACGTAAAAAAAAGATCCACTTTTGGCTTAAACCCGGATTCATTACCCTTTAGCTTGTACTCTTCAGATTTAACGCTCAATAAGTAACTTACAATATTTAAATTGCCCTCGTTAGCTTTTTTAAGCAGCTCCTCTAAGGAGTCAATTTTTATATCATACTCATATTCATAGGGCAAGGTATATTTAAAGTTTTCTCCGACGATATATTCATAATATTTTAATGCTTCAACAAATTTTGAATTAGTTTGACTTAGTTTTGATTCTGCGTTGGCAACACTCGCTTTGATGGAACTTATGTCCCCAATAGAAGCTGCCCCGAGTTCATATTTTATGGTTACAATTTCGAGTATTTTTCGTAACATCTCCATATTTGTTTTAGTTACAGTAGAAGATTGAAAAGAAAAAACAACACCAAAATATGCCTTGATCGCATTTTGTATCTCTTGGCTTATAGCAAGTTCATAACGACTTTTTGACACCTGCAGGCTCTCTGTAAGAGCTTTGATTTTATACTCAGTTGCGCCTCCCGCATAGATGTTTTGCTTAAGAAGCACCTTTAGATTTTCATCAGCATAGCTATGTGTGCCCGTTTCTTTGCCCTCATCTCCGGGAGTTACTCGATTGCTACCGTAAGTATATTCAAGATCAAGGGTAGGCTTATATCCAGAGTAAGCATCATCCAGACTTATTTTTGTTTGTCTTACTTTTTCTCTTGCAACTTTTATGTTGTAGCTGTTTGAAACAGTTTCTAAAACTACATCTGTTAAAGAGACTTTCTTAAAATTTTGAATTTTTCTCTCTTGTTCTTCATTTATGCCAAACTCTTTTTTAAGATTCTCTTTAGTAGAAGGACTTTTTTGTATGTCGCTTAAACTAGAGTTTGCTAAAGTATCTGCTACAACAAGAGTACAATTTAGTATAAAAATAATAATTAAAATTTCTATTTTTTTATAAAATATCATCGTTTTTTCTCAATCCTGATTATAAGGTATCCATTTTCATTTTGATTTATAATTTTTGTTGCATTCGGAGTAAGTAGATCGATGCGGACATCTTTTATGTCATACCCCATTTGTCTTATCAAGTTTCTCGCATTAAGTGTTCTTGCTAGTGAAATCTGCTTCATAACCGTTGCACTGATTTGATTTGTCGAATCTACTGCACTGATTAGAACTACATGTTTGAAATTTTTTTGCCTGATTTTGTTTATGAATTCTCTTATCTGCAAGATGACTGGGTTATCTAGCTTAATCGCGTTGCTTCCAAAATTTAAGAGCAAGTAGTCCTCTGCTATAACTGTCTCTTGTTTTGTAACTTCATCCTCATATATTCTGCTTAAATCCTTCCCTGCTTTTTCTATTTCACCTAAATGCTCTTTCGTTTGAGTTATTGGAATCTCTCTTTGTTTTACGCTTTGAGAGATATTTTCTTCTTCTTGTATATTCTCTTTTTTAAAAACTTCAAATTTTTTTGTCTCTTTACTTGAAATGACCTCATCTTTAGTTATCGCTCCCGTATAAGAAACTTTATGTTTAAACTGCGCATAATAGACAATATTTACAATAGTGATTAGCAAAAACAGCAACATAACCAAAATGACTGATGAAAAAACATCAACAAATGCGGGCCATGGGTTAAATTCTTGTTCACATCCTTTTGCCATTATGTTAACTTTTCATCGTAGCTTTTGATGCTAAAGCAAAAGTTTGAGTTAGATTTTCCATCGATTCTTGATTTTGTTTTTGAATATCTACCAACTGCTTCATAGTCTTATGCTGGCTCGTTGCTATGTTAGCAAGAGATTGTATCGACTCATCAAGCGTGCTTGAATTTGAAAATTGATTAATATTTAACTCTTTTATGGAATTTACAATACTCTCTAAAAGTGCTATCTGATTTGAGGTTGATTTAGCGGTAGATTCTAGATTTTCTGAGAGCATCTTATATATAATTTCATTGCCCTCAGAGCTTTTCTTTATCTCATCTCTAAGCCCGCTCATAGCTTCTCCAAAAACATCTAAAAATTTGCTCGAAGCCATAGGATCAGAAGAGGCAACCACCTGTTGAACTTCCGTATTTTGACCAAGATTTATGCTACAAAGACCCTCCGCTTCTCGAAACTGCTGGATTGCCTCAGCAGATTGTGAATCAATTATTCTGCCCTTCATCCAATCCTCTATATCTTCTATAAAAGACTCTTGATTTCTGCTGAGAATATAACTCTTAAGACTTAAAATAATAGCCGTGGCAACACCAAACAAAGAGGAACCAAAACCTATCGCCATGCCGCTTAGGGGTCCAGAAAATCCGGAGATTATTTCGGCAATATTGATGTCTCCGCCCAAAGATAAAACAATAGCTCCCATATCGTCAATAGCTTTAAGTAAGCCCGTAAATGTTCCAAAAAGTCCTATCATTAAAGCAGTTGCCGCAAAAAAGTTTATATAAACTTTTTGAGAAGCAAATTTTTCTTCAAGCCAAGTGGTTACTTCTTTTGCTTCTGTTTGAGTAAAATAAAGAGACCCTCCCTTTGCTCTTTTATAGAACATATGAGCAATACTCGCAGGCATAATTCTATCAATACCATGTAGATACTGAGTAAGTTCCTTACCTTGTTTATAAGCCAAGATACCGAATGTTCCAGCTAGCATGGTTAATCTAAAGGCTGAGTGATAGACAATTATCATACCGATTGCAAGAATTGTCAAAACTGCAATATTAAAAGTCAAAGTAGCCATAAAAAAGCTAATAAAAGAATCGAGATTTGAAAAAACTAAAAAAAAGATGAAAAGCCAAAAAATAAAATAAATTTTTAATATTCTAATACGTCTCATGAGCTACCTAAAACAGAAATAAGATAATGGAAATTACTAATCCCAAAGCAACAGTAGTAACTGTATTTGTCATATCACCGGCAATATTAACAAAACCACCACTTGCATCTATACTCTCTCCTGAGACCATCAAACCGATATCTACTCCATTTATATCAGTGATTTTTTTAGCAACTCTAAAATAGTTGCTATCAAGAGCATATCTAAGTTGTTTAATTTTTTCAAAATCTATTTCACTTATAGTTGATGCAAATTTCGTATTATACTCATCTTGTTTTAGGACATAGTTTTCATTGATTTCTTTGTACTTATCTGCTTTTTCTTCAAGAGACAAAGTCGGAAGCATCTTTTTATCAAGTAAAAACAGGTATTGGCTTCCTTCTTTTGTCAGTTGTGTTTTAAAAGCGTGCACGGACTCCTTAATCTCTAAAACACCGTAAACACTTTCATTTTTTCGCAAAGGAACAAAATAAACAAAGAAAACGCCATTATCTAAAACCTCTGCTCCAAAGAGCGATCTTTTGCTGCTTATTATTGTGTTTACTGTATTTCTTAAAGGTTTGTTTTTATTTATTGCACTAACAAAATCTACGCTCAAACCGGTAAATCCATTTTTGAGAAACTCTTCGTTTAAAGATTTTTTAAATTTATCTATAATGGTAGTGTTGTCCACTTCCAAAGCACTTAAAAGCACCTCATCTTGCTGAATCACTGCTGCTATTTTTTTAAACTCTTCGTGCTTGCTTTGTACTTTTGCATCTAATTTTAACTCATAACTATCAAGCATACTTTTATAGACTTTCTCAGAGACCCTATCTGTCATAGTCATAATAATATACATAGAAACAGAAATTCCAATAATAGATATAATAAACAAGGTCGTAAACCAAAGACCCTTGTTTTTCTTAAGCAGTGCCAATAGTTCTTGTGCTCTTTTAATAAAAGTAAACATTTTTTTGAAATTCCTTAATTAAATTATATTTTTTATCTAATGATAAACTTACCTTGAAAATATTAAACAGAGTTTAACATATTACTATATTTTATATACATTAAAACTAAACATATTCTTTTAAAGATGCATTTACCCATATCTTATTCTTCAGAAATTCTTGTTTGCATTTTAACAACAGCGGCATCAAAAGGTTTCAAATCAAAACCAAAATCCTCCACTCTTTGTCTAGCCTGTTCTATACATTTTTCATCAAAGGGTTTTGAAATATTACAAACGAGTTTTACAATATTTAAAATCTTTGCATGTTTTTCAAACAAAGGAGGTACCTTTGAGACATCATCACTATACTTAATGCCGCCAATAATACTTTGAGCAATATTCCAATGTTTAAAAATTGCAGAAGTTACATCAGCACTACTCATCCCGACAAACTCTTTTTCTACTGCACTTATATCATCAAATCTCTCATTGATTTGCTTAAGAAAATTTTCTTTTTTTCCTTCATCCATAACAGCATTGTTTATAAGAAACTTGCCGCTCTCTTGTAAAAAAGATGGCAATATCAACTCTTTTTTAAGTTCCATATCAACTTGACTCATCCATAAGCTTACAAAATTTGACTGCATATTTGCTACTCTTAAAAACATATCGCTATCGCCGCCATATGCAATCAATTGACTGTTTAAAGCATTTTTGATACCGCTTGCTAAAGCGATAGAAATTGTAAAATTTATACCCAAAAGAGCAACTGCTTTACTCAGAGAATCAATCTTACTTACAAAACCAAACATCGCCGAATTTGCTGTTTTTAAAATTGTTGACACCATCAATGGATCTTGCTCGATTATTTTTACTAAATCATTCGTATCATAATTATCTGTTTTTTTAAATTCTTCTATATCTAAAACAGTTTTTGGCAGAGGAGCTAAAGCATCTATTCTTTTTAAAAGTTCGATATAAGTCATACATAAAATCCTATCTTTAGTTTATCGCATACTAATGCTTTGATGCTGCGCAAATGTTAAATTTCCTTAAAAGAGTTCTGCGCGATATCTTTTAAAGGTTTTATCAGATATCTTAAAACAGTTTTTTTACCTGTTAAAATATTAATATTTGCAACCATGCCCGGAAGGATTCGAGAGTTTTCATCAAACCCAAGCGTATCGGCTTTTACTTTCAAGGCATAGTATCTGTTGCCTTGTCTATCCTCCGTGCTATCAGGAGATATTGAGACGACTCTTCCCTCTAAAAGACCATATTTTGAAAAATCGTACGCTGTTATCTCTATGGAGACTTTTTGGTTGCTCCAAACTTGAGCTCTATCGCTTGGTTTTATTCTCGCTTCTATTATAAGTTTATCCTCTACGGGCGTTATCTCTGCTATATTGTCCCCAGGCTTTATTATCCCATCTACCGTATTAAAATAGAGCTTATTTACCACGCCATTCACTGGACTTACGATATCTTTTCGTAAATCCCTATCCAGACTGGCTTTGTATTTTTCCTGAATCTGTCGAATGCTAAGTTTTACCTCAGAGAGTTGTTTGAGATTTTTTGAAAGCATCTCTGAGTTTACACTCTCTACCTTTTTTTCTGACTCACTAATCTCTTCTTTTACAATAGGAATCAAACTTCTCACATTTTGCATCTCAGTTACAAGAGTCTGTTTTTTTGACAACTCTGCTAAGTAATTTTTTCTCGATACTACATTTTTCTTCAGCAAAGCATCTTGTATTTGCATATTTTCATTTGCAAGCTGCATCTCCATTTCAAGATTTTGTAGCTTCATACTCAACTCATCCAATCTAAGAACTTTTTGTTTTAATTGGTCTTTTGCTATTCCCAGTTGCCTTTTATGATTTGCATTTTCTTCCTCAAAAGTTTGCCGCTCACTTTCAAGAATTCCGCTTATAGTCTGTGTGAACTCTTTTGCAAATACAAGACTCTTGTTGTCAATCAGTGCTTCAAGTCTCATCGCTTTTGCCTGAAGGGCCATTATTTCAAGTTCTTGTGATTTTAAATCAGCCATAAAATAATCGTTTTTCAAGGTGTACAAAACATCACCTTTTTTCACACTTTTACCTTCACTTACGAGAATATCGGTAATTATACCGCCCTCAAAGTGCTGTAAAACTTTTGTTTGTCCTGAGGGAACAATTCTTCCCTCACCTTTTACTACCTCATCTATTTCAGCAAAAGTAGCCCAAATAAAAAATATAACAACAAATGCCATCATAGGGTAGATAACCAGTTTGTAGTTCCAATCTTCTTCTTGATAATGAAGTTTCATTTTGCACCCTCGGGCGTTCTAAGCGCATTTAAGACTGCATCTCGTGGACCATCTGCAACTATTTTTCCGTTATTGATAACGATTATGCGCTTTACAAGCTCTAGTGCAGCAAACCTATGTGTAATCAAAATAAGCGTTTTCTTCTCAATAATCTTTTTTAAATTATTCATAAGCTTTTTCTCTAAACCTACATCAAGCCCAGTTGTGGGCTCATCCAAGATAAGGATTGAGGGATCGTTAACAATTGCTCTTGCAAGACCTACGAGATGCTTTTGTCCAACACTTAGGTTTGCCCCTCTCTCTCCCACGACAAGACCATCGCCCTGAGCACTTTTTTTCACAAGGTCTTCAAGCCCACTCAAAACAATAAGCTCCATCATCCTCTCTTTGCTAATTGGCTTTGAAAGCTCTATATTCTCTTTTAAGGTACCGTTAAAAAGATATGGTTCTTGCGTCATAACACCTATATTTTGCCTAATTTCTACAGGGTGGATTGTAGAAATATCATGATTGTCTATAAATATACTTCCCTTTGTCGGATGCAAAAGTCCTGTTAAAAGTTTTAAAACCGTTGATTTTCCCGCTCCAGTCTGCCCGATAATACCTACTTTTTCACCACTTTTTATTTTCAGATTAAGATTACTTACAGAGGGATATTTTGAATTTTTAAAATAATAAGTAACATCTTTAAATTCAATGTCTCCCTTTAAAGCTTCAATTCCTATCTCGATATTTTTTTCATTTTCTAAAGGCAGATTCCAAAATTCTTTAAGATTATTTAGAGAGTTTTTAATCTCTTTAAACTTTATAAGCATTGTTGAGAGGCTGATTATGGGAACCATAGCTCTGCTTGCCAAGATGGTTACGGCAATAAGCCCGCCAACACTTAAATTTTTATCTGCAATCTGAAAAACACCCACTGAAACAACTAAAACTGTCGTCAACTGAATCAGTGTTTGTGAAATATTAAGTGCAAATGCGTTTACGGACTGAATCTTACCCTGAATATTTTCTCCAAAAGCTATGATATTTCTCCAATTAAAAAGTTTTGAAGCTGATGCATTAGAAAGCTTTAGCGTATCGCTACCTTGTATCGTTTCAACCAAATAGTTATGTTTTGACTGAATATTTTCAAGATATTTTTTACTCAAGTGTCCAATCGGGGTTTGCAACCCTATATTCATAAGCATTATAATAAGAGCTATAAAAAAAGGAACCAAAGCAACAGCCGGGGAGATAAAATATATGACTATAAGCGCAAATATAAAAAATGGAAAATCGATAATCTGTATAATAGACTTTGTAGCAAAAAAATCCCTCACGGCTGCCAACTCTCTAAATAAATTTGCCTTAGAGCCCGTCATCATGATGTCATACTGCGATTGGATACCGAGAAGTCTTTTCATCAAATCTTCTTCAAGATGCAAAGAGAGTTTTTTACCGGTTTTATCGATAATATGACTTCTAACACTCTTAAAAACAAGTTCAAAAACAAGCGCAATTATAAGTCCGAAACTTAGTACAAAAAGAGTATCATAAGCTTCATTTGGAACCACTCTGTCGTAGACAATCATAATATACAAAGGCACAAAAAGAGCGAACAAATTTATAAAAAATGTTAAAATTCCAACCTCTACATACGACCTCCAAAACGACTTTACAGGTTGCCAAAACCATTTGTTTGTAGGTGTTTTATCTATTAAATCGGCTTTAGATTCTTCTCTAAATATAAGAAGAGCTTTTTTGTATTCCTTTAATTTTTTATACTCTATTTCAAAACTTTTTTCCCTAAGAGCATCATAGAGTTCTATTTTTTTGTTGGCAATATTTTTTCGATAAATAAAAGGTTCATTACGCTTGTTAAACACAATGCAAGGCAGGAAGTGACTTGCGATATCGGATGCTAGCATCGTTTTTTCTAAAGCTACAAGACCTATTTGTTCAGAGACAATAAAGAGAGACTCCATACTAAAATCTTCATTTGTAATGTGATTTAGACTAAAAATAGTGTCGTAACTAACATTGCCAAAATAAAAGTCAAGTATATATTTATAAGTTTTTAGCAAAGGATTTTGTTCTGTCGATTGCGATACCATAAGATTTAACCTTTATAACTATGAGATAAGCATTATAATTCAACTCTACTTAATTGCTAGACTTTTTACAATTTGAACTTTGCCATTGAGAACAAGCAAGAGCATCAAAAAATATATAGCCGTCAAAAAACTCCTTCTCTGTGTTTAGTCCTTAAGACGCAGATACAACTCTTCAACTTTCTCTCTTGCCCACGGTGTTTTTCTTAAAAATTTCAAGCATGAACTAATAGTCGGATTTATCAAAAAACATCTGATATTTATCTTATTTCCCAGCTCTTTAAATCCGTAACGCTCAACTAAAGTCTCCAAAATATGCTGCAGTTTGACACCATGCAACGGATTGTTCTTGTTTTTTTCTTCTTCACTCATTTTTTAGCCTTTATCATTTAAATCACTCTCTAGAACACACTATTTTATACTCGCAAAAAATACAGTTTTTTACATCTTCACACTTGCTAAAGTTTACTTCTTCAATGTTTAGCAAATCATTTACATGTGATGCTAAGAGTGCGGTTTTTTCTTTTAAAAATGGTTCCTGTACTATTTTGGACTCTTTTAAGTCATAGTATGCACACTCCGTAACATTACCTAAACCGCCCGCTAGCAGATAATAAAACTCTAACTGGAAGTCAGTAGCCTCTGTGAAGTTTTTTTGCGTATAGAGAGGATATGAGCCTGTTTTATAGTCAAGCACTGCTATCTCGTTTGCACATTTGTCTATACGGTCTATAACGCCCTCAAGTATCATTCCTGCAAACTGCGTCTGCATACTCTCTTCACATCTGTAAACCTGCCAGCCTTTCGCAAATCTTTTTACCTCATTTTCGCAAAAAGCATCCATTCTTCTTTTTTGCATAGCTATGAGGTACTTCTCAAGCTCACTGCTTCCGCATGCTTCATCGAGTTCTACATGTAAATCTTTTTTCAGTTTCTCTACACTCTCATAAGAGCTTTTTTTGCTGTAGAGTTCTTTAAGTGCATTATGAACATCCAAACCAATCTCATACTCACGGGGCATATCTTTTGGTATCTCATGTCCGTTTACATGTTCTACATATCTGTAGTAATATTTTCTTTTACATGTAAGAAATGTTTTTAGTTTTGTGGCTGAGAGTTTTTTGTCTTTGAAACTGTACTCTAAAACTATATCCTTCTCAGCTTTTACATGTGGAGTTTTTCTCTCAAAAAGTATATTTGCATAATCAAGCTCCGAGTGTATATTTTTCTCTTTTATTCCGAGCTGTTTTAAAAACCTAGAACCGCTGCTATCTTTTGATTTTACAAATGATATTGCCACCTCTTTTGAGTTGTTTATTAGCATCTCGTAGTAATGTTTTTGCAGATTTTCTCTATCGCTCATAGTGGGAAGATTTGCCGCTTCTCTTACCTGAGTGTTTAAAAACATATCTTTATCACTCTTTTTAGGAACGTTGTTATCGCTAAAGTCAACTATAATTACAGCATCAAACTCTACAGAGCGAGTCTCTAAAACCCCCATAACCGTTACTTTTCCGCCTCTTACATCATCAAATGTTCTGCTTGAGAGTCTTTGAAGAAAAACTGATACAATTGATTTTACGCTCATCTCTTTCATAAATGGCAGAATATTTTTAAAACTATAAAGCTCCTCATTAAAAATCTTGAGCTCTTTTTTTTCCGCAAAACTCTCTTTAAAGCTCTTTAAAAACTCTAAAATATCTACATCTTGGCTCTTTTTAGCGTAGATAGAGCGAAGCGGGATATAAAACTCATCCCCAACTCTCTCAAGCCTCGCTTCATTCTCTTTTGAGTCCTGCTCGATGTACTTGCATGTCGAATCAAGCTTCTCATAGATAAAGGCTTTACTAAAAGGTTCTCCCATCGCAAAGTTAAAGTTTGACTTATCATCGAAACTCTTAAGCACCTTAGCAAACTTCTCATCTGGCAAGATAATCGCAATGTTTTCAGGTTTGTAGCCTTTTTTTACAAAATCATATATCTTTTTTTTGACAAATGCCGCTTGCAAAGCAGGTTCGCTAAATGACTCGCAAGTAATATTTTGATTTTGTATGATTTCATTTTTTTCTAAAATCTCATTTTTATTTAACGAGATTTTGTACTTATAACCCACTTCAAGCTCTACTCCTAAAGTCAAAAACTTTTTTTGCATCTTAGTGTTAAATCTGCTTGCACTAAAGAAGATATCCACGCTGCTAAATTCGCAGCATCTCTTTAAAAGCGATAGTTCAAAGTTTGTCAAATGTCCCTCAACGTGCAGCTCTATATTTTTATACTTTTTCACATAAGCATCATTAAAAATATAGAGCTTGGGCAAAAATATTTTATCAAGAACCTTTCGCTCCTTGCAAAGCTGCTCATATCTTATGTATAGCTCTTGAAGTATCGCTATATGCTCCTCATACTCGCCGTAGATGTCAGATATTGCTAAATCTTTTATATCGTACATCTCTGCACTTAGCTCTTCGTAAAACTTGAATATATAAGATGAATTTTTTGTAAATGTAAAAAAATTTCGCTGGATTTGAAGGTTTTTAAAATTGTTAAAGTCGCTTGCCTCAAGCAAAAGCAAGACTCTGCCATCTTCATCTAAAGTTTTAAAATCTTTAACCATGCAGAGCTTTGAGACAAAGTCGCTCATTGTAGTGTAGTTCGGTAGAAAGAGGGTAAAACCCTCTATCTCTAAAAGTTTTTGCCTGATTGCGCGAGCTGAGGGAAGGACATTTAAGAGTTCATTCATAGGTTTATTATAACCTAATATTCAGTGATTTCCTTTGTTCTCGTGTCTGCTTTTACATTGTAAAACCTATGAAATTCATTCACTGTTACTTTTGACATAATGTCCCATCTTCCCTCTTGAGCAAGCTTGAGTGATTCAAAAGTATAAATACCGTTTTGGACTTTTGGGTTGCTTAACTCTTGGTCATATTTGTGATTGTTTGGTCTTGTTACGACTACTTTTATCTCTGCATTATTTATAGGATTTGCATTTAAATCGCTTACTTTATACTTTATAACACTGTTTTGCAAATCAAGTTTATCTGAAATATACTCTATCTTGTAGTTACTGTTGAACTCGATTGCAGCTTTTATAATATCGTTTGCTTTTTCATCTGCTTCATGGTAGTTCATCATGTAGGTATCGCTGTTTTGAACCGGGAGCGTGTTTGTGACAACAATTGTTGCAACGCATGCACCAAACACAAGTATAATTGAAGCACCGATTGCATAGGGCCAGATTCTACCTTTACTTAGATTCATCTTTTTGCCTCCATAGGTAAAATTTTCTTTTAATATAAAGAAATATAGCATAAGCAACAATAGAGTAAAACAACACTTTTACGATAAGAATGCTGATTTGATTTGCGCTGCCTACTGCATTTTCCAACACTATGCCCTTGCTTGCGGCTATCTGTTCTGCTATATCTGCATAGCCGTTAAACATAGAAGCGGCATACTTTCCTAGTGTCTCCCCCTCTTTTGTTTTTTGAGCCAACAGCGGCAAAATCGTACCGCCACTGCTCATATCACTAAAATCCATGTTAAGAAGTGCTATAACAAATGCTTGGACAGATGATGAAAGAGGACTTAGTACCTGTTTTTTATCAAAATACTCATATAAAGATGTCTGGTTTGCGTAAATATCAACTTTTGAGTCCATTTCAGAAAATGTAAGCAAAATTGTAGGCTCACTAAAATCTTTCATTAGCTCTTTTTCATACTCTACTATATTCATATCCTGAGGCAGCTTCTTAAGCATTACAAGCCTTAAAGATATTCCAGTTCTTTGATTAAGCTCCGAACCTAGCTTTTGTACCTCTGCTGAAAATGCAGGATTGAAAATAAGTTCATCTTTATATAGATATTGTGCTGATGCCAAAGTGTTAAAAAACAGTGTGAGCATGAGGGCCGCAAGCCCTCTTGAAAATTTCAATGAAATTTCCTAACCTATATATAGATGATTTGGTGTTAAAACAGCGTAAAGTGTATAAAGGGCCATAATTACCAGACCCCATGAAATTATTTTTTCCATTATATATCCTTTACTTTACATCTATAATATGATCAGCTTGTTTTGAGCCAATCATTTTGATAGATGTTTCATCTTTAATATCGTAAAAGTTTGTTGCACTTGTGTTTTGAACACTTATGCCCCAAATCGTCAATCCGACTAAAATTGACAACAGTAATACCGTTGCAATCAACATACCAGTTATGCCATCAAGAGAGAATATACTTCTGTTTTCATTCATAACCAACTCCTTATTTACTTAAGCTAGTGATGTATGCACCAACCGCTTCTTTTTGCTTATCGTTAAGTCTATCAAACTTAGGCATTGTTCCGATAGCACCTTTTTTACCGTCTTTTAAAACAGTGCCAACAGTAGCAATATCAAAACCATCAAGTTTAGGACCTACAAAAGGTATACCCTCACCTTTATCACCATGGCAACTTGTACAGCCGCCCATTGCAAACACTTCAGCACCTTTATGCCCATCAGCAAAACCAGACATAATATACTCTGCAACAACATCAATCTGCGCAGGATCACTTAGCATCATAGGAGGCATCCCTCCGGCAAAATCTGTTTTAAAGTTGTTGGCTCCATTTACTATAGCGTGTTTAATGGTAACAGAATCAAGTCTTTTGTTTAGGTTTGCCGCTTTGCCGTCAATACCATCAGCACTAAGACCATGACAAACTTTACATTCAGCCAAGAAAACAGACTCACCCATCTCTACAAGTTTGTCTCCGGTTATATCTTTATATTTTGTCTCAAATTTTGCATTGTGTGCTGCGGTATCTTCGTTATATTCACCAATTTGAGAGTATGCATTTACTGGATAACCCATTGTAAAATACCACATACCCCATATCATAGTAAGCAAAAACATCACTGCCCAACCGGTTGGAACACTGTTTTTATACTCACCGATTCCATCCCAATTCTCATCTACGAGTTCGCCGGTTGCACTATCAACCTGCATTTGACGAACATATTTAATTACAACAAAAACTGTAATTATTACCAGCGTTATTGCTCCGGTAATTGCAAGTACGTTGACGATATCATCATTTAAACCACCTTTTGAGCCACCGACAGACAAATATGTCAGCACCAACATTAAAGCAGTAAATATGATTCCCCCAAGATAAAGCTTATTCATATCTCTCTCCTATTTCTCTTTTACACCCTCACGGGTTACCTTCTCATCAGATATAGACGACACCGGAGTATCATCTATATCATCTTTAAGTGCCATATCACTATAACTCTCATAGTCAATTCCATCAACATCTTTTTTCTTGCTATAGAGATGGTAAATATATCCATAAAGCCCTATAACTAAAACAGTAGTTAATGCAAAGTATCCATAAGCTTGTAATTGTGCTATATCCACTACAAACCCTTACTTAAGACTATTTAAGTATGCGATTAACGCAACTATCTCGGGAATTTCGCCACGCTCTACAGCATCTTTAACATCTTGATCTCTCATGTCCGCCGCAATAAGCTTTGCTTCTTCTAAAGCTATAGCGTTTGCTTTGTCAACACTTTCTCCCATCTTTACAACTTTGCTAGACCCATCTTTCATAGGTATTGGCTGGTTATATGGAACTGAGAAGTATTGTGCTACAGTTAACTGCTCTGCAAATGCCGTGTCAATATCAGCTTTATTTGTGAACATCCATCTATAAGCAGGCATAATCGAACCCGGAACAACAGAAGCAGGATTCTTCATATGATTTTCATGCCAGTCAGTAGTTCTATAGTTACCGACACGCATTAAATCAGGTCCCGTTCTTTTTGAACCCCAAAGGAATGGTCTGTCATACGCATACTCACCACTTAATGAGTAGTGACCATAGCGGTCAGTTTCTGATTTAAATGGACGTACTAGCTGTGAATGACAAGCATTACAGCTATTTTTAATGTAAACATGACGACCCGCTAATTCTAAAGTAGAATAAGGAGCCGTACCGATTACGGGACGAGAAGCCTGAGCAAAGTTTGGAAGAATTTCAATCAAACCTGCAAAAGCAATTACTACAAACACACCTACCGCAAAAAAGAACGGATGTTTTTCTAACCAATGAAACATATTTAATCCTTTCTATTAAGCGCCCATAGGCGAAGCTGATTGTAGTTCGCCGGCTTCAACAGGGCGAGCAGACATAGTCTTATAAATGTTATATGCAAACATTAAGAAACCAACTAAATAGAGTAAACCGCCAACACCACGAATAGCATAGTAAGGGTGAAGAACTGTTACAGTGTCGATGAAAGAGTAAGCTAAGTTACCAAACTCATCGTGAGCACGCCACATCATACCTTGCGTAATACCTGCAATCCACATAGAAGTGAAGTATAAAACAACTCCTAATGTTTGAATCCAGAACTGCGCAACCATAAGCGATTTAGAGTAAATTTCTCTTTTAAACACACGTGGAGCCATATGGTATAGAGCTGCCATAATCATAAAACCAACCCAGCCAAGAACGCCGTCATGTACGTGACCTATAATCCAGTCAGTAAAGTGGGCAATAGCATTAACAGATTTTATAGCTTGAATAGGACCCTCTAATGTTGAGAACATATAGAAAGTTGAAGCTAAAATCATAAACTTAATAAGTGGAGAAGCTGCAACTTGTTGCCACTCGCCCTTCATTGTAAGAAGCATATTAATCGCTGAACCCCAAGACGGAAGAATCAAGATTACCGAGAAAATTGAACCCATTGTCTGCATCCAATCAGGAACAGTTGAATAAAGTAAATGGTGTCCGCCAGCCCATAAATAAACAAACATCAATCCCCAAAAAGAGAGCAAAGAGAGCTTATATGAGTAGATTGCTTGACCAGACTCTTTTGGTAAAAAGTAGTAAATCATAGCAACGATAGGAACCGTAAAACCAAATGCAACCGCATTATGCCCGTACCACCACTGAACTAACGCATCGTTTGTACCTGAATACATAGATACGGAGTGATACCATGCACCAATGCCGCTCTCACCAACATCAGATGTTGCAAGCATTGTAGGTATCTCCATGTTGTTAAAAAGATAAAGCATTGCTATACCTAAGAAAGTAGCTATATAGTACCATATAGATATATAGAGTGATTTTTCACGACGAATGCCAATTAGACCAAACATTCCAACACCCCATATAACCCATACAAGAACAACACCAATATCGATTGGCCACTCAAATTCGGCATACTCTTTTGAGGTTGTTACCCCTGCAAAAAGTGAAACTACAACTGCTGCAACAACAGCTAAATAGAGCCAGAAATGTACTTTACCTAAAATCATCAACAGCTTTGATTCCGCCATAGATACTTTCAATACACGTTGACCAACATAATACCAAGTAGCAAAAACACCGCTTAGCGTAAAACCAAATATTACTGCATCAGTATGCAGCGGACGAAGACGACTAAAGTTAGTGTACTCAGCCAAACCTTCTCCAAGAAATAGATTAATTCCTGGAAATGCAAGCTGAAACGCTAAAACTACACCAATGAGCATACCAACAATCCCTAGAACGATTGTTGTAAGCATGAACATCTTTGCAATTGTATAGTCGTACTCTAATGGACGATTCTCCATATATAGCCTCCTTAAAAATTCAAAGCAATTATGTCTAATTAAATTAAGCTAAATTTATTAAACTAATTAACATTAGCATGATAACAGTATAAATGTTTAAAAATTCTTAAATAATGTCATTTTTTTGACAAATTTTGTAAAGTTTATTTATTATTTGTTTACAATTAACACAAAATTAACAATTTATTGTTATTTAGGAGGAAAAGGAGGGGTAAGTTCTATCTTTTTATTAAAGATAAAAACTCACTGAAGATATATCTGCTCTCTTTTGGACCGGGGCTTGCCTCGGGATGATGTTGCACTGAAAAGATAGGTGCATCTTTATATCTTAAGCCTTCTATTGTATTGTCAAAGAGGTTTATATGTGTGACGTTAGCAACTTCAACAATATTTTGAGGAACATTATAGTTATGGTTTTGAGCTGTAATCTCAACCAATCCAGTTTTTACATTTTCAACAGGCTGGTTTCCGCCATGGTGACCGAACTTCAGTTTATAAGTATCATATCCATGAGCTATTGAAAGAAGCTGATGCCCTAAACATATTCCAAACATCGGCACTTTTGCATCAATGAGTTGTTTTATCTGCTCCTGCTCTTGCTTAAGCACTATAGGATCACCTGGACCATTTGAGAGAAAAACACCGTCAATCTCTTTTTTGTTGTATCTTTCTATAAGATTTTTGGCACTAAAATTATTTGGAATTACCTCAACACCCATCTTTGCGCCTACAAGCTCGTTTAAGATATTTGTTTTTACGCCAAAATCTAAAACTACGATATTAGCCTCAGATGCAGGAGCTATGTCATACTCAAAAGCTCTGTCATTATAAACGGACTGCGTATGTTTGTATGACGTTTTCGTACTTACCTGCTCTATATAGTTAATATCTTCTATTCTAGGGCTATTTTCTAAAATTTTTTTAAGCTCTTCTTTATCGCTGATTTTTGTAGATGCTATCATCATCATAGCGCCCTCGTGTCTTAGCATCTTTGTTATATATCTTGTGTCAATGTCGCAAATGCCCATAACATTTTGCTCTTTTAAAAAGTTTGCAAGGGAGTCCTCTGCTCTAAAATTAGAGTATCTCTCTTGGTACTTTCTAACTATCATCCCTTTTGCATGAGCAGCCCGGCTCTCCATGTCTTGAGCATTTACCCCGACATTTCCGATTTCTGGCATTGTAAATGTCACAAACTGCCCTGCGTATGAAGGATCTGACATAATCTCTTGATATCCACTCATAGAGACATTAAAAACAATCTCTCCGACTACAGTATCCTCTGCCCCAAAACTTTTTGCTTCTAAAAAAGTTTCGTTTTCAAAATATATCCAAACTTTTTTTTTCAAATCACTCATGCTCACTACTCCATGCCTCTTTTTATAAGCTCTTCTTTATAGATTTTTTCATATAAAATATCAAACTCATCAGTTCCCGGGATATATCTTTTTTTGTATGTTTTGATTTTATCCACTATAATAGTATCCAACTCAGAAGCTTCGGTAATAAAAGATGTAATTGCATTATAGATAATATTTTTGATACGATTTTCCGTTACATCAAAGTGAATCAAATCCTCCTCGTAAAGTTCGTCCAAAATTTTATGTGAGATATCAGAATATCTCTCTTCATAATTTAAAAAAATACCAAAATCAGGTGCTAATTTTTTCTTAATCATGAAAAAGAGCTGTCTTTCGTCAACAAGATTAAACTCTATTTCCTCTTCATTTTCTTCACATATCTCATGAGTCTTCTCTTCAAGCGCCATCTCTTGCTTAACGTCATGTAACAATATCTTCTCAGCCTCTTTTGCAACGCTCTCAAGACCTTTTGTCATCGTAACAACACCACTTTTATTTAAATCAATTGCGATCTTATTTGCTATATGAGGTATAGTTTTAAGTGATATTTTCATCGATAAACCTTATCTGTATTAAAATTTAATTTTCGTATTTTACACTAAGTAAGGTTAGTTTGCAATTAGAAAAAAGTAATTTTTATAAAAGTGCAAAGGAGAACTTATTTTGCCAAGATTAACGTCAGGTCTGATGCTTTTTTTGCGTCCATTTTACTTAAAATTGTTCCAACTGTTTTTGGTTTTAGTGAAGATAGTATGGCTGCTGCCTCTTGTGGCTGCATCTCAGAGAGGACATTTGCGGCACTTGCGGCTTTCATTTTTGCAAAAGTTTCAGACATTTTGTCCATCTTGACATCTTTTATCTCTTTTAATATCCCCTCATTTTTCTGAAGCATCTTTTTTACAGACTTCTCTTTGGATGAAATTTCTGTCAATTTCTTCTCAACTTCCTCTTCATCTATTGAGACCTTTGCCTCTCTTTTTTTCAAAAGCTCTTCCGTTGCAGTCTTTAGAGCGCTAAGAGCCTGCTTTTGCTCATCTATTCTCTCTAGTTCTATAAGAAGTTCGCTCTTTCTTGCTTTAAATATTTCAGTACACTCAAAGAGTTTATCGTTAGTCTCTAATGCGCCCAAGGATGTTAAAGTAAAAAAAATAACCGTCAGTAGTTTTATCATCTTTTCTTCCCGTTGTAGCTTATCAAAGCTATTTCATCTAGATTTTTTGCCTCTGCAATTTTAATCTTTTTTAGTTCTTGTTTAATCTCTTGAATCTCTAAATATTGAAATTTTTCATGTTCTATCATATCAATTTTAAGTTGTTCTTTTGCTTGATTTACCTGTTTTGATGCAAACTCAACCCACTCTTTATTATGGTTTATCAACTCTCTTTGAGAGTCAAGCAGCATTCTTGAAGCTAGCATCTCGCTCATTTTACCGGTTTTTGGCGGCTGGACATCTTGCAAAGAGCTATATGAGAACTCTAACGCAACAGCAGCCCTGTTTAAGTTAGAGTTTGCTTTTTGTAAAGATTGCTCACTTTTTTGCATTGTATTTTTTTTAAATTTTACAAGCGGAGTAAAGCGACTCTTCACAATTTAATCCTTAATTTTACTTCATAAAATGAAGGGAACCTTCTTTTGTATTATAACGCAATCGGAAGTAATTCCGATAGCTACGCTAACGCTGTGTTTCCCTCGGCAGGAAGCCCATTGCACTAGTGCAATTTTAGATTTTATCTATAAGATTATTGTATCTTCTCTCTCTGGGGATGTTGATATTATACCTACTTTTGTTCTTGTAATCTCTTGGATTGCTCTAACATACTCTTGCGCCTCTTTTGGCAAATCTTCAAATCGTCTAGCTCCTACAGAGCCGCTCCATCCCTTGAATGATTTATAGATAGGTTTTACCTCATCTAAGTTTTGAGGAAGGTAATCTATCTCTACACCATCTAACTCGTAAGCAACACAAATTTTTACTTCACTAAAACCATCAAGAACATCAAGCTTCATAAGCGCTAACTCATCACAACCATTTAGGCGGCTTGCATATCTGCATGCAACAGCATCAAACCAGCCGCATCTTCTAGCACGTCCTGTTGTAGTTCCAAACTCATGCCCTTGCTTTCCAAGTCTTTTACCCTCTTCGCCCAAATCTTCACTAGGAAACGGTCCATTACCCACACGTGTGCAGTATGCTTTTACTATTCCGGTCACTTTGCCTATATCTTTGGCGTTTATCCCGAGTCCGGTACAAGCACCCGCGCTCACTGTTGAGCTTGAAGTAACATACGGATAAGTTCCATGGTCGATATCAAGCATTGTTCCCTGAGCACCCTCTAGCAGAACTCTTTTATTCTCTTCATCAAGAGCCTTCCAAAGCATCTGTGTCGTATCTGTAATAAATGGTGCAAGCTTTGCTTTATACCCCTCTAGTTCATTTAAAAGCTCAGTTTGGCTAGGTGTTTTTATCTCAAGGATGTCAAATATAGATCTATTTTGCTCAAAATAGGACATAATTGAACTGCAAAGTTTTGCAGGATTTAAAAGCTCCCCCACTCTAACGCCAATACGATTTATTTTATCTGAGTATGCAGGCCCTATGCCTTTTCCTGTAGTACCTATCGCCTTATCGCCTTTTAGTTTTTCATGAGCTTGATCAATTAAAGAGTGGTAAGGAAGATTCAAGTGAGCCTTATCGGAAATAAATAATCTTCCTAGCAAACCTTCAAACTGCTCCATCTCTTTAATAATAGACTCAGGGGAGAGAACAACCCCATTCCCCACGACATTGATAGCCTTTGGATTTAATACCCCAGAAGGAATAAGATGAAGTGCGTATTTAACGCCATCAACCCAGATTGTATGCCCTGCATTGTGTCCACCTTGGCTTCTACAAACCATATCATACTCACATGCAAGTCTATCGACAATCTTCCCTTTTCCCTCATCGCCCCACTGGATGCCTACTATTAAATCTGCTTTCATTTTTCCTCTTTTACTTCGCTTTTGTTTCTATTAATATATCTGTATAAATTGCAAAACCAACAGAGCTCAGCTCTGAATTTTTATATCTTCCGCCTCTGGCAAAGACCTCATTTTTATCTATGACTCTAAAAAATAGCTCATCATAGTAGAGCATTTTAGCATAGTACATCGGCGCTAAAACACTGTTTTGACAAGAGATAGCCGTACAAAGATTTTTCATTTTTTGAAGCTCCGCTTTTATCTGAGAAGGGACAATCTCAAGCAGTCCATCTACCTGATGCTCATGTTGAAGATAGACGAGTTTATCAAGCCACTCGACCTTTAGGCTTAAAAATTTCTCTATATTTACATGACGAAAATCTTCCAATGTTAGCTCCTCAAACATCTCAACCAAAAGCTTTGGTATCATCATATTTGAGATTTGGATAAGAGGTTTTACCTCTAATGCGTCAAAAATATCTATCGCAATATTTAAAACGCTAGAGAGTTTATTCTCCCCCATAAATTCTACGCCGATTTGGTACTGCTCCTCTGTGGGATAACGAAAAACGCTCTGAATATAGAACCACTTTTTTTGTTCAGTATTGCGTCCTAGCCTTTTTTCGATAATTCTCACAACGTCTATGGTCGAGTCTGCTCTAAGAGAGATGGAGTTGTTGTTCTCATCGTTTACTTTTATAAGCTCTCTCTCATCCGCAATGCTTTTATGCTGATGGTAGGAAAATATCGGAGTAACTATCTCCTCAAAGCCCTTAGAATATAAAATATCGCTAGCAACTTTTTCTATCTCTCTTTTTATCTTAGCGCTGCTGCCAAAGTAGAGTTTTGAACCGCTAGGAATCTCATGTTCTAAAATCATCTATACTCCGACTCTAAAATATTTTTCATTAAATACTCTGTTTGCCTCTCCATTATACGCTCTGCGTCCTAGTTTTGCAAGAGAGAGTTCAATGGAGTTTACAACCCACGCAATCTCATAAGGAGGGATTAGTCCCATCTGGTTTATACGAAAAATCTTACCCTCCAAATGGTCTTGCCCACCGGCAACATTAACACCAAAATCATTTTTAAGCATTTTTCTTATCTGTGATGCATTTTCATCATCAATAGTTGTCATGGAGAGTGCCGGAGTTTTTGGATATATATGCAGACCTATAGCTTCCAACGAAGCCTTAACAGCATCAGCTCTGCTCTTAGTCTCCTCATAAAGTTTCTCTAATCCGCCGTTTTTCTCTATCGTCTCTAGTATCTCTAAAAGCCCGATAGTAAGGGTTGTTGCCGCCGTCCAAGCAGTGGTATTTTTTCGTTGAGATTTTATCTCAGTCGCAAGGTTAAAGTAGTAACCTTTACCTTTACCTATCTTCTCTATTGCCGCACTGCTTAGTCCTAGAATAGCCAGTCCCGGAGGAAGCATAAGCGCTTTTTGACTTCCAGCAATTAAGCAGTCAATGTTCGTTATATCAATCTTCTCGACACCGACAGCAGTAATACCATCAGCTATAATCATAATATTTGGATTAATCTCTTTAACGGCTTTTGCTATTGCTTCAACAGGGTGACGAAGCCCGCCTGCGGACTCGCTTATCTGAACTGCAAGAGCATCAATCTCAGGATTGTTTTTAATTGCTTCAACAACAGCTTCAACACTAACCGGGGTATCCCACTCATTTTTTATCTCTATATTGCCAAGTCCATGAGCCTCTGCAATTTTGCCGAATCTCTCGCCGAATTTTCCAGAGTTTACATTTAAAAGCGTCTTGTGACAAAGATTGACAACAGCAGCTTCCATAGCGCCTGTTCCACTTGAGGAGAGCATAATAACTTCATCGCTTTTAAAAAGCTCAAATAGATATTTTCTTGTTTTTTCGAAAATAGCTTCAAATTCAGGAGTACGATGGTGCATAGTCTCATCGCTCATGGCATTACGAACATTTTGAGGTACAGGGGTCGGTCCGGGAGTAAAAAGTAACATTATGAAAGTTCCTAAATAGATTATGATTTTAAACCCCGCATTATATCCAAATAACTTAAATCGACTCTTTAGAAATGCACTTTATTTTATGCTAAAATTTCACTAAATTATCTAAGATATAATTATGCAAAGGCGCTCATGACAATACTAGACTCGGCAATATTAGGCATAATTGAGGGCTTTACAGAGTTTTTGCCAATCTCCTCCACGGGACACCTTATAGTTGCTAGCGAATTTTTGGGTATTGAGCAAAATGCTCTCAATAAAGCATATGAGGTTATTATCCAGTTTTCGGCAATTTTGGCTGTAACCTTTAACTACAAAGATAAGTTTACCCTTGAAAAAACAGACTTATGGATGAAAGTCTTTGTAGCTTTTTTGCCCTTGGCTATTATTGGCTTCATCTTCTCCTCACAAATAAAAGAGCTCTTTAGCATAAATGTAGTCGCCGTTATGTTTATAGTCGGCGGAGTGATATTTTTACTTGTAGAGAAATTTTTTATACATGAAGATGCACAGACTACCCACGAGGTTGAACAAATAACACTCAAACAGTCCCTCGCAATAGGTTTTGCTCAAATATTTGCACTTATCCCCGGAACTAGCAGAGCAGGTTCTACTATTATCGGTGCACTTCTTGTTGGAGTTAGCAGAAAAGCCAGCGCCGAATTTAGTTTTTTACTTGCTTTTCCCGTAATGGGAGCAGTTGCCGCTTATGATATGTTAAAGCATTATGGAGATTTCACAGAGGCAAATATCACTATTTTGGCAGTCGGATTTGTAGCCTCTTTTATTGTTGCATATCTGACAATCAAGCTTTTCTTGAAATTTTTAGAGAAATTCACTTTCGTCTCTTTCGGGGTTTATAGAATAATCTTCGGTACTGTTTTACTACTAATATTTAATTGATTTTCACTCAAAGAGTATTTTGGAATAGTATTTGCTTATAACACTAAAAATTTATAAGAGAGCAAGATGCAAACTTTACAGAGATATAGCTCTAAGCTAGAAACTTTTATAACTAAAATGGAAAATATTATTTATACACTCAGCAAAAAAATTTTATAGTGTTTGTAGAATTATTTTTGCCAAACTAAGTGCTTTTGCGCGGTGAGACAAGCTCTTTTTTGTCTTTTCGTCTAGCTGACCTAATGTCTTTTCATATCCAAGCGGAATAAACATGGGATCATATCCAAAACCCCCGTCTCCAATCGCTTTTGTAATTGCCTCCCCATACATCCACCCATGAACAGAGTATTCAGCACTTTTAGTCACAACAGCTATTGCTGCGGTATAGTGTGCAGGTGAACTCTGTACATTTTTTTCTTTTATAGCATCTATGAGTTTGTACAAATTGTCCTTATCCGTTGCATCCGCTCCGGCATATCTTGCGCTGTAGATGCCGGGTTCTCCTCTGAGAATATCAACATTTATTCCGCTATCATCCGCTAAGACTACAACATCTTCATCGCCTAGAGCTTTAAAAACGGCTCTTGCTTTTATAAGCGCATTTGCTTTAAAATCATCCCCATCCTCTATAATCTCAAACTCATCTATAAGTTCGCTGTAAGGGATAATCTCAAAATCTTCACAGAGTGCTTTAATCTCTCTTACTTTCCCCTTGTTGGAGGTAGCCAATACTAGCTTCACATACAATCCTTATAAATTGCTTTGAGCATAAGTTTTTTAGATTTAAAAAGTTTGCGTAAACAATCTTTTCAATATAATTACGCCATTATATAATATTTAAGGCAGATAATGTTTAAAAAAGTATTTCCCCTCTCAGCAATTCTCTCTCTAAGATTTTTAGGTCTTTTTTTAGTTTTACCGGTAATCTCAGTTTATGCACTTGAACTTGAGGGTTCAACTCCTCTTCTAGTGGGTATAGTTGTCGGCGGCTATGCACTAACACAAGCACTATTTCAAGTCCCTTTTGGAACGATGAGTGACAAGATAGGCAGAAAACCGACTCTGCTTTTTGGTCTTCTTATATTTTTAATAGGTTCGATTATTTGTGCCTACTCTACTGATATATATACCCTTATGATAGGCAGATTTCTTCAAGGTGCCGGTGCGATAGGTTCTGTTATTACGGCTATGATTTCTGATTTGGTTGCGGAGGAGATTCGGGGTAAGGCCATGGCGATTATGGGGGCTTCCATCGCTCTTAGTTTTGCTCTTGCTATGGGGCTTGGACCTGTTTTAGGCGCTGCTTATGGAGTTGGTTTTCTCTTTATATTAACAGCTATTTTTGCTGTTTTGGCAATAATACTTCTCTTTAGTAAAGTTCCTACGCCGCCTAAGATTAAGCATACTTACCATGCAACGTCAAAAACTTCAGATATTTTAAAAGACCCAAATCTTTTAAACATGATAATCATCAATGCTATGCAAAAAGGTCTTATGACTATCGCTTTTGTTCTTATTCCTATTATTTTAACAAGTGATACTTTTGCGTGGGAGAAGTCTGACTTATACATGGCATATCTTCCTGCCATGCTTTTTGGTTTAGCTGCAATGGGTCCAGCTGCAGTTTTTGGAGAAAAATATAACAAACCAAAAGAGATATTTTTACTCTCAATAGTTCTCTTTATAGGTTCGTTTTTAGTTATGGGGCTTACCGCTTCAAGCACAATCTTTGTAGTAGGTGTTGTGATGTTCTTCATCGCTTTTAACATGATGGAACCTCTTGTTCAATCAATGATTACCAAATTTGCCAAAGTGCACCAAAAAGGAGCTGCTCTTGGCATCTCCAACTCTATTGCCTATTTTGCAACATTCATCGGCGGAACAACTGCGGGGCTTCTTTTGGGCTTTAGCGATAGAGAAACTATCGGTGTCTCCGTAGCTGTTGTAGCTACCTTTTGGCTTCTATGGACACTAAAGCTTCAAAACCCGACTAAATATTCTCATCTATATATTGCGCAAGAAGAAGTTGATATCTCAAAGCTTCAAGGTCTTGAGAAAGAGCATATTGCAGAGTGGTATATAAACGATACCGAAAAACTAATTGTTATAAAATATGTAAGCAGCGCAATAGAACAAGAAGCCCTGAAAGCTAAAGTTTCTAAATAATATAGCATGATTTGTATAAAGCACTCTAAATTATGAATAAAGAGCAAATCTCCTTAAAAACTATTTTTAATTTTGTTTTAAACAAAAAATCTCCCCTTATATATGGGCAGATTGTTACAATTTTTGCTATTCTTGTAAGCATACCGATTCCACTTATGCTTCCTGTCATGGTAGATGAAATTCTTTTAGAAAAACCCTCCTACTTTGTAGGAAGCATCAACTATCTCTTTGGAGAGACAACCCCTTTTTACTATATAGCAATAGTTACGTTTGCTGTTGTCTTTTTACGCTTAATTTACTATGTTCTTAGTGTTGTCATAACAAAAATTTTTACAAAAATATCAAAGCATGTAACCTTTATGGTTCGAAAGAAACTGCTTCAGCACTTAAAATCAGCCTCCATGAATGAGTATGAAACTCTTGGAAGCGGTGCAATTACGGCGAACTTGATTACTGATGTAAACACGCTTGATAATTTTATTTTAACAAGTGCAAGCCGTTTTATCTCATCTGTTTTGACATTAGTTGCAGTTGGCGTTGTAATGATTGCAATAAATCCTATCTTGGGCATCTCTATCTTGATTATTCAGCCTCTGATTATGCTCCTTAGCAAAAAAATGTCAAAACAAGTAGGCTCTCTTAAAAAAGAGGAAAATAGAGCTGTTGAGAAGTTTCAAAATACTCTAGGGGAAACTCTAGAGCTATATGGGCAGATAAAAGCAAGCAACAAGGAGAACTATTTTTTTTCAAATGCAGTAGCTGATGCAAAAAATATTCAGACAACATCAAACAACTATGAGTACAAAAGCGTTGCATATGAAAAACTCTCCTACACTATATTTTTAGTCATGTTTGAATTTCTTAGAGCATCAGGTATTCTCTTAGTTGCATATAGCGATCTTAGCATAGGTATGATGTTTGCAATGTTTGGCTATATCTGGTTTATCATGACCCCTGTTCAAGATATACTCTCCATGCAGTATAGCTACTCCTCCGCTATGGCTGCACTTAAGAGATTAAACAAAATTTTAGAGTTAAAAAGTGAAAAAACAGGAAGCAAGAGGATAGATTTGCACAACGTAGATATATCGTTAAAGGATTTAAACTTCTCCTACGCAAATGACAAAAATGCTCTTGAGAATATCACTCTTGAGATAAAACATGGCTCTAAAATTGCCTTTATCGGAGCCAGCGGAAGTGGTAAAACTACACTTGCCCAAATCATAGCAGGCTTTTATGAAAAAAACAGCGGCTCTCTTACTTATAATGCGATAGAGACGGAAGATTTAGATAAAACATCTTTAAGACAAAAGATATTTTTACTCCTTCAGATGCCTATCCTTTTTAACTCTACCCTAAGATTTAACATAACAATGGGGGATGAGAGTGTTAGTGATGAGGAGATTTATGCAGCTCTAGAAGTAGCTCAACTAACAGAGATGCTAGAGGGTATGAGAGATGGCTTAGACACGATAGTAGGGCATCACGGTATAAGGCTCTCAGGCGGTCAAAGGCAGCGTTTAAGCATTGCAAGAATGATTATTGCAAATCCAAGTGTTGTTATCCTTGATGAATCCACTTCAGCACTAGATGCTCACACTGAGGCAAAACTTCATATTGCCATTGGTCCAATACTAAAAGATAAAACAGTTATAACAATAGCCCATAGACTAAGTACGGTTAAAAATGCGGATATGATTTATATACTAGACGCAGGAGCGATAGTTCAAAAAGGAACACATGAGGAGTTAAAAGATGAAGAGGGACACTATGTTGAGTTTATTAAAAACCAGCTATTATAAATAAACGCAGAAAACTCTGCGTTTAAAAAACTACATTAGCTACTTTTCTAAAGAAAATTTGCTTCGCAACCGCTTTCGCTATTTTTGAGGTATAACGTACATGTTATAGTAACGACCCTCAAACTTAGGCTCTTTATCCATAACACCTACATCTTCAACCATAGGCCAGATTCTCAAAAGAACATCTTTTGCAGCTTCTGGGTTAGCCATCTCACGACCTCTTAAAAATACGCGAAATTTTACATGCTTACCCTCTTCAAGAAACTCTCTTGCATGCTTGACTTTATACTTAATATCATTTTCAGCGATTTTTACAGATAGCTTAATCTCTTTAATGTCAATTTTGACTTGATTTTTTCTCTGCTCTTTTTGCTTCTTCTCTTCTTGGTACCTAAACTTGCCGTAATCCATAATCTTTGCCACAGGAGGCTTTGCGTCTGGAGCAATTAAAACTAAATCTAAACCCATCTCATTTGCTTTTTCCATAGCTTCATCAATAGAAATTATCCCTAAAGATTCTGCTCCATCTACATTACAACGCACTTCCGGTACACGAATATCGTCATTCATTATGACACGGTCTTTTTTATTCAAAAATTTACCTCATTTATTTTAGTTTGTATAAGCAAAAGGAATTCACTCTCACTTAAGCTATATTGTTCTCTCGTTCTTCTGTCACGAATTGCAACAGTTCGAGACGCAACCTCTTCATCGCCTATAATTACCAACATAGGCACCCTTGTTTTTTCCGCTGTTCTGACTCTTTTGTTTAAAGAGTCGTTTTTAGAGTAGATTTCACTATCTGCCCCCAAATCCATCAACTTATCCGACAACTCCTTAGCATAATCGTTGTGCGTAGACGCAATTGGAACGATTGCTACCTGAGTCGGAGCGATAAACATCGGAAACTCTCCAGCGTAATGCTCTGTTAATATACCAATAAAACGCTCAAACGAACCTAAAATTGCTCTATGAATCATAACTGGCTGAATTTTGTCATTATTTTCGCCATTGTACTCAAGCTCAAATCTCTCAGGTAGATTAAAGTCTAGCTGAATTGTGCCGCACTGCCACTCTCTGCCTATTGCATCGGTTATTTTAATGTCAATCTTCGGACCGTAAAAAGCTCCACCGCCCTCATCTATCTCATAAATAAGTCCATTTTTATCCATCGCTTTTTTTAAAGCCTGTGTAGAAACTTCCCACACCGCATCACTCCCAACCGCTTTTTCAGGTTTGGTAGAGATCATCATCTTGTAATCAAACTCAAATGTGGACATGATTTTATCTACGAAATCAACGACTTCAATAATCTGCTCTTCGATTTGATCTGCCCTACAAAAAATATGTGCATCATCTTGCGTGAACTCTCGAACACGAAAAAGCCCATGAAGAGCACCCGTCATCTCATGACGATGAACAACGCCATATTCAAAATATTTAATCGGTAAATCTCTATAAGAGTGTAATTCATCTTCATATATCTTAATATGGCCGACACAGTTCATTGGTTTTACACCAAACTCTATCTCATCAATATTTGTAAAGTACATATTCTCGCCATAGTTTTGGTAATGCCCAGATGTTTTCCACAAATCCGAACGAAGCATCTCAGGACCGCGAACCGGCTCATAGCCACGTTTGCGGTGTGCTTTAAAAAGAAGCGACTCCAGTCTTGAGCGAAGTCTCCCTCCAGCAGGAAGCCAGATAGGAAAACCAGCTCCTACCTCTTCACGGAACGTAAACATCTTCATCTCTGCCCCAATCTTACGATGGTCACGTTTTTCAGCTTCAGCCATCATGTCCAGATAAGATTTCAGTGCCTCTTTATCTGCAAATGCTATACCGTATATACGAGTTAGCATCTCATTTTTAGAGTCTCCCCCAAGGTATGCGCCTGCTATTTTAGTGAGCTTAAAGTATCTTATTAGACCGATATTTGGCAAGTGTGGTCCACGACAAAGGTCCTCAAAATCTCCTTGCTTATATATAGAAACAGTTTCGCTTGGAATTCTCGTCATGACTGCAAGCTTGAGGTGGTCATTTTTAAACTTCTCTTTTGCCTCTTGCATAGAGATTTCATATTTCTGTATCTCGTACTTTTTCTTAGCAAGAGAGAGCATCTCTTTTTCTATTGTTTTTAAATCGCCCTCGCCTATCTCTTGACTTGTTTTAAAGTCATAGTAAAAACCCTCTTTAACAGTAGGTCCCACAAAAAACTCTGCATCAGGATAAAGCGATTTAATCGCTTGCGCCATAAGATGCGCAGTCGAGTGACGAAGAACTTCCAAGGAGTCTGCAGAATTATCAAGATGAATCTGCTCCCCCTCAAAACCAAGCTCTTTAGCAGTTTGTAAATCAATAATTTTACCATTATGTTTTATTGCAATTGCGTTCAAAATTTCTATTCCTATTTTTTTGTTTTCTGCCTCAAAAGAGGCAGACTTTAATACCTTGTGATTATTAAAGTTCAGTTTTTAAAACTGCTCCGTTTGAAGCATTTGAAACTAAAAGCTGGTAGCGTTTAAGCCACTTAGATGTAACCTCATTTTTGTGTGGTTTGTAGTTGGCTTTTCTTTTTTCAATTTCATCTTCACTTACGTTAAGTTGTAAAATGTGCTTATCTACATCTAGCTCGATTTCATCTCCATCTTGTATAAGCGCTATCAAACCGCCCTCTGCCGCTTCGGGGGAAACATGCCCGATACTAGCCCCTTTAGTTGCTCCAGAAAAGCGACCATCAGTAATAAGCGCGACACTACTTCCAAGCCCCATACCCTGGATAAGTGCAGTAGGTGCGAGCATCTCTTGCATTCCAGGACCGCCTTTTGGACCCTCATAACGGATAACAACAACATCGCCCGGCTTTACCTTACGGCTCATTATCCCTTTGATTGCTTCGCTCTGAGAGTTAAAGCAGATTGCACTGCCTTTGAACTGTCTCATACTAGGCTCAATACCTGCTGTTTTAACAACAGCTCCCTCAAGAGCTAAGTTTCCAAAAAGAATTGATAATCCCCCTACCTGAGAGTAAGCATTTTCATTTGTATGAATGATATTTTCATCTAAAATTTTGGCATCTGCTATACGCTCGCCAAGTGTTTCACCTGTTACGGTAGGGTTGTCAAGATATAAAAGCCCGCCTCTACGACTTACCTCTTTCATAACTGCATTTACTCCTCCGGCACGATTGATATCATCCATGTGAACAGTTGTTAATGATGGAGATATTTTAGCAATATGTGCAACATTGTCGGCGATACTGTTGATTTTTTCAATAGGAAAATCAACTCCGGCTTCTCTTGCAATAGCTAGCATGTGAAGAACGGTATTTGAACTTCCACCCATTGCCATATCTACTACAAACGCATTATGAACAGCTTTTTCATTTAACACATTTCGTAAATTGTATTTGCTATCATCCGCTTTTGCCATCTCTACAATTCTCTTAGCCGCTTTTTTAACCATCTCTATACGAGCAGGAGTCATAGCTAACACAGTTCCGTTTCCAGGAAGCGCGATTCCCATGGCTTCACAAAGGGAGTTCATAGAGTTTGCAGTAAACATTCCAGAACAACTGCCACCTGAGGGACATGCGTTGCACTCAATATCATAAAGCTCTTCATCGCTTATCTTACCCTCCGCATGCTCGCCTACAGCCTCAAAAGCAGTAGACAAATCTATAGGAGTACCATCTTTTTTATGCCCCGCCGGCATTGGACCGCCTGAGACAAAAACAGTAGGAACATTAACGCGAAGCGCTCCCATAATCATACCGGGAACGATTTTATCGCAATTTGGGATACAGATTAGGGCATCAAGCTTATGCGCATTCATAACAGTCTCGATAGAGTCTGCGATTATTTCACGTGACGGCAAGGAGTAAAGCATACCGTCATGTCCCATTGCAATACCATCATCAACACCTATCGTGTTAAATACAAACGGTACGCCACCCGCTTCACGAATTGCTGTTTTTACGATTTCTCCATACTCATACAGGAAAAAATGACCAGGAATGATGTCTATATAACTGTTAGCTATTCCGATAAACGGCTTATCAAAATCTTCATCTTTTAACCCAGTTGCTCGAAGTAGTGAACGGTGAGGAGCCTTATCGAAGCCCTTTTTTATAGTATCACTTCTCATGAAAATCCTTTATTTTATAGTTGTTATCTTTTATTATTAGTGTGATTATAACATTTTTTTTATATTTTTTTATAAAAACTCTTTACAAACAAAAATAAAATGGCTATAATTCCGCTCACTTAAAAATTAAGTGCACAAATTGCGGGAATAGCTCAGTGGTAGAGCACAACCTTGCCAAGGTTGGGGTCGCGAGTTCGAACCTCGTTTCCCGCTCCATATTTTTTAAATTATAAACTGTTAAAAGACACCCAATATGCCCGGGTGGCGAAATCGGTAGACGCAGGGGACTTAAAATCCCCCGGTAGCAATACTGTGCCGGTTCAAGTCCGGCCTCGGGCACCATTGATTTTTAAATGTTTTGACTGGTGCCATCGCCAAGTGGTAAGGCCGCAGCCTGCAAAGCTGCTATCCCCAGTTCAAATCTGGGTGGCACCTCCAGTTGCTAACTTAAAAAATCTCTTCAACTACAAAAACGTGGATCTTTGGCAGAGTTGGTCGATTGCACCGGTCTTGAAAACCGGCGAGGGTTATACCTCCCAGAGTTCGAATCTCTGAGGGTCCACCACTTCTTTATCCTTTAAAACACCCTAAATAACGATACTATAAGACACTTTAAGCTTACGAGAAAAACCTCATTGTTACCCTATTGCTACCCATATTTTACAAATTTACTTTTCTTTGTTAGAATTTTTGTGTTCAAACCAATTGGTTTGACAAAATTGAAGTTCCTACTTTAAAAGTATAAAATGCATGACACAAAGAGAGAGTGAAGTCATAGTTGACACTTTCGGATTATGCATAATGAATTAAATTAATTAAGATGTAAATTTAGAAGTTTAG
>NZ_JALNZY010000090.1 GCF_023229105.1 Sulfurimonas sp.
TATACTACCTACAAAGAGCAAAAACTTTTTAGGCAAAACATATTTAGCTTTTGTCTCTTGAAGTTCATTTTGCGGATACTCTCTATAAAGCTCATGGTTTACTCCGTGATAAATTACGCTAATTTTCTCTCTGGGTATTTGCATATAATGAATAATTTCTTGCTTTGTAAAGTTTGAACCTGTGATGATATGGTCGGCTTTTTTTATAAGGGCGAAAAAGTTTTTATTGTAATGGTTTATAAGTTCTTTTGTATGCCAATGAGGTTGAAGTAAAAATGAGAAATCATGAACTGTACAGATAAGTTTTTTTGCTTTTATGTTTTGATTTGGAATAAAATTTGGCTGAAAATATAGGTCGTACTCTGTTTTATAAAATTTTGTAATAAACAGATAGAAACTTCTACTGAGTTTTTTAAGCAGAGAAAATCTTTTTATAAACGACTGTAGTTTTTTTGCTTTTTGCTCTGTGGTGGTTTGTTTATCCGAGAGTCCATAAAGCTTTTTTGAGTGAAAGCCGTAGTTAAAAAAGAGCTCATACTTATCTGCCGATATCTTACTAAGGTAGCTGGAAATCTCGTAAGTATATCGCCCTATGCCTGTTAGCGGGGAGAGTAAGGAGACTGCGTCTATGAGAATTTTTTTCATCTTAGAGCCGTTAGCATATCATAAAATCTTTGGCTATTTATATGCTTAAAAAGAGAACTGTTTTGGTATATGCCAAACTCCTTTAGAGTGTTTAAATGTTCAATAGCTTGAACCATAATGCGTGTTACACTTTGTAGCTCTTTTGATAGTCCAAGAAGAGTTTTAGCATCTTTAATAGAGTGGATAAAAAGATATGTTTGTATGTTGTTTTGAGTACAAAAAGTTAGTAATTCGCCTAGGGTTGAGAGTGAAAAAAAGCTAGCGTCGTATTGGATGATAATTGAATTGATGTTTCTTTGGATGATTTTTTCTTTTAAAGATTCTAGATTTTTATCTTCCTTGAGAGTGGTATCTGCCAAATCTGCAAAAACAGTTAAGTTAGTTTTATTGAATTTTTCAAGTAGTTGTTCTAAATAGTTAGCTATAGGAGAGTTTGTATCGGATATTGCAATCAAGCCGATATTTGGCTCCTGTTTTTCGAAAGTATCATAATTATTTAAAGAGTTTTGAATAGTTTGTGCCACTTTTTGCCATGAATAATTTGAGGAAATAAACTCTTTTGCATATTTTAATTTTGATACTATTTTCTCTTTTGGCATATCTAAGAGTAGTTCAATCTGCTCTATAAGGCTACTTAAGGATGGCTCCGCCCAAAGTGAATTTGGTAGGTTCATGTGTGTATTTGCGAGTGTGAATTTAAAATCAATAAGCCATGCTGTGTTGTTTGAACAAAAATCGCTATGCCCTCCATAAGCAGTTACGATAACCGGCAGTTCAAAAAGCATAGCTTCTGCCATAGGCATTCCAAAGCCTTCCCCTCTTGTAGGGGCAACAAAAGCATCTGAGTTTTCATAAAGATAATTTATGAGGCACTGTTCTAAATCTTTATTGATAAGGAGTATCTCATGAGAGTTTTTTGTATAGAGATAAACACCTTGCTCTATATTTTTTGTTATACTAAATCCAAACTCTTCAAGTAGCTCTTTTGTATTGTTATGTGGGTTTGGGAAAGTTTTTATAATCAAAGATATATTTTGTCTGCTTTTTATAATCTCATCAAAAGCACTAAGTAAAACATCAATTCCTTTACGTGCGAAAGCTGATGAGATATGAAGCAATCTAAAACCACTCGGCAGCTCAAAACTTAGTGGAGCGGACTTAGTGTCGAGAATGTGGTCTACTCCTAGTCCCGTTACTACTAAAGGAATTTTTACACCACTGTTTGCCATAAGATTTTTTACATAGTTTGACATGCAAAAAAGAAGTGTCAATCTTGAGTTGAACTGCCAAACAAATTCTGGTAAAAACTCCGACTCTTCCCATCCATATGGTCCTATGATTTTATGGCTGCCTAACATCGCATTTGTACGAGGCGGGTAGAGATTGCGGAGTGTTGCATCAACAGAATCTAACTCTGTTTTGTACAACTTATCGATGGCTGAATTTTGTTCCAAAAACTCTTCATTGGGCTGAAAATCGCCATATCCTTCTGTTGAGTATAGCGATACGGGAAAATCATTTTTTGCTAAAGAGAGAGCTATCTGTTGGTTTACAATAGCAAGAGAATAGGTGCTGTCAAAAGGTCCTTCGATGCGGTAGTTGGTTACTTGTTTATCGTTATAGTGATAGGATTGTTTTACTTTATCGGTAATGACGAGAGAGAGAAAGTCGGCAAGAGCTAATTTTATATTTTGATAAGAAAAATTTTCTAACTTTTTCTTTTGGGATAAAACCATCTCGTGCCTTAAAAAGGAGTTGTTTTTGATTTTTAAAATCCTGCTTGCGACAAAGGGAGGAGATTTAAAATCTAGGAGTGACAAACTCGGAACAGTAGTGGCAATGCCACCTGCGTTAAAAGCTAAAGTGGGAGTATCATACATCATGGCTTCTACAAGAGGAATACAAAAACCCTCATGGTTGCTAAGTGTGATGAATATATCGGCTGATTTATAGTAGGAAGCTAGCTCCTCATCGCTTACTTTACCTGTGAAAACAACTTCATTTTGCAACTCTAAATTTTTTGTTAACTCTTTTAAATACTCCTCATAATCGCTTTGTGAAGCTTTGCCTACTATAAAAAGTTTTAAATTTTTTATACCGTTTTGTTTTAGATAAAAGAGAGTGTTTATGAGCTCATGTTGACACTTGTTTGATACCACTCTGCCTACGGTTAAAATGTTATACGTGTTTGCGTTTTGGCGAACAATAGCTTCATCATGCGTTATCTTTTTTTTGCTCTTTATATCTGCTAGAATCGGAAGTATGGTTATGTTTTTATATCCAAAGTGTGAAAGTTCTTTTGCGTTGTAACCTGAATCTGTGTATGCCGCACTAAAATGGTGAACACTTGAGGCAAGCTGTTCTCTGCCTAAATCACATATCTTTTTTAAGTTAGGATTGGAAGCGAAAAAAAAGGATGGGGTTATGTTGTGATAAACCAATACCTTTTCATCCAAAAAATTCATGATTTTTTCATGTTGTTTATGACCTATCGAGTGATGATAAAGCAGTAGCTGGTTTTTACTTTGAGGGTAATCGTCTATATGTTTTACCTGCTTGACAAGATGAGAATCTATATGATTTGCAAAAATCTCTGAATCAAAGCCTAGCTCTTTTAATACTTTTTGAGTGAAAAACAGAGCTGAACTAACTCCATCGCCGGTTACGATAGATGGTGTAAACTGATGAATAGCGGAATATTTCTTTGTCATCTGCTACTAATCTTTAGATGTTATTTTTCCACTAAGCTCTATATTTGCATCAAAGATAAACTGATCTACTCTTTGCCCAAGAGAAAGTGATTGATAAAAAATCTGTTTTGCAACAGCACTTTCTATGATGTTTTCTATAGAATCTATCTCTGTTTTGAAAGCTTTGTTTTGCTCTTGAAGTGCTCTGACTTCTGATTTTAAAGAGCTATTTTGTTCCTCTAAGATATCTACTCTATGTTTTAGATTGTTTAGAGTTGCTAGATTTTTAATATATCTGCGTAAAAAGTCTATGATTTTCATTTTATGCTCACTTATTTAACATGGTATGAAATATTTTACTGAGTTTTGAGTAACCGTTTTTAAACTTAAACTCTTTAGCATTATCCAAAGAGTTTTTTATAGAGGCATCCTCGGCTCTTAGCTGCTTAGAAAATTCCTCTATGGAGAGTGCCAACTCTTTTGGTGATGTTCCCTTTGCTAAAGATACAAAGCTGCGCACATCATCAAATATTTTTAGAGGGGTCGTCATGATAGGGCATTCTGTCGAGATAGCCATTCTAACGGCTGCACTAGAGGATTCTCCAGTCTCTTGATATGGAAATATAATCAAATCTGCATTTTTGAGATACGCTATACTATCTTCATCATCTAAAAAATCACTAATTATCGTAACCTTATCTGCAATGTCATAATAACTAATCTTATTTTTTATAGTATCTAAGAGATTTTGTGAGACATCTGCAGGGTAAAGAGAATTTACCATCAGAAGATGCGCTTTGGGCTCTTTTTTTAGAAATATATTAAAAGCTTCAACAAGCTCTAAAAATCCTTTATGCGGTAGCATGAAACCATAAGATGCTAAAACAAAGTTTTCATCTTTTGCAACTATAAGCTCTTTTGTCGGCTCTATATCTATAATGCCATGCACAAATAGCTCAACATTTTTATAAATTCCAATCTTCTTTAAAACCTCAACATCATTTTGAGAGTGAACTATAATTTTTTGAGCCATTAAAAGAGCATTTGAGATTTGTGACAACTCTTTTTCAAACGTATCTGCAGTAGAGTGAAGTGTTATAAAAACTCTAGTTCCTATTGCCGCCAACTCTCTTACAAAGATGTCAAAATAGATAAAATCAAAAAAGCCATAGTTGAATTGGATAACCAGTGTTTGAATTTTTTGCTCAACTATCTGTTTATATAGATTTTTTAAATTATCAACTCCGACATCAAAGGCTCTAAATATGTTTTTAGAATCGTGTGCTATGAGATTTGTATCTTTTGGGGCAAATATAGTGTACTCATCAATATGTGAGCCCATAAGATACTTTGAGTACATTGCTATACCACAACGAGTGTTAAATGTAGTAACCCAGCCTATCTTGTTCTCTTTGTAAATTGTAGCTGCTCTTTCATTTGCTTGCAGTGCTGAAGCTATTTGAGAAATCTCTTTAGAGTTTATAGCATCTCTTTTTATCTCACAAAGAGCAGCTATGGTTTTGTTGTATATGGCTGTGGCTGAGAGGTCTTGAGTATCTTTTGTTCTTTCATAAAGCTCTTCAAATGCTTCTATTGATTTTTTAGCACTAGCGTCCCATGAGAAATTTTTTGAAAAATCCAGCGCATGCTCTGACAACTCTTTTCTAAAGTTTTCATCTTCTACTACCTCTAAAATCTTACTTGAGATACTTGTTACCTCGTGTGGGTCAAAGAGAGCTATTTTTTTACCTATTACTTCAGGGATGCTTGTTGTGTTAGAGCCTATAGTAGGAATACCGCAGGACATTGCTTCGAGTGCAGGAAGTCCAAAACCTTCACTTTGAGATGGAAAAACAAACAAAAATGCACTGTTGTAGATAGCTAAAAGCTCATCATCGGGGATATAACCCGCAAAAACAAGATTGTCCTCTTTAAGCCCAAAACCCTTTGCAACCGCCTTGAAATGTTCATATATGCTACTCCAACCATTGCCGACTATTAGCATCTGATAATCATTTTTAACTTCCGTCGGTAGCATAGAAAATGCCTCTATAAGAGCTTGATGATTTTTTCTTTGATCAAAACTTGCCGTATATAAAAAAAACTTTTTTGTTATAGCATATTTTTTTAATACGTCTTTTAGATACTTATCATCATAATTTACAGGTTTAAATTTCTCATCTACCGCGGAGGAGATATTTATTATTTGATGAGGATTTATTCCTAATAGTTCTATGGCTTGTTGTTTTGAAAACTCAGAAATAGAGAGTAGGCAAGCAGCTTTTTTAAAATCATCCATTTTTCTCATGTAGTGGCTTGAAGTTATAGAGTCTTGAAGATACTTCTCTTTTTCAACAAGCGGAATAAGGTCATACATGATAGCGCTTGTAATATCCTGATATCCTAATCTGCCGATTGATGTTACGACGTTGTCTCCAAGCCCCTCTACAAAGCTTGCGATATGAAAAACATCGGGCTTTAGTGAAAATACAAAATTTTCATACAAAATCTCTGCAACTGCATTCTTGAAGTGGTTTTGTTCTTCATTATAGTTTATGGGAGAGGGAACTTGAAAAATTCTAATATTTTTTCTATCTACATCTGCTAAAAGAGTATAAATATTAGATATGGAATCTAAAAAAATATCGTTTAAGATAAAAATAATCTCATGATTTTTGCATTGTCTTAGCAAACCAGAGATAAGATTTTGAGTATATCTGCCGATGCCGCCAAATTTACTGCCTGATTGACAAGCCTGAAGGTCAATAACAATCCTCATCTGTTCTCCTTTTTTAAGCAAGAGATATCTTTGTATATCTTAAGAGCTCTTGTGGAGAGTTTTTGTTCATCTTGGCAAAGTTGCAATCTTATACGCTCATCCGTAACTGCTTGCGGTATAGCTTTTAACACGCCGTATCTATCGACTATAAACCTTCTCAAAGGCGGGTAAGATATGATAACTTTTTTTAATAGACTCTTTATACGAGGAGATTTGCTAAGAAGCACTTTTATTTTTTGAATATTAATCTTCAATGACACACTCCGAGATGCTAATTTTTGGCTCTAATCTGCAAAGTCCTATAAAAGGATTACCCTCGACCCCTGCAACTTCAAACTCGTGCGCATGATCTAGCCAGTGAAAACATTTATCAGTATGATTGTTTCCAGTGTGGATGGCACATCCTAGAGAGTATTTACCGTAACCTATGTTTAGCGGCATCACAAAACTACATATATATTCACCTTTACTCAAAGATATATCTACTTTTTGATAGTAGGTGTTTGTACCATAAATATCCTGCCCAAATTTATCTCTTATATGTATACCGATTGTAATATTTTCAAACTCTGCAAATGACTTTAAGTAAATTTGTATAGTAGCATTTTCCCCAGAAGATATAATTTCTGATTTTGATTTTTCGCCGAAAATAAGGACTTTTTTTATCTCAATCTCAAAACTTCCAAAAGAGTTTTCACTCAAATCGTTTATTTTTATCTCTTGTGCTTCATCGTTTAGTTTTGATATCAAAAAGTAGTAACTATTCATAACGGCTTCGGGATCGCCCTCTTGTACGACTTCCCCGTGGCTTAACAGGATAACTCTATCACAAAGAAGTTTTAAAGAGTTTAGGTCGTGAGAAACATAGATGATGGACATATTTTGCTCTTTTCTCTGCTTTAATGCTTTTGTACATTTTGCTGCAAAGTGGGCATCTCCAACACTTAGAGCCTCATCGACTATAAGAACTTGAGGTTCGGAATAAATGGCAATAGAAAAAGCGAGGCGCATTTTCATGCCCGAGGAGTAAGTTTTAATGGGTTCGTATATATAATCGCCCAGTTCGCTAAAGATGATAATCTCTTTTGCTTTTTGAGTGCACTCTTGTTCACTCATCCCGATAAGTGTACCGTTTAAAAAGATGTTTTCATATCCGCTTAGTTCATCGTTAAAACCGGTTCCTAGCTCTAAAAGTGCGGTTACTCTGCCATGTCTTATAATCTCTCCGCTTGTTGGGCTTATAACACCTGCTATGATTTTGAGTATAGTTGATTTGCCTGCACCGTTTACACCTATGATTCCTAGTGTTTCAGCCTCGTAAAGGTCAAAAGAGATATCTCTGTTGGATACAAACTCTCTGTGATAAGGTCTATTTAAAAAAATCTCTTTTAATCTGTCAAAATTACTTTTATACATCTTGTAAATTTTTGTGATGTTTTTTACTTCAAGAATTTTTTGCATCTAAATAATATC
>NZ_JALNZY010000012.1 GCF_023229105.1 Sulfurimonas sp.
GATCCTTGCAGGATTGGAAATGTAGGTCGCTGCCTAGTTGATCATTTTTACTTCTTACTCGACTTCTTCTTTTAACTAATTTCATTAACTAAATAATAAAAATTAAATCGAATCCTCTATAACCCATTCATTACTTATTATATCTACATGTGTTTTATAGAGTCTGTTTAAAAAATATTGGCGCGATACCTCTTTTGCCCCTAGGCTTTTTAAATGCTGTGTCGGTACTTGACAATCAATAAAGTCGTAACCCCATAATTTAAGATGTTTTACAAGGACAGCATAAGCAGATTTTGAAGCATCACCTACTAGTGAAAACATAGACTCCCCGCAAAACACGCTCCCTACTGCAATACCGTATAATCCGCCGACGAGTTTGCCGTCTTTGTAGCTCTCTACACTGTGTGCTATGCCCATGTCATGAAGCACGCTATAGGCTTCTATAATATCATCTTGAATCCAAGTTCCATTTTGGTTTTCTCTCTTTACGCCGCTGCATTGTTTTATGACTTCTACAAAATTTTTATCAAATTTATACTCAAATTTTCCCATACTTTTCTTGAGTGAACGGCTTAGCTTAAAGTCATCAAGTTCCATGATTAGTCTGGGGTTTGTTGACCACCATATTATTGGATCACCTTTGCCATACCATGGAAATATCCCATTTTGATATGCACGTATAAGTCTGGATGGATTTAAATCACCTCCCCAGGCAACAATTCCATCTTCATTTGCATCATTTGGATTAGGAAATGTCAGTTCATATTTTTTTAACTTTGGTATATTCAAACCAGCTCTTTAAACTTTAAAATAAGTTTTTTATTAAACGATACATTGACACTTCCGCCATTTTTTAGTTTTCCAAAAAGTATTTCATCGCTTAGTTTATTTGTAATATTATCTTGAATATACCTTTTTATCGGTCTTGCACCCATTTCAGGAGAGTAGGCGTTCTGAGCTATATACTCTACAGCTTTTGGGGAGAGTATTACAGTTATTTTTTTCTTTTTAAGTTGGCTGTTTAGCTCTTGTATAAACTTTTCTACAATACCTTTTACAACTTCGTTGCCCAACTGAGAAAACTCTACTACAGCATCTAGCCTATTTCTAAACTCAGGCGTAAAAAAGAGTTTTAACTCCTCATTTTTTGATAGAGAATCATCTTTGTTAAATCCCATCACATTTCTAGCGGTTGCTCCGATATTTGATGTCATGATTAGGATAACATTTTGAAAATTTGCCTTATAACCATTGTTGTCGGTAAGAGTTGCGTTATCCATAATCTGAAGTAAAATATTTACCAAATCAGGATGTGCTTTTTCAATCTCATCTAGCAGCAAAACGGTGTAAGGGTGCCTTTTTATCGCTTCTGTAAGTAATCCCCCCTGCTCATATCCTACATATCCAGGAGGTGCTCCGACAAGCCTGCTTAGGGCATGTTTTTCCATGTATTCGCTCATATCAAATCTCTCAAAATTTATACCTAATGTTTGACTAAGCGATAAGGCTAACTCTGTTTTACCAACGCCGGTAGGTCCAGAAAAAAGAAAGGATGCGATAGGCTTGTTTTGCGGGGTAAGACCTGCTTTTGAAATTTTTATAGCCTTTGCTACCTCTGCAATGGCTCTATCTTGACCGATTACTTTTTTGCGTAAATTTTCCTCCAAATTAACAAGAGAGAGCGTCTCATCATTTGTCACTTTTGAGCTTGACATGCCTACTATTTTAGAGACGGTATTTTCGATATCTGATGCGCCGACTACTCTCTTTTTTCTGCTCTTAAGATGAAAAGATGCGGCAGTTTCGTCTATTAAGTCTATTGCTTTATCCGGTAAAAATTTATCTGTAATATATCTTTTTGACAACTCAACAGCAGTTTTTAACGCATTATCCGTAAAGGTTACGTTGTGATGCTCTTCATACTTGCTTTTAAGCCCTTTTAATATTTTGTAAGTTATTTTAGCCGAGGGCTCGTTTATATCCACTTTAGAGAATCTTCTACTTAGTGCTTTGTCTTTTTCAAATCCATTTCTATACTCCGCAAATGTGGTAGCGCCCATACATTTAAGTTCCCCTGATGCAAGAGCCGGTTTTAGCTGATTTGCCGCATCCATAGTTCCGCTTGTTGCACCTGCACCTATTAGGGTGTGAATCTCGTCGATAAATAAAATCGCATTCGGGATAGATTTTAGTTCATCCATAACGCCTTTTAATCGTTTTTCAAAATCTCCCCTATATTTTGTGCCAGCAAGCAAGGCACCCAGATCAAGTGCATAAAGTTCTGCATTTTGTATAATCTCAGGAACTTTTTGCGCCACTATATTTAGAGCCAACCCCTCTGCAATAGCAGTTTTTCCAACACCTGCTTCGCCTACTAAAATAGGATTATTTTTCTTTCTACGGCATAAAATCTGTGTCACTCTTTGTATCTCAGCATCTCGCCCGATTACGGGGTCAATTTTCCCCTCTTTTGCTTTTTGAAGTAGATTTATAGAGTATTTTTCAAGATAGGACTCCTTCTCTCTTGAAGTCTCTTTTTCATCTGCATGAGAGATGATTTCCAAGATATCAAGCCTTGAGATTTGATACTCTAGAAGCAGCATGTATGCAAAAGAGTTTGTCTCATCATACAGAGCAATTAACAAATCGCCTATATCAGCACTCTGCTGCCCAGAGCCTTGAATATGTTTTATCATTCTATCAATTAGTCTTGAGAGGGCAACGCTCTCAAAAGGCTCTTCTTCTATATTTTGCGGCAACGCATTTATATTTGCGCTTATATAATCCTTTAGAAGTTCTTTCATCCTCTGCACATCCCCACCGCAGGCAAAAATGATTTTTGCACCCTCGGCAGAGTTTAAAATCTGATAGAAAACATGTTCGATAGTAATATATTCATGTCTTAGCTTTTTTGCGTATATAATTGATTTTTGAAAAACCTCGTTTAATGTATAACTTATCACTACTCCTCCTCCATCTCAGCTCTAAGAGGAAAACCACTCTCTCTGGCTTTTTTATGTACCTGCATTACCTTAGTTTCGGCGATTTCATGAGTATAGACTCCACAAACGCCTTTATCTTTTTTATGAACTTCAAGCATTACAGCCTCCGCCTCTTCATAGCTTTTGTGAAATATGCTTATTAAAATCTCTATCACAAACTCCATAGCCGTATAGTCATCGTTTAGAATGAGCACTTTATATTTTTTAGGATGCTTAAGCGATATCTCGTTGATGGTTTCTAAATCTGTATTTGTTGCCATATTTTTCCTATTATTTAGTTTGCAGCAGCTAGAAAATCCTCAATGATATCTTGTGGATTTTCAAGTCCAATTGATACACGAATCAGGCCATCTGTTATCCCAAGAAATTTCCTTGTATCTTCATCAAAGTCTCTGTAAATTGTAGAAGCCATATGTAAGGCGAGGGTTCTACTATCTCCAATATTTGCAGTAATTGTTGCTAATTTTGTTTTATTTAAAAATTGGTACGCTTTTTCCTTTGTACCCATATCTATAGTTAGGAGCGTTCCACATCCATTTTTAAAGTCGTTTAAATATCTCTCGTGATGCGGATGTGTTTTTAAGCATGGATGATTTATATTTAATCCATTTTTACTCAACTCTTTAGCTACTGTTGTTACACTGTTTATAACTCTTTGCATCCTAAGCGGCAGTGTTTCAAGACCTAATAGTGTTAGATAACTTGAGTTTGCATTGGCGCTCATTCCAAAGTCCCTCATCGCTCTTTTTTTAGCATTTGCAATCAGTGCCATTTTCCCGACACCTTTTATAAACTTATGCAACTCTTGATACCTAGGTGTTTTAAACTTATCCTTACCATCATTAATGGCGCGAAAAACTGCACATCCGCCAAGCGCAGAGGAGTTTCCACAGATGATTTTGGTAGTTGAGTAAACAACTATATCAGCACCGAGTGCTAAGGGTAAAATACTCATTGGAGTTATGGTGTTATCAACCATTAAGACAATTCCGGCATCATTTGCGATTTGTGCAATTTTTTTAATGTCTGGAAGTCTCATATTTGGGTTTCCGACACTCTCTAAAAATATGATTTTCGTATTTTCGTTTATTACATTTTTTATGTTTTGAAATTCATCTACATCAAAAAAGTGAGTTGTTATTCCAAAACGTTTTAGTGTTTCTGAAAACAGCGCATAAGTTCCACCAAAAAGACCACCGATGGAGATGATTTCATCTCCAGATGTCAAGAGTGACATTGTTGCAAGGGTGGTTGCACCCATGCCCGAACTTGTTGCAACGGCACCTACTCCTCCATCCATCTTTGCCATAAGGGTCTCTAATTTCGCGGTAGTTGGATTCCCCATTCTTGAGTAGAGTGGTTTTTTTATGCTGCCATCAAAAATTCCTTCTGCTATTTCTGGAGTTGCGTAAGCAAAAGAAGCAGAATTTACGATAGATGGACTTACAGCTCCATCTTTACCTCCAATACCCTGAACAAATTCGGTACAATACTCTTCAAACTGATTCATTTATATATGCCTTTTAGTAATGAATGGATTATACCAAACTAGAGATAATTATGAGAAAAAGAATATTTATTACTGCTACAAATACAGATATAGGTAAGACTTACACAACTAAACTGCTTTTAAAAGAGTTTGCTTCTCGAGGTCTTAGCGTTGGGGTTATAAAGCCGATAGAGACGGGAGTTGTGGATGGATATGCGCACGACGCAGAGGAGCTTTTAGAGTGTGTAAAAGAGCTTAATCCAAAGCTTTGGTCATTGGAGGCTGAGGATATTGTTCCCATAGTTTATGAGTTGGCGGCGGCTCCATATATAGCATCAGGTAACACACCACTTGATTTGAAAAAGATTAAGATGAAAATAGAAGAGCTCGAAGCATTATGCGATGTTGTAGTTATCGAAGGTGCGGGCGGACTTTATGTTCCCATTGATGAAGAGTACATGATGATTGATTTGATTTCAAAGTTAGATGCCGTTGCACTTTTGGTTACGCACTGCTCCCTTGGCTGTATAAACGATACGCTTCTAAGTAAAAAAGCACTGCAGGAGAGAAATATTCAACATCTAGTAGCTTTTAACTGCACAGAAGAGGATAAGAGTTTTTCGCAAATATCAGAACCATATTTTTTACAGACGGGCTTTAGAGTCTTAAAAGTTTGTAATGATATTGATATTATATGTGATGTCTTGTATAATTTATAAATTATTTTAAAAAAAGAGCGGTATGAGACATTTAACTACAACTTATGATTTTACGGTTAAAGAGATAGAGGCGATTTTAGAAGATGCAGAGTTTTTTGCTAAAAAGATTAAAGAGGGCAATAAGCTTGAAAAAATCTTAGAAGATAAAATTATAGTCACTCTTTTTTTTGAAAACTCTACAAGAACAAGAAGCTCTTTTGAGATAGCTGCAAAGAGACTCGGGGCAGAGGTCGTTCATCTTGATGTGGCTAATAGTTCTACCAAAAAAGGCGAAACCCTTGTAGATACGGCTATGAACCTTGATGCTATGAGTCCGCATGCCATCATTGTCAGACATCAAAATTCAGGGGTGCCAAAAATTCTCTCAAATTATACAAAAGCCTCCATCATAAATGCAGGAGACGGTGCGCATGCACATCCTACGCAGGCACTTTTAGACCTCTTTACGCTGAAAAAACATTTTGGTAATCTTAGAGGTAAGAAGATAGCCATAGTCGGGGATATAAAAAACTCAAGAGTCGCAAACTCAAATATCGAACTCTTAGGAAGGTTTGGCATGGAGGTTATCTTGGTTGCCCCTCCGCAATTTTTACCAAAAACCGACTTAAGATCTACGCACTATTTAAGTGAAATCATAGATGAGGTAGATGCGATTATGAGTCTTAGAACGCAGACTGAGAGGCACTCATCTCAAACCTATGCTTCGCTCAAAGATTATGCAAGTGACTTTTGTATAACCGCAAGACTCGTCGGCGATAGAGATATAATCTTGCTTCATCCAGGACCTGTTCACAGAAATATAGATATATGTGATGCACTTTTAGCAGATAAGAGATGCAAGGTTTTAGAGCAGGTCTCAAACGGTGTAGCAATCAGAATGGCAGTGCTTAAAAAACTTATTTATGACGTTTGATGATTTAAACTCTCTTGGAAAAAGAGCAGAGCCTTTTTTATTTATATCAGATTTTAAAGCACAAAACTTACAAATAATCCCCCTTAGAGAGCTTGAGGAGAATGATGTTGAGTATCGTATTGAGAAAAATTACACTCCAAAACCACATAGTGGATTTTTAGCTAAAAGAGCACTCCCTTTTGAACAATACAAAAAAAAGTTTGATTTTGTCATAGAAAAAATAAAAGCGGGCGAGACATATCTTTTAAACCTGACTCAGCCAACAAAAATCAAAACAAAATTAACACTTAAAGAGATATTTGAATGTGCAAATGCTCGCTACAAACTTAGATATAAAGATGAGTTTGTCTGCTTCTCTCCGGAGAAGTTTGTCACGATAGAGGATTCTAAAATCTCTACATTTCCCATGAAAGGCACGATTGACGCATCAATTTTAAATGCAAAAGAGCTTATTTTAAATAATGATAAAGAGATGGCAGAACATGTTATGGTTGTTGATCTTTTAAGAAACGACCTCTCTATTATTGCAAAAAATGTAAAAGTTGAAAAGTTTCGATATATCACTGAGATAGAAGCAGGGGAGAAAAAACTTCTCCATGTAAGCTCTCATATAAGCGGAGATGTCGGGGATGACTGGCATGCTAGGATAGGAGATATTTTAAAAGCCCTCCTTCCCGCAGGAAGCATAAGCGGAGCGCCTAAAAAGAGCACTTTAGATATAATAGAGCAGGTTGAGGGGTATGAGCGAGGGTACTTTAGCGGAGTGTTTGGTGTTTATGACGGCAAAACATTTAAGAGTGCAGTGATGATAAGATTTGTCGAAAAAACACAAGAGGGATATACCTATAAGAGTGGTGGAGGTATAACGCTTGATAGTGATGCTAAAAGTGAATATGCAGAACTTTTAGATAAAGTTTATCTACCATAAAAGAGGTAATTGTAAATGTTTAAGCTAGATGGTTTTTTTACAAGCGGATGGGATTTTAACGAGTCTCAGCAGGATCTTAAAAATAGATATCAGATGATAAATATAGGGATATTGCTCTCAGGGGGTGGACTAATCTATGGAATCATAGGAAACTATGTAAGAGATATCCACGGTTTTATACCCATGGAGATAGTTCTTTTATGTATGAACTTTATGATGTTTTTTGCATTAAGAAAATATCGCCATTTTTTCGAATTTTTTGCCACTGCTATGACCGTTCAATATACTTTTTTATTTTTGTTTCTTATTTATGCCGGCGAACCAAATGATTTGAAACACCTTTGGATTTTTACTTATCCTATTATACTTCTGTATTTTCAAAAGGTTAGGCATGCAGTATATTGGCTTGTTTTTATCCTTTTTATGATTATAATCGGGCCTCTGCAAAATTTTGTGCAGATAAAGTATTCCATGTATCAAGCTTCATACCTCTCCTTTGTTTTAGTCGTAATCAGCATAATAATCTACTTTTACCAGAGAAAAATAGATGAGGTAAGGAGTATTATTTTAGAGCAGCAAGAGATGTTACGAAACTTTAATCAAGAGCTAGAAAAGCAGGTAAAGGATAAAACAACAGAGCTTAGGAAGCTAAATGAATCACTCGAACTTAAAGTAGAACAAAAACTAGAAGAGTTAAGAGGAAAAGATCAGATTTTAAAGGTACAATCTAAACAGGCGGTCATGGGCGAAATGATAAGCATGATAGCACACCAGTGGAGGCAGCCACTCTCTACTATTACGTTGCAAATCGCAAATTTACAGCTTAAACAACTCCTTGGCAAAGAGGGAAGCCGTGAAGAGATAGATGCAGCACTTAGCAATATCAGCGATACGATAGTTTATCTCTCCGATACTATTGATGACTTTAAAACCTATTTTCATCCCAATAAAGAGATGCAAGATATCGAGATTCATGAGCTGCTAAAAAGAGCACTCAATTTTGCACTCTCAAGAGTGAGTGACACTAATATAAAAATTTCCATAAATAAAAGCGCTGATATATATGTAAAAACTTATGTAAATGAGCTTATTCAAGTGGTACTCAATATCTTAAACAATGCTATTGATGCACATAATGAGACAAAAAACAGTAATCCAATTATAAATTTAAGTGTTAAAACGCCGGAAGATATGGTTTTTATATATATAGAGGATAATGCTGGAGGCATAAGCAGCGAAAATCTACCATCTCTTTTTGAGCCCTACTTTAGTACAAAGGGCAAAAATGGAACAGGATTGGGGCTCTACATGAGTCAGATGATAATACAGAAGCAGTTTGGCGGTGAGATTGATGTGCAGAGTAAAAACGGCGGATCGTCATTTGTCATAAAAATTCCTAAAAGCATTGCTTAAAAGAGTAAAAAGAGTATTTTAAAGAGTGTTTAAAATAAATTGAGAATTTTTAAGTTATAATTTAATAAAACAAGCAAGGCTAACAAAATGTATTTAAAAGAGTTGAAGTTCTCTTTATGGGCTGATTTTATAGAAAGAGAGTTCTTAGATCATGAGTTTAAGAGGCTCATTGAAGATGGAATTATCAATGGCGCTACCTCTAATCCTGCAATATTCAAAAACGCAATATTAAGTTCAGGTGCATATAAGAAACAGCTCTCTACCCTAGATGCGCTATCTCCAAAACAGAAGTATGAGGCTTTGGCGCAGGTAGACATACAAAAAGCAGCGGATATTCTACGTCCTCTTTATGAGAAGGGGGATGACGGCTATGTCAGCATCGAGGTAGATCCGTATCTTTGTGACAATGCAGAGGCGACTATCAAAGAGGGAAAAAGACTCTTTAGCGAGATAAATCGCAAAAATGTTATGATAAAAATTCCTGCTACAGAAGCAGGATATATCGCTATGAAAGAACTTGTAGGCAGTTCTATACCTGTAAATGCGACGCTTGTGTTTAAAAAATCACAGGCTATTGCATGTGCGGAGGCTTTTAGAGAGGGCTTAGCACAAAACAAAACAGAGGTTGACACAGTTATCAGTGTTTTTGTCAGCAGAATTGATAGAGCGCTTGATGAAGAGCTGGCAAAAAATGGTGTTGAGAGGGCACTTAGTGGGATATATAACAGCGCAGATATTTATGCCAAAGTGAAAGAGATGGGAGTCAAGAGTTGCAGGACACTCTTCGCAAGCACGGGGGTAAAAGATGATTCCCTGCCACCTCACTACTATATAGAGAAACTTTTAGCATATAACAGCATAAATACTGCTCCCATAGATACGATAAAAGCGTTTCATCTAAATGGAGGCAAAAAGAGTGCCTTACCGATTCCAGCCCAGATTATAAAAGAGCATTTTAAGAAAATCAAGGGTTTGGGTATAGATTTTGATGCTGTTTTGGATAAGCAAGTATCGGAGGGACTTAAATCTTTTAAAGATGCCTTTAAAGAGATACTGGAGTCGCTATGAATAAAAATAAAAATGAAGTAGATATTACTCAGCTAACATTTGAGCAGACAAAAAAGATTAGAGCATATCTAAAAAAACTGATAGAAAATGGTGGAAGTGACTTGCATGTCAAATCTAATGGTGTGATTAGAGCACGGATTAACGGAGCAATTATTCCATTTTCAGGAAGTATTTTCTCTTACGAGGACGCGATGACTCTCTCAAAAGAGATTTTAAGAAGCAGATTTTCGGAGTTAGTTGAAAATAAAGAGGTTGACTTAGTTTATCAATTTGATGAGCGCAACCGTTTTCGTGTAAATATTTTCTTTCAAACAGATGGACCCTCTTTTGTGTTTCGTGCTATTCCTATGAATATTCCAACTATTGATGAGATGAATTATCCTGAAATGGTTAGAGCTTTTGCTAAAGAATCACGCGGGCTTATTCTTGTTACCGGAACGACGGGTAGCGGCAAGTCAACGACGCTTGCAGCTATGATACATGAGATAAATATAACGCAAAAAAAGCATATTATAACAATAGAAGATCCTATTGAGTTTGTGCACAAAGATAGAGGATGTATAATAAATCAGCGCTCAGTTGGTCAAGACACGCTCTCTTTTGACAGAGCTTTAAGAGCTGCTCTTCGCGAGGATCCGGATATCATTTTAGTCGGTGAGATGAGAGACCGCGAAACAATAGAGCTTGCCCTTCATGCGGCAGATACCGGTCACTTGGTATTTTCGACCCTGCATACTGTAGATGCAAAGGAGACGATTAACCGTATTATTGCAATTTTTCCTAATGAGGAGCAAAACCGTGTTCGTCTCTCTCTTGCTGGGGTGTTAAAGGGTGTAATTTCTCAAAGACTTATCCCAACAAAAGAGAATAAGCGGGTTGCAGCAATGGAGATACTTGTAAAAACTCCAACTATTGAGAAGCTGATTTTAGAGAACCGAGATTATGAGATTAAAGAAGCGATAGAAAAGGGTCGAGAGCACTACAAATCGCAAAGTTTTGACCAGCATATTCTGGATATTTACAATGCAGGAATTATTACAAAAGATAGAGCTAAAGATTATGCGACAAGTGCTTCTGATTTGGAATTAAAAATGAGCGGGTTAAACAGCGGCAAAGCTGCTGATACACTTAAAAAGCCAGAGAAAAACGGTAATGACATAGTTTTGGATGATGATATTTTTGATTTAAAATAACTTTTAATTGCACTTAAAGCTTAAAAATGTATAATTGCAAATATTTTTTATTAAGGATTTAATATGTTAGAAGGCATTATTAGAGAGAGTATTGGCAAAAAAGGCACGAAAGCACTTCGCCGTGATGGTTATCTAATTGCAAATATTTACGGAAAAGGGCTTGAAAATATTCATGCTGCATTTAAAGAAAATGAGTATATCCGTACTGTTCGCAACAAAGATACTTTGGCATTTGCAGTTAGTGTTGGTGGCAAAAAGATGAATGTTGTTGTTCAATCATATGAGGCACATCCTGTAACAGCGAAGCTTTTACATGTAGATTTAATGGTAGCACAATCTGGTGTTGTGACACATTATCATATACCAGTTGTTCCACAAGGTGATGCGATAGGACTTAAAAATAAAGGTCTTATTCACGTTTCAAAACCTCGTTTAAGAGTAAAAGCTGCAATAGAAAACGTTCCAAATGCTATCTTTGTTGATGTTGCAAAAATGGATGTCGGCGATTCAAAACTACTTCGCGATATAGCAAAAATACCAAATATCACATTCACAGATGCTGATCGTGTATCTGTACTGAGTGTAATAAAAGCTAAGTAATTATGCTAATAGTCGGTCTAGGAAATCCTGGTCCGAATTATCAGCACACTCGTCATAACATAGGATTTATGGTTATTGACGAGCTTGTTAAAAGAAATAGCGCACAAAAACTCTCCTCCTCTTCATTTAACGCAAAACTCTATAAATTTTCAAACAATTTTTTATTAAAACCGCTTACTTTTATGAATCTCTCAGGCATTGCAATTGCAGCTGTTAAAAAATTTTATAAAATTGATGAAGTAGTTGTAGTGCATGATGATTTAGATCTCCCCTTTGGTACGCTTCGTTTAAAAAAAGGCGGTGGAAATGGCGGACATAACGGACTAAAATCAGCAGATGAGCATATATCAAGAGAGTATATCAGAGTCAGAATGGGTATCGGCAAACCTGAACATAAAGGCGAGGTCTCCTCTTATGTTTTAAGCGATTTTAGCAAAGAGGAGCGGGAACATTTGGTTCAATGGATCTCTTTTGCATGTGAGGCTGTTGAGTTTTTACTTGAACATTCACTCGAAGATGCAAGCGCTAAATATACGATTAGAAAATTTCAGCTAAAATAGCATCAACTTTTTAATCGGATTTGCATACTATGTTGGCTTTTAAATATATCTCTTTTCACTATCTAAAATATTTTTTTATTATCTTGATTTCGCTTGTCCTTTTTTTAGTCGGGTTTGACTATATGCAGAGTGCAGATAAGTTAGATATATCGGCTAACTTACTTCTTATATATCTTGTGTACAAAACATTTTTTGCTATTGATATACTTCTTCCTCTTTCACTTGTATTTGCTATGATTAGCACAAAAATTTTTCTTATTCGCTCAAATGCACTTGTCTCCTTCTACTCTCTTGGATACTCAAGAGTAGATATTCTTAAACCATTTGTTGTCGTATCTACCGCCGTTATACTTCTTTTTATCTTCTTGCATTCAGTCTCTAATTTTGCACACTCGGATGAGATGGCAAAAAATATTCGTAAAAATGCCCAATACCTTAGTCCCACAAGAGACCTCTTCTTCACATATAAGGATAAATTTGTATATTTTTCAAAGATGCTGCCGCTTCAAGAGAGTGCTGAGGATATACGGGTTTTTAGTTTTACCAACAACTTCTTAAAAGAGGTTTTGGTAGCAAAAAAAGCTAGCTATAGAGGAGATTCATGGCATATAAACGTTGCAGATATTATCACTAAACCAGACGATATTAGTTTTGATTCATTAGGGATAAAAGTAACACAAGAAAAAAATCTAGAAATTCTTCAAGGTTTTCGCCCGAAGATGCTAGATCAGGTTTATGAGGGAAAAGTTAACTTTACTATAAAAGATGCCATTGATGCATATTCGCTTCTAAAAGAACAAAATATAAATACAGATCTTATCAAGAGTTCCTTATACAAAATATTTGTTTATCCATTTTTCGTACCGAGTCTTATTGTGATTATTTTTTTCTTTGTTCCTGTTAGTGTGAGGTTTTTAAATGTTTCGCTTTTTAGTTTTGGAGCCATTATTTCATCGATGTTGATATGGGCAATCCTGTTTGCACTTATTGAACTCTCTAGTCATAAAACATTGTCAAGCGAAGTCGGGATACTCCTTCCGGTATTTATTCTCTTTTTGATTGCTCTAAGGCAGTGGAGACGATATCGCCTAGCTACATAACAAAAATATAAGTACTTTTTAGGTAAAATGCCTTAAAAAATATTTGGGACTTTTATGATTAATTTTAAAGAACTTGCAGCTATATATAAAACCCCGCTTTATATATATGATTTAGACTACATGACGCAACAGTATGAAGAGCTAAAAGAAGCCTTTAAAGGCAGAAAATCTCTTATGGCATATGCTATAAAATCCAACTCAAATCTTAGTATTATTAAGCATTTTGCTTCTTTGGGAAGCGGCGCTGATTGTGTATCTATTGGCGAAGTTCGCCGTGCATTTTTAGCGGGTATTCCTAGTTACAAGATTATATTCTCAGGTGTTGGAAAGAGCGATGATGAGATACGTGAAGCTATACAAAAAGATATTTTATATATCAATGTTGAGAGTGAAGCGGAGCTTGGACGTGTTGAGCTTATTGCAAAGGAGCTTAAAGTGGCGTGCAGAATCAGCATAAGAGTAAATCCAAATATAGACCCTCTAACGCATCCTTATATCTCTACGGGGTTACATGACAATAAATTTGGAGTAGAGATAGATACCGCAAAAAGAATGTATATTCGAGCGAATAACTCAGAGCATTTAGATCCAGTCGGAATTCATTTTCACATCGGTTCTCAGCTTACTGAACTAAAGCCTATCTATGAGTCTGCTGAGATTGTAGCCGACATGGTGCGCTCTCTTAAAAACATCAAGATAGAGTTGAAGTTTTTTGATATCGGGGGAGGGCTTGGCATCAAGTATAAGGATGAGGTAACTATAAAACCTTATGACTATGCACAGGCGATACTCGGAACCTTAAAAGGGCTTGATTTGACTGTTATTTGTGAGCCGGGAAGATTTTTAACTGCAAATGCGGGATATTTTTTAACAAAAGTTCTTTATGAAAAGCAAAACGGTGCAAAAAGATTTGTCGTAGTAGATGGTGGGATGAATGACCTTCTTCGCCCTAGTCTCTATAATGCGTATCATGCAATCGAGGCAATTACAAAGAGTACAACAGCTAAGAGTAAGGCTGATGTAGTGGGACCTGTTTGCGAGAGTGGCGACTTTTTTGCAAAAGATTGCCTACTTCCGAGTTTAGAGCATAATGATTTGCTTGTAATTCATAGCGCCGGAGCTTACGGCTTTGGTATGGGGAGCAACTACAATACAAGAGGCAGAAGTGCAGAAGTTGCGCTCAAAGGCGGCGAGGCAAGACTTATTCGTAAACGAGAAGAGTTTGAAGATCTCATAGCGCTTGAGAAAGAATTTTTGGTTGATTAAGATGTATTTTATAGATGTGCAGGGTACTTTAATTAGCGATACGGACAAATCTCCTATCCGCGGAAGCATTGCGTTTATAAAGAAGCTAAATGAAGAAAAAATTCCATATATGATTATCACAAACAACACAAAAAAAGCCTCTAAAGATTTTTATAATTTTTTGCTCGCAAGCGGTTTTAGTTTTGATTTTTCTCGCTATCTTGACCCCCTGATGCTATTAGAATCAAGAGTGCAAAAAGAGTCGGTTGCAGCGTATGGGGCAGCAGAATTTTTGGAAGTTCTAAAAAAAATGGGGTACACGTTAAACTATGAAAATCCTAAGACGGTCTTAATTGCCATCAAGGAGAATTTTTCTGCTGATGAGTATGCTCAGATGATTGATTTTTTACTAAGCGGAGCCTCTTTGGTAGGGATGCATGAGACATCAATATATGCAAAAAACTCTAAAAGATACCCCGGAGTCGGAGCAATTTTAAAGATGCTGGAGTTTGCAACATCTAGTAGTTATGATGTTGTTGGCAAGCCGAGCATCTCCTTTTATAAGGAAGCTCTAAAAAGAGCGCAGGAGCAAAAAAGCAACGTAAGTTTTAGTGATATAATTATTATAAGCGATGATGTAAAGGGCGATTTAGGCGGAGCAAAAGAGCTGGGAATGAAGACAATCTTTGTTACAAGCGGAAAGTATAAGAGTGCTAAAGAGATAGTCCCTTTTTTAAAAGAGGAGCTAAAGCCTGACTCTGTTTATGCCGACATGCAAGAAATTTTGGAGACGTTATGAAAACTTTAGATGAGTGTAGAGGTGCTATAGATGCCATTGATGATGAGTTGTTAAAACTGCTTAATCATAGAATGGAAGTTGTTAAAAGAGTCGGTGAGATTAAAAGAAGCAATGATGGAGCCATTTATAGACCCGAGAGAGAAAAAGCAATAATACAGAGATTGACGCAAAACAGTATAGAACAAAACGGTCTTTTAAATGCGGCTGCCATTGAAGCGATATTTTTGGAGATTTTTGCAGTTGCAAGAAACTTGGAGCTTCCAGAACGCATAGCTTATCTCGGTCCTGAGGGAAGTTTTACGCATCAAGCGGCTGAGAGCCGTTTTGGGGCTATGAGCGACTACCTCTCTCTTAGTTCGATTCACTCTGTTTTTAAGACGCTTGAGGCAAAAAGGGCAAAGTTTGGCGTAGTTCCGATTGAAAATTCTAGAGATGGTGTTGTCGGCGAAACGCTAGATCTGCTTGTTAAGAGCCCCCTAAGAATTGTTGCCGAATTTTACATGCCCATTCATATGTCTTTTGCGACAAAAGCGAAAAAATTGAGCCAAATTACTAAGATATACTCAAAAGATAAAGGGTTTGGGCAGTGCAGAGAGTTTTTGCAGGAGCATAATCTATTTAATGTCGAGCAAATTCCTGTTGAATCGACTGCAAAGGCGGCAATATTAGCAGCTGAGACACCAAATTCTGCGGCTATATGTAGCCATATTGCTGCAAAGCTTTACGGTGTTCCGACTATGTTTGACCATGTTGAGGATGATATAGGTTCACAGACAAGATTTGTGATACTAAGTGACTTTAAAAATGAGAAAAGCGAAGATGATAAAACATCTATTTTAGTGAGGCTTAAAGATTCTGTAAAAGCGGGTTCCCTAGTTAGCTTTTTACAGGATTTTGATGATAAAAAGATAAATTTTTCAAAAATAGAGTCTCGCCCCTTAAAAGAAAAGGGTGGGTTTAATTATCTCTTTTTTATGGATTTTTATGGACATATAGATGATGAAAACGTTCAAGAAGTATTGCAAAAACATAAGGAAGAGGTAACTTGGCTAGGAAGTTACGTAAAAGGTGAAGAGATTGGAATTTAATAAAAATTTAGAAAATATCAAGACATACGAGGCTGGAAAGCCCATAGAGTTGGTTGTAAGAGAGTTTGGTATAGAGCCAAAAGATATAGTCAAGCTTGCATCAAATGAAAACCCTTTAGGGTGCTCCCCTAGAGTCATTGAAGCAGTTGCTGCTATATTGCCGAAAATGGCCCTATATCCGGATGATTCGATGATAAAGCTCAAAAATGCTTTGAGCGCAAGATATGAAGTACAAAACACTAATGTAATTATAGGTTCGGGGAGTGATCAAGTTATAGAGTTTCTTATCCACGCAAAAGCGCAGGCAGGCTCAAAAATATTGATGAACTCCATTACTTTTGCCATGTATGAGATATATGCAAAACATGTCGGAGCAGAGGTAATTAGAACTACGTCGCAAGAGCATAACCTAGATGAGTTTTATGAGATGTACAAACAAGAAAAGCCGGAAATAATTTTTATATGCACGCCAAATAATCCAACCGGTGATGCTTTAGATGCAGATAAGATATATGACTTTTTGAAGAAGATAGACAGCAATACTTTAGTTGTAATAGATGCGGCATACATGGAGTACGCTATATATAAAGATGCAAAAAAAGAGATAGTACCAAAAGAGCTTATAGGGAAGTTTGAAAATGTAATTTTTCTGGGTACATTCTCTAAGGCGTATGGACTGGGCGGCATGAGAGTAGGATACGGCTTGGCAGATTCTAAAATTATACAAGAGCTGTATAAACTAAGACCGCCTTTTAACATTACCACACTTTCTCTTGAAGCTGCAAGCGAAGCTCTTAATGATAAAGAGTTTGTGAAAAAAAGTATAACTCTAAATTTTGAGCAGATGAAACGCTATGAAGAGTTTGCAAAAGAGCAAAAAATAGATATAATTGACAGTTATACTAATTTTGTAACATTGTGTCTAAGTGCTAAGCAGGACTCAACAAAGATAGCAAATCAGCTCTTAGAACAGGGAATGATAGTTAGAAATTTAAGCAGTTATGATATGAATGCAATCAGGGTAACAGTGGGTACGCATGAACAAAATAGTCGTTTTTTTAAGTTAGTAACACAATTTTTGTAATGGTAAAATGGGAAATTGATGGATTTTAAGGTACTTTTTTCACAACTAGTCATTCTGTATGATAAGCTTACAAAGCAGCAGAAGTTTATCATAGGTTTTGCTGTTGTAGGCATAGTTGCATTTTTGGTTTTTATGGTCGTTTATACAGCTAAAAAAGATGCTCTAAGCCAATATGATGTGCTTTTTGATTCTTTGACTTCAGAAGATGCGGCTAAAGTAGTAGAGCAGTTGGAGAAGGATAACGTACCTTATGAGCTACTTGATAAAAATATTATAAAAGTTCCTAGAAATGTTGTCTATAAAGAGCGTATAGCAATTGCATCTTTGGGTATTCCTAAAAACAGTGGTGTGGGTTTTGAACTTTTTGACAATCAGGAGTTCGGAGCTACTAGTTTTGATCAAAACGTGAAATATCTTCGTGCAATAGAAGGTGAACTCTCCCGCACTATTAATGCTTTAGCGCCGATAGAGCGTGCAAGTGTGAGTTTGGCACTTCCAAAAGATACTCTTTTTGTTGAAAAAAAGACGGATCCAACTGCCTCAGTTATGCTTCAGCTTGTTGAGGGCAAAAGGCTCTCTTCAAAGCAGATTAGAGGCATAAAAAATCTAGTAGCTGCAGCAGTGCCAAATCTGACTCCCGCAAATGTTATGCTTATAGACAGCGACGGGGAAACATTGGGTGATGAAGATGAGATGGCTCAAATGGGCGAACTCTCGTCGGTACAGCAAAGTTATAAGGCAAAAGAAGAGAAGAAAAAGCAGAAAAAAATCATAGAGGTAATCTCCCCTTTTGTCGGCGGGGAAGAAAAGGTCGTTGCTCAGGTTACTATAGAGTTTGATTTTTCTATTAAAAGCTCAACTTCTGAGACATATGATCCTGAAAATGTAGTTAGAAGCGAGCAGTTAAGCGAAGAGAAGAGAGAGGGTACGACTCCTGCTGAAGTTGGCGGAGTTCCCGGAACTGTTAGCAACATAGGTCCGGTAGAGGGTCTCTCAAGCAATCAAACAAATGAAAAGTATGAAAAAAATACAGGTACGACAAACTATGAGGTTGGAAAAACTGTCTCAACTATAAAGAGTGAATTTGCGCGGATTAAAAGAGTTACTGCCGCTGTTGTTGTTGATGGAAAATACAAGTACAAGCTAGATGCTGATGGCAATCCGACACAAGAGCTTGAGTATGAACCCTTGTCAGAGACGGATCTTGAAGCCTTGAGCGCTTTAGTTAACCGCTCTATCGGTATAAATGAAGAGCGAGGCGATCAGATAAGTGTTCAAAATCTGCAATTTAAACTACCAGAAGTTGATAAAAATAAAGAGAGAATGAATCAAGCCGTAACTTTCTCTCAAACCTATTTAGCTCCATTTTCTGAACTGTTTAAATATCTTTTTGTTCTTTTGCTTCTTTTTATTCTTTACAAAAAAGTTATATCTCCTTTCGCGCAGAGAATGCTTGAAATCTCTAAAGAAGAGGATGAGATAGGCAGACCGCTTATAGATATAGAGGATGACGTAAATGAGGATTTGGTAGAGAAAGTTCAAACAATGCGCCGTAAAGTTGAAGAGCAGCTTGGCATGGGAGAGGGATTTAATGAAGATGAACTTAAGTATGATGTTCTTCTTGAAAAAATTCGAGGTATGGTTGAGGAGTCACCAGAAGCTGTAGCACTTGTTCTTCAGGCTTTGATGACAGAAGAAGCAGATGTATCAATTAGGTAAGGAAAATATATGAATCTAACTCCTACGCAGCAGGCAAAATTTGATGAGATGAGTATGGCTGAGAAAACTGCTATAGTGCTTATGCAAATAGGCGAGGAAGCAACTGCCGCTATATTTTCAAATATGAGTATTGATGCTATAACCGAAGTTTCAAAGCATATCGCTACAAATAAGAGTGTAGGAAAATCTGTTGCAACTGCAGTGCTAGAGGAGTTTTACGCAATTTTTCAATCGGGTCAGTTTATAACATCCGGCGGTTTAGAGTATGCAAGAGAACTTCTTTATAGAACGCTTGGTCCCGAAGAGGCTAAGAAAATCTTAGAGAAACTCTCAAAAAGTATGCAGGAGACGCAAAATTTTGCTTATCTTTCAAAAATTAAGCCTCAACAACTCTCGGATTTTATTATCAATGAGCATCCTCAGACGATAGCACTTATCTTAGCCCACATGGATGCGACAGAAGCTGCGGATACCATACAGTATTTTCCAGATGATCTTAGAAGCGAAGTCTCTATGAGAATGGCTAAACTTGGAGATATATCTCCTTCAGTTATTAAAAGAGTCTCTGCCGTGCTTGAGTCTAAGCTTGAATCACTTGCATCTTATAAAGTTGAAGTCGGAGGACCTCGTGCAGTTGCAGATATATTCAACCGTCTTGGAGCAAAAGCTTCAAAAGAGACTCTTGCTAAGATTGAAGAGAGAGATGAGGAGATGTCAAATCTTATCAAAGAGATGATGTTTACATTTGAAGATATTGAGACGCTCGATAAAAATGCAATTACTGAGATACTAAAATCAATCGAGAAACCTGACTTGATGCTTTCACTCAAAAGTGCTCCTGAAGAACTCAAACAGAAATTCTTTAATGCTATGAGTGAGAGAGCAAAAGAAGCATTTGAAGAAGAGATGCAGTTTATGGGTGCTGTTAGGATGAAAGAAGTTGAAAGTGCTCAACGAAGAATTGTTGAAGTGGTCAATGGTCTCGCAGAGGGTGGAGTAATTCAGCTGGGAAGTTCAACTGAAGAGATGGTAGAATAATTGTCAAATATAATCACGAGCAAAAGAGTGGCAAAGCACAATGTCGATAAGTACAATTTTAAGGTTTTAGCCTTTGGTGCAGATGATGAGCAAGAAGAGGTTTTTGAATCTTCGCTGATACCAAAAAAACGTATTGTTGAGCCGCCGCAACCCAAAGTGGAGAAAGAGATTGATGCTACTGCGATGAGCTCAAACTCCAAAGACTCCCTTATAGAATCTCTGCTCAAAAAAACTGATGAGATGTCATCTAACTTTATTAAACTTCAAATGAAGCTTGAAAATATGAGTCAAGAGCATAAAACAGAGCTTGAAAAAGTCAAAGAAGAGTCCTATTCTAAAGGTGTTGAGGCAGGCAAAGAGCTTCACGCGAAAAAGGATGAAAAAGATATAGCAAATGCTGTTTCTATGTACTCGGAATCGGTTACAAAGCTTCAAAATAGCGCAAAAGAGTTTGAGAGTGCACTAGAGGGTATTAAGGCTGAGTTGATTAGTGCTGCTTTGGATATTGCAAAAGAGGTAATAAAAATTGAGCTTGAAGAGAACTCAAATGAAGTGGCAAAAACTTTAGCTAAAGAGTTAATAAAAGAGTTGCAGAGTGCATCAAAAGTAGTTTTGAGAGTTAATCCAAAAGATCATGGAGCAATCTCTCAGGCTGTCGGCTCTCTAACACATGTAGAAGTTATCTCAGATGCTGCCGTAAGTCTCGGCGGGGTTATAGCTATCAGTGACGCAGGCAATATAGATGCACAAATATCAAAAAGATTTGAGCGAGTCAAAAGAGCAGCATTAAGTGAGTGAAAATTGATAAATATTAAAAAAAGCAACGTCAAAGAGCTAGAAATACTTTGCAAAGAGATAAGAGAAAAGATTTTAATAGTAGTGAGTAAAAATGGCGGGCATCTAAGTTCTACTCTTGGTGCAACAGAGCTTATAGTGGCTATGCATAAAGTTTTTGATAGTAAAAAAGATCCGTTTATTTTTGATGTCTCGCATCAATCTTACGCGCATAAACTAATAACTGGAAGATATAAGGAGTTTGATACTCTAAGACAATTTAACGGTTTATGCGGTTATACAAAACCAAGCGAGAGCGAACATGACTATTTTGTCGCAGGGCATAGCTCAACTTCTATCTCTTTGGGTGTGGGTGCCGCTAAAGCTATCGCACTAAAAGGTGAAGAAGGTAAGAGGATTCCTGTTATCATGATAGGTGATGGAGCCATGACGGCAGGTATGGTTTATGAAGCGCTTAATGAGTTAGGCGATAGAAAATATCCGATGGTAATCATACTAAATGATAACGAGATGAGTATATCAAAGCCTATAGGCGCGATAAGTAGAATGCTCAGTTCGGCAATGGCTTCGCCGTTTTATCAAACCTTTAAAAAACATACTGAAAACTTTGTAGATAACTTTGGAGAGGGTGCCAGATATATCGCAAAAAGAATGGAGGAGTCTTTAAAGCTCATTACTCCGGGGATTATGTTTGAGGAGATGGGGATTGACTATATCGGACCTGTTGATGGACATAATCTTACTTCGCTTATAGAGATACTTCAAAAAGCAAAAGAGCTTAAAAAACCCGTTATTGTTCATGTTCAAACCATTAAAGGCAAAGGGTATGAGATAGCCGAAGGTCAAGAGGAAAAGTGGCACGGAGTAGGACCTTTTGACATAGATAGCGGCAATGAAGCTAAAAAAAGTACGAAGAAAAGTGCTACCCAAATATATGCGGAGGCACTTTTACATCTTGCAAAACATAATGAAAAGATAGTAGGTGCAACTGCTGCCATGCCAAGCGGAACAGGCTTAAACGAGTTGATGGAAGTATATCCCGATAGATTTTGGGACGTGGCTATTGCAGAACAGCATGCAGTCACATCTATGGCAGCACTCGCAAAAGAGGGATTTAAGCCGTTTTGTACCATCTACTCAACATTTTTGCAGCGCGGATATGATCAGATAATACATGACACATGCTTGATGAATCTTCCTGTTGTTTTTGCGCTTGATAGGGCTGGTATAGTCGGAGAGGATGGGGAGACGCATCAAGGGGCATTTGACATTAGTTTTTTAAGAGCTATCCCAAATATGACACTTTTTGCTCCAAGGGATGAGAAGAGTTTTCATCAAGCTATGGCATTTGCGGCTGAGTATCCGTACCCATGTTCGCTTAGATATCCAAGAGGTTCCTTTACTGAAACAGACTTGCCTGAATCGTTGCCCTTTAAATTGGCAAAATCGCAACTTCTTCGTTCAAGTAGTACAGATGTTCTTCTTATAGGTTATGGTAACGGTGTAGGCAGAGCTTATGAGACGGCAAAATATTTGAATTTTGAAGTTAGTATTTTGGATTTACGATTTGTAAAGCCGCTTGATGAGGAGATGCTTCATGATATGTCTGCAAAATATAAAAAGTGGTTTGTCTTTAGCGATAGCGCAAAAATGGGCGGAGTAGGCTCGGCTATCTTAGAGTTTCTCTCAAAAGAGAAGATTATGCATGTAGAAGTTGTAAGCTTTGAGTATGAGGATAAGTTTATAACTCACGGAAAGACAAAAGAGGTTGAGGAGTCTTTGGGACTTCTGCCTGTTCAGCTGGCAAAAAAAATTACCCTCTAAGCATAATAACTCCGGCAAATCTGCCGGTTTGTGCCTGCGCTCTGTAGGAGAAGTATCTGTTTGTACTGCAACAAGTGCAATCATCACAAAACTCAATATGTTCTGCTTTTATGCCACAAAGGAGGAGCTGTTTTTTTAAAATCGCACCTACATTAAGGTAGAAGCTTTCCTCTTTTTTTTCTATAGAGTATGCTAAGCCTAGTGCCTTTGCCTCATCATAAATCTCACTCCCTACTTCATAACAACATGCTCTGATGCTAGCTCCTACACTTACCTGTATATCTTTTGGATTTGAGTCAAATTCTCTTTGCATCTTGTCTATAACATTTTTTACTATATTTTTAAATGCACCTTGTCGTCCTGCGTGAGCCGCTGCAATAACTCTTTTTTGATTATCGTAAAACAGAATTGGCGAGCAATCCGCTACCATAACCATAAGAGGAGTGTCTATTTTGTTTGTCACAAGCGCATCACATGTTGGAGGTGTGGTAAAATTTTCATTTGTTACAAGATGTACGATATCTGAGTGTATCTGGTTCATATATACAAGCGACTCTCTTTCATAACCTAACTCTTTTGACAAAAGTTCGTGTTGTTTTTGTACACTTAATTTGTCGTCGCCTACATGAAACGCTAAGTTGCCACACTCTTTTGTAGTAAAAGCATGCAAGAGATTTGTAAATGAGCTTAATTTTTCACTATAATAAAATTTCATAGAAAAATTATATCCAAAAGGAAGTATTTTGAGTAAGTTTAGTTTATATTCGGTAACTTTAAACAAGTCAGATACGGAGACGAAAAGAGAAGAGATTAGAACATATTTTCACAATACATTTGATATTTTTGAGAAGATTTTTGAGGTGTTAAAGAGTGATGAGGTCTTTTATCAAAGATCCGAATCAACTCGTCATCCTATGATATTTTATTTTGGACATACTGCAACTTTTTTTGTAAATAAACTTATCAACATGAAGATAATAAAAAAGAGGATTAATCCCGAGTTTGAGTCCATCTTTGCCGTGGGTGTTGATGAGATGGCATGGGATGATTTAGAGAACTCCCACTACAAATGGCCAAAAGTAGAGGAAGTAAGAGCCTATCGCAAGCAGGTAAGAGAGCTAGTTGATGTTCTTATTACGACGCTTCCTTTGAATCTTGAAATCAAGCAAGATTCTCCCATGTGGATTATTTTAATGGGGATAGAACATGAGCGTATTCATATAGAGACTTCGCTTGTTTTGCATCGCCAGATGCCGCTTGAGTGTGTCAAGGAGGTAAAAGAGTTCAACATCTGCTCACATAGTTCAACTTCCCCTAAAAATGAGATGATTGAGATAAAAGGCGGCGAGATTGTTTTAGGTAAAGAGAGGTCGCATAACCTTTACGGATGGGATAATGAGTATGGAGTTTATAAGGAGAGTGTAAAGGATTTTAAAGTCTCAAAATATTTAGTAAGCAACGATGAATTTATGGAATTTGTAAAAGAGGGCGGATATGAAAAGAGCGAGTTTTGGGATGATGAGGGGAGGAAGTTTTTAGAGATAAGTGGCGCAAAACACCCTGCATTTTGGATTTTAGAAGATGGGAAATACAGATATAGAGCGCTTTATAAAGAGATAGATATGCCGCTTGACTGGCCAGTTGATGTTAATGCACTTGAAGCGGAGGCATTTTGCCGTTATAAGAGTAAAAAAGAGAGGATTAGTTACTCTTTGCCAAGCGAGGTTGAGTATAGAGTTCTTTATGAGTATGCGGGATTAAAAGATATCCCAGAGCTTCATGAGAGTAGGGCAAATCTAAATTTTTATCATTATTTTAGCTCGTGCCCCGTAAATGAGTTTGGTTTTAACGGTATATATGATGTTATGGGAAATGTGTGGCAGTGGAGCCGCACTCCGATATTTGGCTTTGAGGGTTTTGAGGTTCATCCCGCTTATGATGACTTTTCAACACCGACTTTTGATGATAAACATGCACTGATTTTAGGTGCTTCATGGGCGAGCAGCGGGAATCTTATCATGAAACACTCGCGTTACGCATTTCGCAAACACTTTTACCAAAATGCAGGTTTTAGATATGTGATAACAGATACCGAAGCAGAGAAAAAAGGTGATATTTACGAGAGTCATGAGCTGGTGTCTCAATACTGCGAGTTTCAGTATGCAGGCGAGAACTTTGGAGTGAAAAACTTTGCAATAGAGTGCGCAAAAATAGCCTCTAAGTTTGCAAAAAAACATACAAAAGCGCTTGATTTAGGCTGCTCAACGGGAAGAGCGACATTTGAACTTGCAAAGAGTTTTGATGCAGTGGAGGGGATTGACTTTTCTGCCAGATTTATAGGTGTCGGCGCAAAGCTCAAAAGTGACGGTTATGTTGCTTTTGCCTCAAAAACAGAGGGCGATTTGGTGCAGAAAAAAAAGATAACTATCAAGGAACTTGGATATGAAAATTTAAAGCATAGAGTTAGTTTTTGGCAAGGAGATGCATGCAACCTAAAACCAAATTTTAACTCTTATGATTTAATAATGGCGACAAACCTTATCGACAGGCTCTATAACCCAAAACTGTTTTTAGATACTGTACATGAGAGGTTAAATAGTGGTGGAGTTTTGATTTTAACGTCCCCATACACTTGGCAGGAGCACTTTACTAAAAAAGAGTTTTGGCTCGGCGGATACAAAGATAAGCAGGACAAAGAAGTAAAAACCATAGATACGCTAAAAGAGATTTTAAGTGCTAACTTTGACCTCGTGCATCTACAGGATTTGGAATTTGTTATAAAAGAGACAAGCAGAAAATTTCAACACACCATAGCAGAAATCAGTGTCTGGAGCAAAAAAAATTAGGATAAACAACAAGAGCGCAGCTAAGAAAATAGGTTATAAATAAAGTTGCTTAAAAGCAAAAATATTAGTGGAGTTTAAAAGGCGGCTATGTATATTGGAGAATCTAGAATATACTAAAAAGCCCGAAAAATGACCATTTTAAATTCTATCTTCTATCAAAGAAAGACATTAAAAGACATATATTTAGCTACTCGGCAGCTAAAATACTATTTAAAAAGTGAATTATGATTTCCCACTTGCAAAGAGCTTCTTTTTTAAATGACATATAGTGGACACGTTTGGGCACAGTAGCTAAATAATTCAGTTGGAAAGTCCGTGTATAAGGGGTTATAAGAAGTATGGCTCCGGATACTGGATTCGAACCAGTGACCAAGTGATTAACAGTCACCTACTCTACCGCTGAGCTAATCCGGAATCTTAAAAAATGGTGTCAGGGGGGGGACTCGAACCCCCGACCCCCGGCTTATGAGACCAGTGCTCTAACCAGCTGAGCTACCGTGACATCTTTTAAGAGGCAGAATTATACTTTTTTAAAACTTTAAACAAGCTAAGATAGAGCAAAAGCTAAACAAAAAGTGAAAATACAATCCAAAAAGTAAAAGAAAGATACTGCTATCAAAAACATTGAGTATATTTAATAAAGAAAGCTTAGTGTGTTCAACTAAAGATGTTGACATTGTTACTATTTTAATGTATTATTGCATTTGTAATTTATGTTATGTAAGGAGTTTAAATGAATTTTCAACCATTAGGAAAAAGAGTCCTAGTAAAAAGAGTAGAAGAGGCAAATACTACTAGCAGTGGTATTATTATTCCTGATAATGCACAAGAAAAACCGTCAAAGGGCGAAGTTGTGGCAGTTGGCTCAGAAGTGAGTGAAATCTCTTGCGGAGATGTAGTGGTTTTTGGTAAATTTTCAGGGAGTGAGATTTCACTTGATGGCGATAAGTTTCTAGTGCTAGAGACTGAAGATGTATTTGGAATAATTAAGTGATATTACACACTCAAGCGAACAAGTCCGTTTGAGTGGCAGGGATAGATATCCCCACAACCCCCTAAGCTACGAAAAATAATTTTTCGAGATTTATATAATAAGTAAAAGGAAATAGATATGGCAAAAGAGATAATTTTTTCAGACAATGCAAGAAATGCATTAGCTCGTGGTGTTTCAAAATTAACAGATGCAGTAAAGGTAACAATGGGACCTCGCGGTCGTAATGTCTTGATTCAAAAGAGTTACGGTAATCCTATAATCACAAAAGACGGGGTCTCTGTTGCAAGAGAGATTGAGCTAAAAGATAAACTAGAAAATATGGGGGCTTCCCTTGTTAAGGACGTTGCTTCGAAAACTGCCGATGAGGCGGGTGATGGTACAACAACGGCAACTGTTTTAGCAAATGCAATCTTTTCTGAGGGGCTTAGAAGCATCACCGCGGGCGCAAATCCTATCGAAGTAAAAAGAGGTATGGACAAAGCTTGTGAAGCGATTTTGGTAAACTTAAAAGCATCTAGCAAAGCTGTAAACGGCAAAAAAGATATTGCACAAGTTGCAACTATCTCTGCAAATTCTGATGAGCAAATCGGCAACATGATTGCAGAAGCTATGGAAAAAGTAGGTCAAGACGGTGTTATTACCGTTGAAGAGGCTAAAGGTATAGTTGATGAGCTTGATGTTGTTGAGGGTATGCAGTTTGATCGCGGATATTTAAGTCCGTATTTTATAACAAATACGGAGAAGATGACGGCAGAGATAGAAAATCCTTGGATTTTACTTGTTGAGAGCAAAATAACTTCACTTAAAGATTTGCTTCCAGTATTAGAGCAGGTTCAAAAAACTTCTCGTCCTCTTTTAATCATAGCAGAAGATGTAGAGGGAGAAGCGCTTTCAACTCTGGTTGTAAATAAGCTTCGCGGGGTTTTAAACATCTCTGCTGTAAAAGCTCCAGGATTTGGAGACAGAAGAAAAGCGATGCTTCAAGATATTGCTATCTTAACGGCAGGAACTGTTATCTCTGAGGAGACAGGACATACACTTAGTGCAGCAACTTTAGAGTATTTAGGTCAAGCATCACGTGTTGTAATCGACAAAGACAACACTGTTATCGTAAACGGTGCGGGGAAAGCTGAAAATGTACAAAAAAGAATCTCTGAAATAAAAGTTCAAGTAGATGCAACCACAAGCGAATATGACAAAGAGAAACTTCAAGAGCGTTTAGCAAAACTAAGCGGCGGGGTAGCTGTTATAAAAGTAGGTGCGGCAAGCGAGACTGAGATGAAAGAGAAAAAGGATCGTGTTGATGATGCCTTGTCTGCGACAAAAGCTGCGGTTGAAGAGGGTATCGTTATCGGTGGTGGAGCTGCTCTTGTTCGTGCTGCTGCAAAAGTGAAACTTGATCTTACGGGCGATCAAAAGATCGGTTGCGAGATAATCCTTCGTGCTATCAAAGCCCCACTTAAACAGATTGCTACAAATGCAGGCTATGATGCGGGGGTTGTAATAAATGCGGTTGAGAGTGCGACAAATGAAAATATCGGCTTTAACGCTGCAACCGGCGAATATGTAGATATGTTTGAAGCAGGAATTATAGATCCATTTAAAGTCGGACGTGTAGCTCTAACTAACGCTACTTCTATCTCAAGCCTGCTTTTAACTACGGAAGCGGCAATATATGAACTTCCTGAAGAAAAACCTGAAATGCCTGATATGAGCGGCATGGGTGGCATGGGTGGCATGATGTAGTCATTCCCCCTCTCTTTCAAAACCCCTATTTGTGGGGGTTTTACTCCTTCCTTTTAAAAAATACCAATCATAGATAAATTTAACAACACAAAAAAAATATTTTTCAACCTATAATGATTTTTAGAGAGGTTGTTGGCTAAAATAGTAAAATTAAATGTCGAAAATAGAAGTGCCATCTTAAAGGCTAGGTTGAAAATTTTTAAATATGAGGTAAAAATAAAATGAAAAAATATATTGCTTATCCTCTTTTGGGCCTTTTGATAATTATATCTTGGTATTTAACATATAGATACACTGGATTTTCATTAATTCTTATAGTTTGTGCCGGATTAATCATAGCTTATAGCATCGCCTCATATTGGATTGAAAATAAAAAATGTTTTATAAACTGCTACTTTAAGCAGACGAGCCTTTTATCAAGGATTTTAAGCAGTAAAATATTGTTGATTTTAATAGCCTTTTGTATTGCTTTTGTAGTAACTATTTTTTTATTTACTTCAGTTACTACTTGGAGTATTGATATATGGGCAGTTATGATAATAGATATAGTAGTTTTAACGATACTGCACAAAACAATTACTAAGATTTTTAGAACTACTTTAAAAGATGAGATAGGGTCGCATCTAGTAAAAAGTTGGAGTGTCGGAATAAATACATTTGTTCTAACAATGTTTATGCTTTTTTATAATTATAATACTTTAGAAGAACCCTCTTATATAAAAAATACCTTAAAAGGTAGTGTACAAGAAGCCACAAAAAGTTATGCTTCAGATTCTGAACTCATAAATACTTTTGTAAAACTAAATATTGAAAAAGATGCGATAGTCTGGTACAGCGCATTATATACAAACGAAAAAATTAATAATGAAGATGCAAGATGGTTGTTATGGATGTTTTTTTTGATAAACGGGGGGATTGTATACTATGGGTTTAGTAGGTTTTTTATAGAGTTTATTGCATTTGATTTAGAAAAATTTACTAAGAGTAGTAATGAAAACAGAAATTAAAAATCAAATTAATGAAAACAAAAAAAATAGTAAAAAATTTTGGAATACTTTTTGGGGTGTAATTGTTGTTTTGCTTTTAATTACATCGTATGGTATCTATAAAAAATACACTCTAAAGCAATATCAAATTGACCTAGAGACAAAGAGAGTTTTGACGTTATCGCTCTTGCAAAAATTAGACCCCCTGTTTCAAAACTTCTCCGAGGAACAAAAAGAGCAGGTGCTTCAATTGATGCAAGACAAAACTGATAAAAGTGTTGATGAACTTTTTGAAAATGTTTACGATAATATTGATAAATACTTAGATTTTCATTATTCAGTTATAGGTGAATATGCAGAGCTTATGATGGCTGCAAACAATACTCTTCAAGAAAATATACAAAAAAAGCTTTTTGGTGAAGAGTTTGATGAACTCTTTAGTAAGCTTCAAGCAAATATCGCTGCAGATTTTACAACCCAAATCTCTAAATTAGCAGATAATTTTAAAGAGGAGTTGAGCCAAAAAGTACACCTGAGTAGTGAAGAAGAGCAAGAAGTATTTGTCACTCTTATAGAAATTTTTCAAATGCAAATACAAGAGAGTGTAAATCGTGTCGTGCGCTCAACAACATTTGGTGCGACAGCAGGAGGAGGTATTATAGCCGCGGCAGTTGCTTCAAAGCTAGTGGCAAAAAAAGCAACACAAAAAGCGGCTCTAAAAGGCGGCTCTAAATTCGCTGTAAAATTAGCAGCATCAGGAGCGGCGGCAACAACTGGCTTGGCATGTGGACCATTTGCTTTAGTGTGTGGCGCTGTGGCAGGAGTAGTAGTCTGGGTAGGAACCGATTTCGTACTGGTTGAAGCGGATGAAAAACTAAATAGAGAAAAAACGTACAATGATATTAAAGCCTCAATTGACGATACAAAATATCTTCTCAAAGAGGATTTGAAAAATCAGTACAAAACTATTTTACAAACTATTACAGATGAAGTGCAAATAGGGACTAATAGAAAGATAAAAGAGCTAATAAAGTAAAATAAAAAACGCTTAACCCAAAAAAATCTCTTTCTTTATAGAACCTTCTTAAAGCCATTTTGTTTATAAATGTGTATATTCAAAAGAGAAATCAGCATTTTTTTGTTATTATTATGAAAGATTATACGAGGAGTTCAAATGAAAAAATTTGTTTTACTTATGACTTTGTCAATCTCTTTGATGTTTGCTGAGTCAGCAAAAATAGTTGAATTTGTTACGGAAAAAACAGTGAAAATAGATGAAAATGGTGCTGAAAAAAGGCTTCACTTAAGTGGCATAGAGCTTTTTGCAAAAGCGAACAATAAGCAAGGTAGTATCCAGCTTGTAGATTATGACAAAAGAGAAGAGCTGAAAAACAGAGCGCTCGTTTACATGAATAAAATGTTTCCAAAAGGTTCAAATATCTCATATCAAATCTTTTTAAAAGATGAGCATGGCATTGAATATGCGTGGATAAAAGATAATGATTTTAATTACAAAATAGTTAGAGATGGCTATGCTTTGACGGATGTAAATGATCCATCCCTGCCAATAGGACTAAGAAACAGAATGCTACTCGCTCAAAACTATGCAAAAAAAAAGGGGCTAGGACTTTGGGGTATATACGAGGAGATGCAGATGCTAGAACAACAAGATGTTGTAGCTTGCGGATGTGAACCTTATGAGAAGAAAGATTTTAAAGCAGATACATTTAAAAAAGAGCAAGCCGAAAAATAGTCTCTTGCAGCTCTTCAAGCGGTGCGCTAATTATATTTTCAAACTGAGTTCGGTTGAAAGTCTGCTGCCTTTTTGCAAGTTGTGCAGTGTGTGTTGAGATATTTTCCACCATCTCCTCCTTTGTTACTTTGCCATCTAGATACTCTAAAACTTCGACTATTCCAATGGAGTTCATGGCGTTAGGAAGCCTTGTGTATTTTTGCTCTAAGTGGCAAACTTCATCTATCAGTCCCGAGCTTAGCATCTTAGTGGTGCGTTTTGCAATTCTTTGGCGTAGAATATCTCTTGGCACGTCAATATTGTAAATGGGTAAATTTTTTATCACGGGTTTTGGAGGATTTTGCCTAAACCACTCGCTCGGCGTAAGTTTTGAAGCCTCGTAAACAAGGAGTGCTTTTTCGATTCTGTATCTGTCATTTGATGCTATTTTTTTCATATACTCTTCATCAAGTTTATATAAAAAATCATAGCAATTTTTTAGATTCTTTAGCTTCTGCTCTACTTGCAGAGTTGTTTGTGTTGTTACTTTTGGGATATCAGAAAGCCCGCTTATAAGGGACTTTAGGTAAAAGGATGTTCCTCCGACAATGAGGAGGTTTTTTTTATCTCTTTTACATGCATGAGTAACCTCTTTATAGAGATTTATGAAAATCTCCACACTGAAGTATTCATCCGGATAAAGAAAATTTATGCCAAAGTGCTTTACCTCTTGAAGCTCGAGAGGCGATGGTTTTGCAGATACGATATCAATCTCTTTATAGATGCTCAGCGAATCGATTGAGAGGATGTAAGCGTTTATTTTTTTTGCAATTTTTATCGCTAAATCACTTTTTCCTGATGCTGTAGGACCGATAATGGCTAGTTGAGTCATTCTTTTTTTGCCTTGTTTTAAAGCAAGATTATAGCCTATCGTTAATAAATCGTTAATATGAGATTAAAATATTGTTAATAACAAGGCTATATACTTTTACTACAAAAACATAAGGAGTTCGCAATGAACAAAAGAATTTTAATGAGTTTAGGACTAGCAGTATTGCTAACATCTTCTTTAGCAGCTGGACAAATGAACTGTGATAAAAGCAAGGGCAGTTGTGCAAAACCACAACAAGCTAACATGAAACATAATGGGCATAAAAATCCTCTTATAGCGCAGATGATGTCTCTTGATTTAAGTGATAAACAAAGAGAAGAGATAAGAGCGATAATGAGAGAAAATATGCAAAGTATGCCAAAAATCTCAAGTGCTTTTAGTGATAAGGCTTTTGATAAAGAGCTTTTTATCAAGCTCTCAAAAGAGAGACAGGAGAACAGAATTGAGAAAAAAGCTCAAATGATTGCAAGTGTATATGCAGTTTTAACGCCTGCGCAAAAAGCTGAGTTAAGAAAAATGTTAGATAAAAAAATGGCGATGAAAAAGAGATAGTCTAAGGGATATAAATCTAAAAATTCATGCAAGTAGTGTAAAATAGTCAACTTGCATTATAGATGCAGTATAAAAAATAGTTACCGCATGGATGTATGAGATGATTAAAATTGCAATGATTGAAGATGATACTGAGTTGGCGAATGTCCTAACTCAGTATCTAGCAAAATACCACATAGAAATTACAAACTATGAAGACCCTTTTTTGGCACTTAGTGCCATAGCGCTTAATGCGTATGATTTGATTATTTTAGATTTGACTCTTCCAGGTATGGACGGGCTTGAAGTGTGCAAAAGACTGCTTTTAAAACATAATATCCCAATCATCATATCAAGTGCAAGAAGCGATATAACCGATAAGGTAATAGCTCTAGAGCTTGGAGCTGACGACTATCTTCCAAAACCTTATAATCCAAGGGAGCTTGAAGTAAGAATAAAGACAATTCTTCGCAGATGCTCAAAGGAGCTAGAGCTTTTAAAGCCAGAGGCAAAAAAAGAGCTATTTTTTTTAGATGAGCAAAAGCAGGAGATTTCCAAAGATAAAAAATTCATCAAGTTTACTCCCGCAGAGTATGAAATAATGTCTTTGATGTGCAAACGAAAAGGTTTTGTCGTTTCAAGATATGATATTTTGCAAAATTGTTCTTATTTAAATACAAATGAAGAGAGTGGCGCTTTAGCAGTAATCATCAACAGAATCAGAGCAAAAATAGAGCAAGACCCCAAAAATCCAAAACATCTTCTAACCATAAGAGGCTCCGGCTATAAGTTGGTAGAATGAAAAAGCATTCCATCCTTTTTACAATCAACATCATCTTCTTAATATCACTAGTTCTTATAAGTGCTAGTTTTGTGATGCTTTATGGTTTTAATAAGCAAAGAGAGAAGCGCTTTAACCATAAAAGAGATATGGAAATTTCAAAGATTTTTATGCATCAATATAGAGGAGATGGAGTTTCTGATGAGTTGATAGCGTATATGAAAAGTTTAGATTTTCTGGTTGTTTTAGATGCTAAGGAGATAGAAAATATACTCGCTTCAAAAGAGATAAAGAGCAGGGAACTTAAAGCAAATAAATTTTTTAAACTTCGATATTTAGAGCTAAATGAGAGACATTTTGTCTTGATACAAACACCAAATGAAAAAATTATATTGACAAGTCAGAGAATATCATCGGATGATAAAAATATTATTTTGATTGTTTACATTTTAATCCTTTTAATATTTATTTTTTTATATCTATCAATAGTAAATAAACTCAAGCCTTTAAAAATTTTAAAACAGAGTGCTAAGGAGTTTGGAGATGAGAATTTTGATGTAAACTTTTTGACATCAAACGAGGATGAGATATCTCAGCTTGCAAACGAGTTTCATAAAGCAGCCCAAAAATTAAAAAAACTAAAAGAGTCAAGAAATGTGTTTATTAGAAATATAATGCATGAGCTAAAAACGCCCATTACAAAAGGAAACTTTTTAACTCAGCTTCCTCAAACAGAAGAGAATATAGAGAGTATGCAGAAGGTTTTTTACAGACTAGAGTCTTTGATAAATGAGTTTGCATCTATAGAGGAGCTGATTTCAACGAAAAAAGAGTTGGAAAAGAAGAGCTATTTTTTAGAAGATATTGTAGATAACGCTATAGATATTTTAATGTGTGAGGAGGATAAGGTAGTAAAAGCGTTTGATAATATTAAGATAGATGTTGATTTTACTCTCTTCTCGATTGCCGTTAAAAACCTGCTTGACAACGGGATAAAATACTCAAAAGATAAAAAGGTCATTGTTAAAACAGATGCAAGCAAGATAGTATTTGAAAATGTCGGACTAAAGCTCTCTTATGAGTTGCAGAACTATTTTGAGCCGTTTTTTAAAGGTAATAAATCAAATTTGCCTCAGAGTTTCGGGCTTGGACTCTATATTGTAAAACATATACTTGATGCACATTCATTAGAGTTAAAGTATGAAAATAAAGAGGGTGTAAATAGATTTATAATCGAATTGCCCTCTTAGTTAATTTGTTATTGCGAAAGTTTAAATCAACTTTGGGTAAAATCAAACAAAAATAATTTTAAGGTTTAATTTGCAAAGATATATAGGTAAACTTAAAGATTTTAACGAACTCGTTATGTTTGAACACTCTATCTTTTCACTCCCTTTTATTTTCATAGCAATGATAGTTGCAGCAGGTGGGTGGTTTGGATTTTGGCTACTTTTTTTGGGAGTATTTGCTGCTGTAAGTGCTAGAAATTTTGCTATGGGTCTTAATAGATTTGCAGACAGAGATATCGATGCTCTTAACCCTAGAACCGCCTCAAGACCTAATGTTGACGGACGTTTGGATGCTTCAAGTATTATGATTTTTACGGCGGTAAATGCTTTTGTATTTATAGCCGTTGCGTATATGATAAACTCGTTGGCATTTGCCCTTAGTTTTCCCATCCTCCTTGTTTTGGGGAGTTACTCCTACTTTAAGAGATTTTCATCCTTGGCGCATGTCGTTTTAGGCATCTCGCTTGGACTAGCTCCTATTGCGGGCGTTGTAGCGGTAAGTGCAGAGATTACGCCGTGGTCGGTTATGCTTAGTCTTGGTGTTATCTTCTGGGTTGCAGGTTTTGATCTGCTTTACTCCTTGCAGGATATGGAGTTTGACAAACAAAAAGGGCTTCACTCGATTCCCTCAAAGTACGGCTCGGATACAACACTGCTGCTCTCCTCCCTATTTCATATCTTAACTATAGTTTTTTGGGCTCTTTTTGTTTGGGTTGCTCAGCTAGGTACGTTTGCTTATACAGCGGTGTTTTTAAGTGCTGTTATGCTTGGGTACGAGCACTATCTTGTAAGAAAAGATTTTACAAAAATTGACCGTGCTTTTTTTACGGTTAATGGTTATCTTGGGATTGTTTTTTTCATTTTAATTGTCTTAGATAAGGTTTTATTATGAGTGTGAGATTAGTAAAAGCACCTATTGAGATATTTTTTAGTGAGGTGCAAAGAGATAAAGAAGCATATACAAGAGAGTATGAGCAGTTAAGCGAGAGTGATGATGATCCGATAAACCAATGGCTAAAACTTGCACGTGCTAAAGGCGAAACAAGCGATACCGATCCAGTTTTGTTAAATCTCATGGTAGAGATATATAGAAAAATAGATTCTCTTGAGAAATTTTTAAAAAATGAGGAGCCAAAGAGAGTCTCTTTGGCACATGAAGCTGCTATAGAGTCAATCGGATTTGAACACTTTAAACTTAGCGAAGATATTTTGCAAGAGAGTGTAGAGTATTATGGGAGGATAGCTATGCCTATTCATCCAAAGAGAGATGTGGGTGTTTTTTTTATAGCACTTGATAAATCTTTAGTCAAAATAATAAAGATGCATGAGCGTGATGAGAGAGAGTGGGGCGCATATCTTACTGCAAGAGAGAGAGTCCTTATTCGCGAATCAAAAGAGAGCAAGTCATGAATCTAGAAGCCATAAATGTAGAGTATTTAGTTGTTGCAATGGCGATTATGATTTTGTATCTTATCTATTATGTTTTTACGAAAGATTCTGAGTATAACAAAAATATCCGCTCCGTAGCAACAGTTGCAGAGGAGTTAAACAGAGAGATTTTCTACCTTAAAAAACAGTTGAGTGATACCCAGTCTAGTATCAAAAAAAATACAAATCGCATGAGTGATGATGAGATTTATCAAGAAGTTGAGAGAACGGTTTATGATATGGTCAAGCCAATATCTCTTAGTTTAAAAAGACTCGAGGAGAGTATCCAGATGATAGACGAGCAGGTAAGCTCAAGAATCTCTTCGCTTGAGAGCGGAGTCAAACAGATTTCTATTCCTGCTTCTATTCATGGAAATGATGATGAAAAAATTATCTCGCTTTATAAGCAGGGAATCACTCTAGAGACTATTTCAAAAGAGCTTCATATATCTAAAGCAGAAGTTGAGTTTGTTCTTAAAATCAACAAAATAAAGTAAATTTTTATGGCAGATAGAAAACTCTTTACTCTCGTTTCGATACTTATTTGCATAAGTATTGTTCTTATATATACGCTCTCAGCTTATACAACGCTGCTCTTTGGTGTAAATGAGTTTCATTTTGCTTTGCGTCAGGCAACTTTTGGAATATTGAGCGTGTTTGTTATCTGGCTTTTGGCGCAAGGCGATCCGGATAAACTTTTAACCCCTATCGGTTTTACACTCTTTATAGGTTCCACCATACTGATGATAGCAATGCCTTTTTTGCCTGAGTATCTGGTCTCAGCAGTTGGAGGAGCAAAGAGGTGGATAAAAGTTTTTGGATTCTCACTTGCTCCCGTTGAGTTTTTTAAAATCGGATTTGTGTATTTTTTGGCATGGAGTTTCTCAAGGAAGCTGGGGCATCATGACGGCATGGGAGTAAAAGAGGAGTATATAAGGTTTGCTCCGTATGGAATAGTCTTTATAGGAGCCATGTTTATTATAGCTTTTGTGCAAAACGATTTGGGGCAGGTTGTAGTTATCGGGCTTACGCTTTTATTTATGCTGATGTTTGCAGGAAGCAGTTTTAGATTTTTCTTGACGCTTCTTGTTGGAACATTGATGTTTTTTATCTTTTTCATCGTAAGTGCAGAACATAGAATCTTGCGGATAAAATCTTGGTGGGCGCTTGCGCAAAATAGTGTTTTAGAGCTTTTTCCTGATGCTATAGCCGCACAACTGAGAGTTCCTACAGAAGTCGAACCATACCAGATAGGGCACTCGCTAAATGCCATACATAATGGAGGGTTATTTGGAGTAGGGATTGCAAACGGAACTTTTAAGCTCGGTTTTTTAAGTGAGGTTCACACCGATTTTGTTTTAGCAGGACTTGCCGAAGAGTTTGGGTTTGTCGGAGTTCTTAGTGTTGTTGTTATCTTTATGTGGATGCTTCAGAGAATTTTTAAGATAGCCAACCGTACAAAAGATAAAAGAGTTTATCTTTTTAGTTTGGGAGTGGGGCTTTTGCTCTCTTTTGCTTTCTTGGTAAATGCATACGGAATCAGCGGAATAACCCCCATTAAAGGAATCTCTGTTCCATTTTTAAGCTATGGAGGCTCCTCTATTTTGGCTGCATCTATCGGGGTTGGTATGGTTTTAATGGCATCTAAAAAAGCGAAGATGAAGTAATATGCACAGATTGGAAGATAGATGAAGTTTTGTATAACAGGTGGCGGAACAGGTGGACACTTGATGATTGCCGAGGCTCTCGCAGAAGCTATAGCGCAAGAGGGACATGAGGCTATTTTCATAGGCTCGATGAGCGGGCAAGATAGAAAATATTTTGAGTCGTACAGCACTTTTAGCCATGTCTATTTTTTAGAAACGATGGGCGTAGTAAATCAGAAGAGTTTTAAAAAAGTAAAAGCGCTCTGGTTGATTTTACAAGCCTTTTTCAAATCAAGAAAAATTTTAAAACAACACAAGATAGAGGCAGTTTATAGTGTAGGCGGTTTTTCGGCGGCTCCTGCATCATTTGCGGCTATAAGCAGTTTTATCCCTCTTTTCATACATGAACAAAATGCAGTTGAGGGAAGATTAAATTCACTCTTAAAACCATTTTCTAAAAGATTTATATCTGCTTACAGTGCAAACTCGCCTCTTAAAGGCTACCCCGTAAAAGAGGAATTTTTTAAGAGCGCTAGAGTGAGAGAGCAGGTCAAAACCATCATATTTTTAGGCGGCTCGCAAGGAGCAAAAGCTATCAATGATTTGGCACTAAGCATTGCCGTGGAGCTTCAAAATAGAGGTATAAAAATCATCCATCAAGCAGGCGAGAGAGATTATGAGAGAGTAAAGCAAAAATATGATGCGCTAAATGTAGAGGCAGAACTTTACGCTTTTACAAAGGAGATGCCCTCTTTAATGTCAAAAGCAGATTTGGCAGTTAGCCGTTCTGGAGCTAGTACGCTTTGGGAGCTTTGTGCAAATGGTCTGCCAGCTCTTTTTATCCCATTTCCTCATGCAGCATCTGATCATCAATACCATAATGCGAAATTTATAGTCGATAAAGAGTTGGGTTGGTGCGAGAGAGAGAGCAAAAATCTAAGAGAGAAATTGCTGCTTCTTTTGGATGAAAATCTTCAAGACAAAAGCAGTGCTCTTTTGGGACACTCCAGTAAAGATGTCGCAAAAAAGATGATACAAGATGCTTACAAGGTAGTGCATGATTAGGGAACTAGCAGGAGATCTAGTTGACCTGATTTTTGAGTGGGGATATTTTGGAATATTTTTGCTTATGACAATAGAGAGCTCATTTATACCCTTTCCTAGCGAGATAGTTCTTGTTCCGGCGGGATATTTGGCATCAAAGGGAGATATGCAAATCGGTAAGATAATGCTAAGCGCACTCAGCGGTTCCATGTTAGGTGCATTTATTAACTACTATTTAGCGCTTATGCTTGGCAGAAAAATTCTTCGCAAATATGGAAAATACTTTTTTATTAACGGGGATGCGCTGCAGAAGATGGATACCTATTTTGCCAAACATGGACATATTTCTACTTTTATAGGAAGACTTGTTCCGGGGATTCGTCAGCTTATATCCATCCCTGCGGGCTTAGCTCGCATGAATCTGGCGGTTTTTTCCACTTATACTGCTCTAGGGGCAGGTATTTGGGCTTTTATACTTGTGATGCTGGGTTATTTTATAGGTGAAAATCAGGAACTTATCGACAGCTACTTAAAGCAGATAACAATAGTCACTCTTGTTATCCTGATTTTATTGGCTTCATGGTATATTTACTATCAAAAAACAAAGAGGATTTAGTAATGAGTAACAATCTAGGGTATATGTTTGAAGCAGGTTTTTTCGGGACTCGTGCTCCGCTGTTTATGGATTTTGTAACGCTTATCGTTTCACTTTTACCGTTTCTTGTAGCTATTGCAAGCTCTTTTGCAAGAAATAAAAGATATGGCGCTCACTCATATCTTCAGGTTATGATATTTGCTTTTTCTGTTATCGTCCTCTTATATTTTGAGTATGGCGTAAGAGTTAGTGGCGGATTTAACACCTTTATGCAAGGGAGTGAAGTCTCTTATGATTATGCTTTTGTGGTACTTGTTTTACATATCATTATCTCTGTTGTAACGGTAATTTTATGGGCGATTGCTATTTTTGGAGCTAAAAAACTGCTACAATTGGGTAAGCATAGAAAAATGGGTTTAATTACATTTGCAGGAGTGCTCCTTACTTCATTAACTGGGATTTGGGTCTATTTTTTAATGTTTGTATATTAAGGAGTTTAAGATGAAATACACGGTTGGTTTTAGAATTTGGCACTGGTTAAACGCTATAGTTGTTCTTGGTTTACTAGGAACTGTATTTTTAAGAAAAACATTTCTTAGTTATAAAGCAAATGCTGAAATTTTACTCTCAAAACTTTCAGAAATTGGAGCTGATATAACCATTGATGAAGCAAAAACAATTGCAAAAGTGATTCGTGATGGTATGTGGGAGTGGCATATTATATTGGGCTACGCGTTAGCATTCTTGATACTTTATAGAAGCTATCTATTTTTTACAGATAGAAGTAAAGTTGAGAGTTTTAGCTCCTTGACTCCTCATAAAAAAGCTGTAAAGATATCATACTACGTGCTATATGCAACACTTCTTTTTATGGCAATAAGTGGTTTTTTTATCTATTTTTATCAAGAATTAGGTTTCAGCAAAGAGAGTGCAGATGTGATTAAAGATATACATGAGGCTGCTTTTAATATCATTATGATTTTTGTTGTGCTTCACATAGCAGGTGTTGTCTTTGCAGATATAAAAGAAGAGCATGGCATAATTTCTACCATGATAAACGGAAAAACAAAAGATAATTTTTAAATAAAGGAATATAAATTATGATAAAAGTTCAGAGTATAGCGCCGGAGTTCTGTCTCCCAAATCAAGACGATATTGAGATATGTTTAAGAGATTTAAAGGGGAAATGGATAGTTTTGTATTTTTATCCAAAAGACAATACTCCGGGTTGTACGACAGAAGCATGTGACTTTAGCAACGCTGCGCCAGATTTTAGCGCTCTAAATGCAATTGTACTTGGAGTAAGTGCAGATAGCACAAAAAAGCATCGCAACTTTATAGAAAAAAAAGATTTAATGATTACTCTTTTGAGTGATGAAGATACGTCGATGCTGCAAAAATACGGTGTTTGGCAGTTAAAGAAAAATTACGGCAAAGAGTATATGGGAATACTCCGCACTACTTTAATAATAGATCCAGATGGAGTCATAAGAGCTATTTGGGAAAAAGTAAAAGTAAAAGATCATGCAAAAGAGGTTAAGGAAAAATTAGAAAAACTTCAAGAAGCTGACTAAATTTCGAAATCTTTTTTAAAATTACGAAAACTCAAACATCTCGTCATTTCAAACCAGATATTAAACACTTTAATACAAATTAATAAATAAGTTTAATTATTAAAATTAAACTTAACACAAAATTAACACTTCACTGCTACACTTTACACTTCAAAGTTCCTTGCCATGATTTTAGTTTGGCGACTACAAGGCTAAGGAATGGCGGCAAGCACCAAGATTATTTTATTATTACTTTCGTTAATTTAATCATAATATATATATTTTGGTGTTGTTTTATCAAAACATAAATTATACGAAAGAACCACTATGATAAATAATAAAAAAAGTTGGCGCACTACTGCGCTTTTGTGTTGTACAATCGGACTCTCGCTACATGCCGATGAGACTGTAAATATACCAGATATCGTCGTCACTGCCACTAAAAGTGCCCAGTCCATTGAAAAAGTCCCTGCCTCCGTCACAGTCATCAACCGTGAGCAAATTGAACTCTCAGATGCAAGAACGGTAGACGAGCTTCTCACAAATGTTCCCGGTGTTTATGCCACAAGAATGGATGTTTCTTCTTCAAGCCGTGGGTCACAAACCTACACACGCGGGATGCCGGGTAGTGGACGCACGCTCGTGCTAATCGACGGCGTACCGATGAATGGTCAGTTT
>NZ_JALNZY010000091.1 GCF_023229105.1 Sulfurimonas sp.
GGCAGCAAACATATAATGTTTAAACTTTTTTTACTAGTATTATTGGGTGCAACCTCAATATATGGGGCTGAAAGTGTTGCTATTCCCACCATGAATTTTGAACTCTCAGCACCTTCTTCGCCGCAGCAGCTAGTCAGCTCGCTCAATGTACTTGTTTTATTAACACTGCTTTTTTTAGCACCTAGCATGGTGCTTGTTATGACAACTTTTACTAGATTTGTAATAGTGTTTGGTTTTTTAAGGCAGGCTCTTGGCACGCAGCAAGTTCCGCCTACACAGCTTCTGGTCATGCTTGCAATGATTTTAACTTTTTTTGTGATGGAACCCGTAGGCACTAAAGCTTATGAAAATGGTATAAAACCCTACATAGAGGAAAAAATCGGCTACGAAGAGGCATTTGACAAAACTGCTCTGCCGTTTAAAAATTTTATGATAAGAAACACAAGAGAGAAGGATTTGGCTCTCTTTTTTAGAATAAGAAAGATGGAAAATCCTACAACAGTTGCAGATGTTCCGCTCTCTATAATCATTCCGGCATTTGTAATAAGTGAGCTAAAGACTGCTTTTGAGATAGGATTCTTACTCTTTTTACCATTTTTGGTAATTGACATGGTTGTTGCATCAATACTTATGTCTATGGGTATGATGATGCTTCCGCCAATCATGATAGCACTGCCCTTTAAGATACTGGTTTTTATCCTTATAGATGGATGGAATCTGCTTATCGGAAATCTTATAGCCTCTATAAAATAGATAAACAAAGTAGATAATATGAATTGTAAATATTTTGGCGAATGCGGTGCATGTAGAGTTTATGAAGAGGGATACGAGCATCAACTCTCTTTAAAAGTAGGTCTGAATCAAGAGAGATTTAAACCTTATTACAAGGATGATATTGCTATTTTTAGATCACCGCAGAGTCACTATCGCTCAAGAAGCGAATTTAAAATCTGGCACAAAGAAGATGAGCTTTATTATGCTATGAACCATATAGACAAAACTGGTGTTGTTCTTGTAGATGAGTGTCCTCAGGTAAGTAAACCCATAGCCGCTTTGATGCCAAAACTTCTAAGTGCCATAGAAAAAAACAACATAGGTTTTAAACTATTTGGTGCGGATTTTTTAAGTTCAAACAGTGGCGAGATTGCAGTTTCACTGCTTTATCATAAAAAACTTGATGCTTCTTGGAGTGAGATTGCTACTAAAATAGCTACTGAGCTTAATATATATATAATAGGACGTAGCAGGGGTCAAAAGGTAACAATAGGGCAAGACCATGTAACAGAAATCTTAAATGTACAAGACAGAGAGTTTAGATTTAACTATATTGAAAATAGTTTTACTCAGCCTAACTCCAGTGTAAATGAGCAGATGATTGCATGGGCTCTTAAAAATTTGCCAAAAAACCAGAGCGACTTACTTGAGCTCTACTGCGGTGCAGGAAACTTTACGATACCTTTTGCGGGAAGATTTAGAAAAGTTTTAGCTACAGAGATATCAAAATCCTCCATAAATGCTGCAAAAGCAAATATGAGTCTAAATAACGTAGAAAATATAGAGTTCGTAAGAATGGGAGTAGAGGAGTTTGTACAGGCTCTTAGGGGAGCAAGAGAGTTTAACAGAATGAGAGATATAGATATAGCATCTTATGACATTAAAACCATCTTTGTAGATCCACCAAGAAGCGGGATGGATGAGGCTACATGTGAATTTGTTTCTGGATATGATACTATCTTGTATATATCTTGTAATCCTGAAACATTGGTTAGAGATTTAAAGATTTTATGTAAAACTCATATAGTAGCAGATATGGCTCTTTTTGATCAGTTTGCATATACTCATCATGCCGAAATGGGTGTTAGATTAGTTAAAAAAGGTAGCTTGCAATGAAAATAATAGTTTTAGTTTTGACAATATTATCATTTTTGTATTCAGAAAAGATAGACTTAAAAATAGAAAATAAAAGATTAATTGAAAAAATAGATAAATTAGAAAACATAGTTAAAAAACAGGAAAAACTTTTAAAAACCAAAGAAAGTAAAGAGAAAAATCATATTTTTTACGCTCAAGAATGTGAAGAAAAGAGCATTTTTCCAAAACTTATTATGAAAGATGAGTATCAAAAGAAGAGTTTTGATAAAGATGAAATTATAACTTTTCAAGCAAGTGCTTTTCGTCTAAAAACAGATAGTATTATATATGATGGGATAAATGGAAATGCTATTGATAAGTGGGAGAGAGGAACCTCCTTTACATCAAATACGATGAGTGAGGGATGGGTTAAAATATCAGGCTATTTTGTAAATAGAAAATGGAAAAAGGCTCAAAAAGAGCTCTGGGTAAGATCAGCTCAGACAATCAAAAGAGAGCAGTAAAGTTATAATGATATAATGCTAAAAAAATTATAGAAGACGGTGTATGAAAAAAATATTAATCATTGGCGATGGCGAAGTATCTAAACATTTTATAAATAGAATTATAGATACGCATACAAGTGAAAATATCTACTATATTGTAGAGACTAAAGCCAAAAAATATAAAAATATAAATCCGTCACGCTTTAAGTTTTATGAGTTTGACCCTACTAGCTTATATAAACTTGCAAATTTGCTTAAAATGGAATTCGCTCAAGTCATAATTGTTATGGATAGCAAGATGGACGTTGAGCATACCGTTAAAAATATAAGAAGCATAAAAAAGCAGCTTCGTATTATTGTTTTAAACAAGTGGAAATTAGAAAACGAGGATTCTAATGTTGTTTTAATCAACTCAAATGAAATTCTCTCATCTAGACTACTTGATTATCTACCCAATGTTCCTGTGATAGCCCAAAATGTAGGGATAGGCGAGGGTGAGATAATGGAAGTATTGGTTCCATTTGGAAGCTCCTTTATCTATAAACATATCGGGGTTATTGAACAAAAAGAGTGGCGCATTGTTGCTATATATAGAAACAGAAAGCTTATTATGCCAAATCGTCGAAGAATGATTCAGCCAAATGACCTTCTGCTTTTAGTGGGTGATCCTGCTGTTTTAAAATCTGTCTATAGGGCTATAAAAAGAGAGTTGGGACAATTTCCTGAACCATTTGGCTCAAATCTTTATATCTATCTAGATATGGATTTATTAAAGTTTGATGCCGCAGAAGATTTTATTAAAAGAGCACTCTTTGTACATGAAAAACTGGGACATACGTTAGTTATAAGGGTAGTGAATCCTAGTGATTTTGATGTAATTTGGATGATTAAAAAGTATCGTAGCCAAAAGGTAATTATTGATATAAATTACAGTAACAAAAAGCTCAAGCAGAGCTTTTTTAACGATATAAAAGTGTATCATGTAGGCTTAGTAATCGTTCCAAATGAAATATTTGATAATTATAAAATGAGAACAACTTTCTATGAAGCGCAAGTGCCTGTTTTTAAAATAGCAGACAAGGATATCTTCAATGTCAAGGATGCTTCTATCATCCTTGGAGACAACCGTGATTTGGAGAAAATTTCTTCAACAATCTTTGATGTTTCTGAGCAGATGAGCCTAAATATTGAACTTTATAATTACATGAATGAACATCAAGAGGCAAAAGAGCAAGTTATTGAGCACTACTACAATTTAGCTACCATCTTTTCAAAGAGTATTAAAGTTATAAAAGAGAGCCAAAACCCGATAAAAAGGTTAAAACAAAAAAAGGATTTTATACAGATTATCCCTTTTACAAAAAAATTAACACAAAGAAAAATCTACTCAATCCTCTCAACTGACAGTGAGAAACTCTACCATAAATTAGACAGTAATCATCAAATATTTATCCCCGTGCAGATTTGATTTAGCCGTTTTTCAGCCTTATTTAAGTATTATACATCTAATTAAATTTTGGATGAATAATGCAAGTACATATAGAACTCAAAAAAGCTGTTGACAACTCCTACGATATAACAATAAACAGACTTCCTAAAATACATTTTGATACAAAAGTGGCAGTTGTTACAAACCAGACAGTTGCTGCTCTTCATTTAGAGTATCTTCTCTCAAATATCAGCGCAAAAGAGTTGCATATTATAACGCTCAAGGATGGGGAAGAGTATAAAAACCAACAGAGTATAGACGAAATTTTGGACTCCATGTTTGAGCATCGTTTTAACCGTAAATCCATGCTTATCGCCTTTGGCGGCGGAGTTATCGGCGATATGACGGGATTTGCCGCTAGTATATATCAAAGAGGAGTTGATTTTATTCAAATACCTACTACACTTCTTTCTCAAGTAGATGCAAGTGTTGGCGGAAAAACAGGTATAAACAATAAGTACGGAAAAAATCTTGTAGGCGCATTTCATCAGCCTCGTGCCGTATATATCGACCCATATTTTTTAACTACTCTTCCTAAAAGAGAGTTCGGTGCGGGAGTTGCAGAAATAGTTAAGATGGCTGTGACGTTTAACAAAGATTTTTTTGAGTTTTTAGAAAATGCCGATTTACATAACCCGCAAATACTTCAAGAAACTATAAAAATGGCAGTTGAAACTAAAGCAAATGTTGTTGCGCAGGATGAAAAGGAGCATGGAGTAAGAGCTGCTCTTAATTATGGACACACCTTTGGACATGTTATAGAAAATGAGACGAAATATAAACAATTTTTACATGGCGAAGCTGTGGCTATCGGTATAGTTATGGCAAATGAAATGGCTATAAAGATGAATCTTATGAGCGAGAAAGAAGCGCTTAGAGTTAAATCGCTTCTGCAGACATATGCTCTGCCTATAAGCTACGAAATAGAAGATGTAAAAGTATTTTATCAGGCGTTTTTTCTTGATAAAAAGAGTTCTGATTCTGCTATAACATTTATTTTACCTCTGGGTATTGGAGATGTTGTAATTACAGATAAAGTTGATACCGGAACCGTTATGTGCGTCTTAAATAAATTTGGAAAAAGATAAATGAAAAAGATAGTTTTTCTTCTCTTACTTGCAGCATCACTCCTTCTTTCAAACAGTACGCAAAATGATAAAAATATAAGCGAAGAAGCACTGCAAAAAATTAAGCTTGCGCAAGAGAGTGAAAAAAAAGAGAAGATTGCAAAATATATCTCAGATTTAAAAGAGATTGAGGCTAAGATAGCAAAAAAAGATAGTGTCTGGATGAAAAGCTACTCCTCATATCTTACATCGCTGGATGTTAGAGAGAGTTTAGAAAAAATAGTAGATAGGATAAATTTTCTTCAAAAAAAGAGAAACAAAACTCTGAGTGAAGCGGATGAGCTTAGTGCGCTCATAGCAAGAGAGAAAATATTGACCTCACAAATAGAGAAGCTTAAGAAAAAAGACAGTTCTCCTTTTTCAGACCTTTTAACTCCGCCAAATATAGATGAAGTCCCGAAAATAAACAATCCTTTTGATATATTTGTCGGTATTTCTCTTATTAAAACTCTAGATAGCGATTTTAATTCTTATATTTTAAAAAAAGATGAATTAAAAGAGCTTATCTTACTTTTAAGGTCTGAAATCCGAATATATGGCGAGATAATGGCTCTTGATGAGGAGAATGCATATAATGAAAAAGCAGAACTAAAAATCAAGCAGTTAGAGAGATTTGAATCTGCTCTTGACACCATAAAGGTAACTGCTGATGTGTATCAAAAAAGATTGGATATCGTAGAGGTAAATATTAACAAAGAGGTAGAAGTTCAAGTACTTAAAATCGCTAAAATAGGCGTTGTCGTACTTATAGTCTTTGTTTTTTTCTTCTTGTTAAAGTTGTTTATTAAGAAATATATAACCGACAATGAACGTTTTTACATGGCAAATAAGATTATAACATTCGTTAATTTTACGCTCATAGTCTTGATTCTCTTTTTTAACTATATTGAAAACGTAAGCTATCTTGTTACCATCTTGGGATTTGCTTCTGCGGGTATTGCTATTGCCATGAAAGACTGGTTTATGAGCTTGCTCGGCTGGCTTGTAATAGTTTTTGGCGGAAGCATACATGTAGGAGATAGAATCCGCGTTGACATGGATGGAATGATGTATGTCGGTGATGTTATGGATATATCACTTTTAAGAATGACTTTGCTTGAAGATATCACGCTCACCGCGATTGAACATAACAGAAGAGCCGGAAGAATTATTTTTGTGCCTAATAATTATGTATTTACAAGAATGATAGCAAACTATACCCACAGCACACTAAAGACTGTTTGGGACGGAGTTAGGATTACTATCACATATGACTCAAACCATAAAAAAGCGATGTACTTAGCCAAAGAGATAACTAAAAAATTCTCCAAAGGATATACAGATATAACTAGAAAACAGCTAAATAAACTTAGAAATCAGTATAGTTTGAAAAACACAAATGTCGAGCCTAGGATTTTCTCCTTTATAGAGCCAAACGGTATAGCCATTGATGCTTGGTATTTGACAAATGCCTACGCAACACTTACTCTAAGAAGCGTTATCTCTACCGAGATTGTAGATGCTTTTATAGCAGAAGATGATATTACGATTGCTTACCCTACTCAGATGCTTCATTTGGAAGAGTCAGCCAAAAAACGAAAACCGCCGTTTGCTATTAACGAAGAGATTATATAAAGCATGAAAAAAGTATATTTTAAAACATTTGGATGCAGGACAAATCTTTATGATTCTCAGGTTATGATGAGTTCCATGCAAGAGTATAGCGTGACAGAAGATGAAAGCGAAGCAGATATAATCGTAGTCAACTCCTGCACGGTTACAAACGGAGCAGATTCGCATGTTCGTTCATACATCTCTCATGTCGAAAATAGCGGTGATGCTAAAATCTTTTTAACAGGCTGCGGTGCTCATACAAAAGGCGAAAAGCTTCTAGAACAAGGGCGCGTTGCAGGCGTATTTGGACAGAGCAAGAAGATAAATATCGATGAGATGCTCTCTAAGGAAGAACCATTTTATGAGCCGGGAGATTTAAATTATATCGATGAGAGCGTGGTAGATGATTTTATCGGCAAGAGCAGGGCGTTTATAAAGATACAAGAGGGATGCAACTTTCGTTGTTCTTACTGCATAATTCCACATGTGCGCGGGGATGCAAGAAGTATGGATGAGCAGAAGATACTAGAGCAGATTGAGAGGCTTGCCCGCAATGGTTTTGGAGAGTTTATTTTAACAGGAACTAATGTAGGAAGTTATGGGCAAAAAACTGATAGTTCCTTAGCCTCGCTTAT
>NZ_JALNZY010000092.1 GCF_023229105.1 Sulfurimonas sp.
TATAACTTTTGTAGCAAGCGAGAGTATAGGAACGGTTGAGCGGTAGTTTTTTGTAAGCGTATGAACTTTTGCAGATGGAAATTTTTTGGAAAATGTTCCTATTATGGAGATATCAGCGCCGTTAAAAGCGTAGATGCTCTGATCATAATCCCCCACACAAAAGAGCGAAGGCGGATTTATCGCATCTATAAGAGTGCCTTGAAGCGCATTTGTATCTTGATACTCATCGATAAGAACCTCTTGATATCCAAGCTCTTTGGTTTTACAAATTGCTCGAAAATGAAGAAGCAAATCGTTAAAATTTACAAAACCGTACTCTTTTTTAAGCGCTTCAAACTCATCGACGATATCGGCATAAATCATCGAAAAAAGCTCATGTTCCGGGTACTTATTTTTAACCCACTCATCAAAATCACTATTTAACTCTGTGTTTTGATAAAAGGAGTAAACATCATAGAGATAGTTTCCGCCATAAGGTGATACTTCTGCTCCAATATGCCCAAATGAGCGCTTTTCATAAACACTTCTAAAGAGGGTTTTTAGCTCTCTTTGTTGCTTGAGGACAACTTTTTTGTCATACTTTTTCAGCCATCTGTAACTTACCGCATGAAAAGTTCCTGCGTCTATCTTAGAGGCTACCTCTTTACCGAAAAAGTCTGCAACGCGCTGCACCATTTCTGCTGCTGATTTATTTGTAAAAGTAAGAAGTAAAATCTCTGTAGGTTTTATGCCTTTACTTAGGAGGTATGCGATTCTTCCGACGATTGTCGAGGTTTTGCCTGTTCCTGCCGAAGCAATAATAAGATTTTGCTCATTAGAGGATGTGGCTGCAAGATATTGTTCTTCATTTAAACGCGAAAGTGGCAAAAACTGCTCCCTTAGAAATTTTAAGAGCGTGATTATACAATGATAAACTTCACTCTATTTTATTCACTCCCTCTCAAGCCGACTTAGTATATAATAAAAACTAATAGTAACTTTAAATGTAACCTTAAAAAAACTCTTACTATAATGAGAGTAGCTTGTAACGATGTCTAGGACAAACAAATGAATAAAATCAACACTCCTGATAGAAGATTGTTTTTACAAAAGATACTTAGCGGGGTTGGATATGCTTCAGTAGGCGCTATTTTTTGGAGTGCCTATTTATCTAAGTCACAAGCACAAAGCTTGCTGCTTAGACCTCCCGGTGCTCTTTTGGAGAAAGATTTTCTCTCAACATGTATGCGCTGTGGAATGTGTGTAAAAGCTTGCCCTTTTGATGTACTGCAACTTGCCACTATTTCGGATAAAACAGCCATAGGAACACCCTATTTTACACCGAGAGAAAATGCATGCCGTCTCTGCCCTGACATTCCTTGCGCCTCCTCCTGTCCTACAGATGCACTTGATTTAAAATCACTTACCAAAGACAATTCCCTCCATATAAATAACGCAAAAATGGGGCTTGCAACAGTAAATACACAATCATGTTTGGCTTATTTAGGACTTCAGTGCACTATGTGTATTCGAGCTTGCCCTCTTGCCGATGTGGCGATTGTGCTTAAAAATGAGCGAAATCCGCGCACCGGAATGCACGCTTTTTTAACCCCGATGGTTGATGCAACTAACTGCACGGGCTGTGGTTTATGTGAGAGGGCTTGTCCTACAAACATAGCCTCAATAAAAGTGCTTCCGCTTTTTCTCTCCCAGAGCGATATAGGTTCTCACTATATTATCGGTTGGAAAAAAGAGGATGAGGAGAGACTTAAAAAAAGTTCTACAGATGTTACAATGAGCAAAACCAAAAGAAATGAAAAAAGCGCACTTGACAATGTAAATGACGTTGAGGGTATCTTGGAAGGACTTTATCATGAGTGATTTTCTGTTTCGCTACCGCTACTATCTTGCAAGACGAACGACTCAAATTCTTCTGCTTGGCACCTACTTCTTGGCAAACCTTTATGGATGGAGTATCGTCTCTGGCAACCTAAGTAGCTCTGTTGTTTTTGGCTTTATCCCTCTTAGTGAACCCTTTGCAACGCTTCAAATGTTTTTTGCTGGAGCAGTTATCTCTGCTGATATCCTGCTCGGTATTTTGGTTGTCCTCTTTTTTTACGGTATTATCGGCGGTCGTTTCTTTTGTTCATGGGTATGCCCTGTAAATATAGTTACTGAAACGGCAGCGGCAATCAGAAGAAAACTTAAACTTCAAGACAAAACAAACGCCCTCCCCTTTAGCCGCAATATCCGTTACTGGTTTATAGCCTTAGCCCTCATCCTCTCTTTTGTCTTTTCACTTGCTGCTTTTGAGATGATAAGTCCCATAGGAATAGCCCACAGAGGCATCATCTTTGGTTTTGGTTTTGGCTGGTTCTCTCTTGTGGCTATTTTTCTTTTTGATCTCTTTTCCCAAAAATACGGCTGGTGTGGGCATATCTGTCCGCTTGGCGGATTTAATGCACTTATAGGGAAATATAGTCTTATAAAAGTAACTCATGATGCAACTAAGTGCGTGCACTCCTTGAAGTGTTTTTTGGTTTGCCCGGAAGTTGAAATTTTAGAGCTGGTGGGCAAAAAGAGTCATATCATCTCAGCAAAAGAGTGTATCAAATGCGCACGATGCATAGAAGTGTGTGATAGCGGCGCCTTTAAAGTCTCGATAGTGACTTTGGCAAAACAGCTCAAGGAGGGCGCATGAAGTTTTTTTTACTCTCTGTTTTTCTATTACTTTCTCTTTTGGCAAAGGAGATAACACCCTACAAAACTATCTCGGCAAGTGAAGCAGTCTCTGATTTTGTCAAAAGGGGCGATATTCTCGTTATCGGTACAAAAGAGAGTACCGTTGATATCTACAATCTAAAAAATGATGAACTTGTTGATAAGATTGTGATTGAAAAACAGAAAAATATTTTAGGTGATGAGATAGGTCTTATCATTGCAAGTGTCGATTATTTAGAGAAAAAGGTGCTTTTTTCAACAAGGAAAATGGACTCTTGGGGAGATCTTTATCTCTATGAAGATAAAAAATTACATAAACTCATAGATGCTTCACAAAAAATATCCCCCAAAAAGGTTAGGTTTGTTGATGCAAACAGAGTAATAATAAACACGATGGAAAATGAACTGCTTCTTTTTGATATACAAAAAAAAGAGTTTTTATATAAAAAACAGCTTAACAAAGCAAGTTTTTCAGATTTTGTACTTAGTGAAGATAAAAAATATATCTTTAGCGCAAATGAGACACCGCTTGTTTATAAGATAGAAATAAAAAGCGGCAACATAGTCCAAACCTATGAAAAAGCAAACAAAAGAGATATCTTCTCTATCGACTACAAAAACGGCATACTCCTAAGCGGAGGAAAAGATAAGCGTGTGATTCTTTATAAAAATCCCGATGAATACAAAATAACTATGGGAGAATTTTTCACTTACAGTGTCGGCTTAAATCCTGATGCGAGCAGAGCGGCTTTTAGCAAAAACGAGGAGGATGAAATCTCTGTTATAGATACCAAAAGCTTAAAAGAGCTCTATCTGCTAAAAGGGCATCCGACTACTATAATCAAGATATGTTTTTATGCCCCTAATAAACTTATAAGTGCGGATAAAGGCAATAAAATTCTCTTTTGGAGGTTAGATTAAAGTAAGGGGCAGATACATACACATCTTTTTGGATATAATTGCAAAAATATTTTATATGATTTAAGGTCGATTACATGTCACAAAAGAGCTATGAACCGAGCATAACGGAAGATGCATTTTATAAAATCTGTGAAGAGAGAGGCTACTTTGAGGTAGATGCAAACAGCTCTATTCAAGAAGAGGGAAAAAACTTCTCCCTCATGATGCCTCCTCCAAATGTCACGGGTCGTCTTCACATAGGTCATGCACTTACATTTACGCTTCAAGATATTATCACTCGCTATAAAAGAATGGACGGTTACAAAACTCTATGGCAGCCGGGAACCGACCATGCAGGAATTGCAACGCAAAATGTTGTTGAGAAGCAACTGCTTGCAGAGGGAACTACAAAAGAGGAGATTGGAAGAGAAGCATTTCTAGAGCGTGCTTGGGCTTGGAAAGCGGAATCTGCTGAAATAATGACAAGCCAACTACGTAAAATGGGAGTCAGCCCTGCATGGAAGCGTGAGCGTTTTACCATGGATGAGGGACTTCAAAAATCCGTAAAAGAGGCTTTTGTGCATCTCTACAATCAAGGGCTTATAGTCCGCGGAAACTACATGGTAAACTGGTGTACGCATGATGGCGCACTTAGCGACATCGAGGTTGAACATGAAGACCACGACGGAAAGTTTTACCATATCAAGTACCCTTTTGCTGATGGAAGCGGCTTTGTAGAAGTTGCAACGACAAGACCTGAGACATACTTTGGAGACACCGCAGTTATGGTTCATCCTGATGATGAGCGCTATAAACATCTAATCGGTAAAAAAATCAAACTCCCTCTAACGACAAGAGAAGTTGCTATCATTGCCGATGAACATGTAGATATGAGTTTTGGAACAGGCGTTGTAAAAGTTACACCCGCACATGACCAAAACGATTATGAAGTCGGCAAACGTCATGATTTGGAGTTTATTACCGTCTTTGATGAAAAAGGTATTTTAAACGAATATGCAGGCGAATTTCAAGGCTTAGAGAGACTTGAGGCTCGTGAGATAATCGTAAAAAAACTTGAAGCTGAAGGCTTTGTAGTTAAGATAGAAGATCATAAGCATCAAGTAGGACACTGCTACAGATGTAAAAATATCGTTGAACCATATATCTCAAAACAGTGGTTTGTAAGAAGTGAAGTCGCAAAGAAATCAATTGAGAAAACAAATAACGGCGAAGCTAAGTTTTTTCCTCCACACTGGATAAACTCATACAACTCTTGGATGGGTGATTTAAGAGATTGGTGTATCTCTCGTCAACTTTGGTGGGGACATCAGATACCTGTATTTTACTGCAATGATTGCGACCATGAATGGGCGAGCTTAAAAGATGAAGAGCATGAGTGTCCAAAGTGTGCCTCAAAAAATATCCATCAAGACCCTGATGTTCTTGATACTTGGTTTAGCTCTGCACTCTGGCCGTTTTCAACTCTTGGGTGGGGAAATGGCGACGTTTCTATGGATAGACTCTTTAGCTCACAGGATATGAAAGATTTTTATCCAAACTCGCTTCTTATTACAGGTTTTGATATTCTTTTTTTCTGGGTTGCTAGAATGATGATGATGGGGGAGAGTTTTATAGGTGAACTTCCATTTAACCACATCTATCTTCATGCTCTTGTTCGTGATGAAAACGGACAAAAAATGTCTAAATCAAAAGGAAATGTAATTGACCCTCTTGATATGGTAGAGAAGTATAGTGCCGATATTTTACGTTTTACTCTTGCAATCAGCGCTGCACAAGGGCGTGATATAAGAATGAGTACGGACAAACTAGAACAAAACCGCAACTTTACAAACAAGCTCTACAATGCGGCGAAATTTCTGCAGATGAATGTAGATACATTTCCTGATTTAAAAGGTTTTTGTGTCGAGTCTCCTCTTGGACGCTATATGCTCTCACGATTAAATGTAGCTACAGCGGAAGTTCGCTCATGCTTGGATGAGTATAGATTTAATGATGCGGCAACCGCTGTTTATCGTTTTATCTGGAATGAGTTTTGTGATTGGGGTATTGAGCTTAGCAAAGCGGATAAAGGCGCAATAGTTGAACTTGGAGCAATTTTTAAGGAGTCAATGAAGCTTCTTCACCCTTTTATGCCCTTTATCACAGAGTATCTCTATCATGAACTAAGCGGTACAAAACTTGAGGCTTCAGACTCTATCATGATTATGAAGTATCCATTCAAGACAAAAAAGCGCCTAAGAGATGAGGCTAGATTTGAGCTAATCATGGATGTTATCATCTCAATCAGACGTGCAAAAGTTCTAGTCGATTTGGCAAACCAAAAGATAGAAAAAGCATACGTTAAGATAGACAATTTAGATGAAAAAGAGCAAGAGCTTATGAAGCCTTTTATACAAAGACTTGCAAAAGTAGATATTGTAGAATTTACTGAGTCTAAAATAGAAAATGCAATAAGTGACATCTCTCAAAAATGTGAGACTTTTATACCGACAAAAAGCATAGATCTCTTACCAATTATCAACCGTTTGACAAAGCAGGATGAGAAACTACAACGTGAGATTGATAAACTAAAGGGCATGCTAAACAATGAAAGATTTGTCGCAAATGCGCCCGAAGATGTTTTAACAAAAAACAGGGAACTTTTAGCTGATGCGCTAGATAAACAAGAAAAAGTATTAGAGCAACTTAACTCACTAAAAAAATAAAACAGATGAATAAAATATTTGAACCTAAGTTATTTAGTTTATTAAAACTAAGAATTGGCAAAGAACAGCTTATCGCAGATATATTTGCCGGCATTGTGGTGGGCATTGTCGCCCTTCCGCTTTCTATTGCTTTTGCCGTAGCTTCTGGCGTATCCCCTGAAAAAGGTTTAATCACCGCAATAGTAGCAGGTTTTATTATCTCTCTTCTTGGGGGAAGCAGAGTTCAAGTCGGCGGTCCCACCGGAGCATTTATTGTAATAATATATGCAATTGTGCAAGAGTATGGAATTGATGGGCTTATGATTTCTACTATGATGGCAGGACTTTTTCTTATAGTTTTTGGTCTTTTACGTCTAGGCAACCTTCTAAAATATTTTCCTCACCCGCTTATTGTCGGTTTTACGAGTGGCATTGCTGTTATTATCTTCTCCACGCAGATTAAAGATGCGCTCGGGTTAAATATTGAAAAAATGCCCTCGGAATTTTTTCAAAAATGGGTACTCTATTTTTCTCATGCAAGCGAAGCCAACCTCTACGCAGTAATTCTTACTATTACGACAATTTTAATAACAATATATTCAAAAAAGATAACAACTAAAGTTCCGGGCTCTTTTGTTGCGATAATTTTTATCACATTTATAGTTCAAGCGGCAAATATTCCAGTAACTACGATTGAATCATTCTTTGGTGAAATCCCAAACACTTTTAGTTTTTCACTGCCTAGTTTTGAGTTTAGTAATCTTCATATTTATATTGCTCCTGCTCTGACTATTGCGCTTCTTGGAGGAGTAGAGTCGCTTCTCTC
>NZ_JALNZY010000093.1 GCF_023229105.1 Sulfurimonas sp.
CATCATCTTCGCAAACATTTACATTTGAGTTTTTAGTTATAAGTTGCGCAATTCTTTTATCTGAAAAGCCGTCAACTTTTACGTTTCTCATAAACTCTTCATCAAGCAAAATCTTATCTGTTATGAAGCTCTCGGTTTTAATAAGCTCCTCTAGTTGGTATAAAAACCAAGGATCGATTTGACATGTATCAAACATCTCTTCAATACTCATACCACGGCGAAAGCCCTCTGCAACATAGAGAACTCTATCTGCATTTGGACGGCGGATTTCATGTTTAATAAAATCTATATCTGCATCTATAGGGTCAAATCCGCATAAGCCGGTTTCAAGCGAGCAGAGTGCTTTTTGGATAGACTCTTTAAATGTACGGCCTATCGCCATTACTTCGCCAACTGACTTCATACTTGTACTTAGAGTATTTTCAGCCTCAGGAAATTTTTCAAATGTAAAACGAGGAATTTTTGTTACAATATAGTCTATTACAGGCTCAAAAGAAGCAGGAGTCCCCGTAATATCGTTTGTTATCTCGTTCAGAGTAAATCCTACCGCTAAAAGAGTAGCTACTTTTGCAATCGGGTAGCCGGTAGCCTTTGATGCAAGTGCGCTAGATCTTGAAACACGAGGGTTCATCTCTATGACTATCATGCGCCCAGTTTTTGGGTCTATTGAGAATTGAACGTTACTTCCACCCGTATCTACACCAACCTCTCTTAAGATGTCAAAAGATGCGTTTCGCATTCTTTGGTACTCTTTATCTGTTAGTGTAAGTGCAGGCGCAACCGTGATGCTGTCTCCCGTATGAACACCCATCGGGTCAAAGTTTTCGATGGAGCATACAATGATGCAGTTATCTTCTTTATCACGGATAACCTCCATCTCATACTCTTTCCAGCCAAGAAGGGACTCCTCTATAAGTATTTCAGTTACGGGAGATTCATCTAGTCCGCGTTTTGCGAGTTTTTTAAACTCATCCATATTATAAGCAACGCCGCTTCCTCCTCCTGCAAGAGTAAAAGAAGCACGGATAATAATAGGAAAACCGATTGTATCAGCTGCTTTTAGAGCGTCATCCATGTTGTAAGCATACATTGAAAACGGCAAGTCCATTCCGATTTTAATCATAGCCTCTTTAAACGCCGAGCGATCTTCACCTTTATGAATAGCTTCAGGAGATGCACCTAAAAATTCTATTCCCTCAAGCATTCCTTTTTCATACATTTTAGTAGCTACATTAAGTGCAGTCTGCCCGCCCATTGTAGGCAAAATAGCATCTACTTTTTCATCTTTAATGATTTTGGCGATGACCTCTTCTTTGATAGGCTCTATGTATGTTCTATCTGCAAATTCTGGATCTGTCATAATAGTTGCGGGATTAGAGTTTATAAGAACGACGCGGTATCCGAGCTCTTTTAACGTCTTAACTGCTTGAGTTCCTGAGTAGTCAAATTCACAAGCTTGTCCGATGATAATCGGACCAGAGCCTATGAGTAAAATAGTGTGAATATCGGTGCGTTTTGGCATTGTTTACCTTTTTCGTTAGTACATAAAAATTTGTTTATTATAGGTAAAAAGCACTTAATATTTGATGAGTTTTAGAGTTTTATTTTATCTTTTTTATCATATGAAAATAGTTTGGATTATTTGTTTTATAATATGGTTCTATGACTGCGTTTTGGTACCCCTGAGAGGAGGTAACGGATATAACTTTTCCGACTTTAAGACCCTTGAAAAAAATCTCATCCAAACTTGAAGTTACAACTTCATCGCCCTTTTTTATGTGATGCCAAGCAGGAATAAATTTTACGACCAAATACTCTGAACTGTTTCCATGTGCAATTCCCGGTGCTTTTTCTTCCCCGATGTGTACGGCATAAGAGCTCTTTATATCCCTATTTAAAAGTCCAAGAGCTCTTCCTTCTTGCGGTATTACAATGCCTGCTACAATATTTTTATACACAAGCCCGTAAATTTTTGAAGCGTCATAATCTTTTACCTCAAGCCATACTCTGTTTAAATCGCCAAATTTTTGGTAGGAGAGAGTCCGTACAAGTTCCACTCTGGGATCTATTTCAAGAGAAGAGTTGTTCTCTTTAAAAAAATCATCTATCTCGGAGGATAATTGTTGCATGACAAGTTCATTGTTCTCATATTTTTTAAGCTTATCTTTTAATTCTGCTATATTTGTTGCTTGAAAAAAGTGTTGTTCTATCTGATTTTGTATAAATTCTGTTGATGCATGGTAGTTTGATTTAATGTTGTTTAGAGCTGAAATAAAGGGTGCTTGAATAATATTTGTATAGTAAAATGCACCCGCAAAGAGTGCAGTAAATAGTAGAAAAAACCCAAATAAGCCTTTATTCATTTTCAAAAAGTTCTTGTAGCAAATCTATCTCTTCAAGCGCACGACCAGTACCGCGAGCAACTGCTAAAAGCGGTTCATCTGCAACATATACCGGGATTTTAACGATATCTGATAAATATTTATCTAGTTGACGGATAAGCGCGCCTCCGCCTGTTAAAATAATACCGTGGTTTACGATATCGCCCGCCAAATCTGGAGGCATCTGCTCTAGTACGTCGCGCAGAGCTTCCCCTATTTCTCTAAGAGGATCTCTCATCGCTTCTCTGGCATCTTCACTTGTGAGTTCAACTGAACTTAAAAGACCCTCAACCTGATCTCTGCCGGTAATAACCATCTTTAACTCTTCATCAAGCTGAACAGCTGTTCCTATAGCAATTTTAATCTCCTCGGCAACTCTCTCGCCGATAAGAAGATTGTATTTTTTTCTAATAAAGTTAACAATACCTTGATCTATCTTGTCTCCGGCAGTGCGGATGGATTTTGAAAGAACTAACCCTCCAAGAGATACAACACCTATCTCTGTTGTTCCGCCACCGATATCAACCACTAGATTTCCTTGCGGTTCTCGTATCTCAATGCCGGCACCGATTGCCGCTGCCATAGGCTCTTCTATAAGAAATACCTCTCTTGCTCCTGCACTTAGAGCAGATTCACGAACAGCTTTTCTCTCAACCTGCGTTAATCCATAAGGCACACAGATAATAATTCTAGGACTAATAAGAGATCTTCTTCCATGCGCTTTTTCGATAAATTTTCTTATCATTTTTTCAGTTATATCAAAGTCGGCGATAACACCGTCTCTCATAGGACGGATGGCTTTAATGTTGCCGGGAGTTTTACCTACCATCTCTTTTGCTTCTTGCCCGACAGCTAAAACTCTCTGTTTACCATATTTTTCCGTTTTAACAGCAACGACCGATGGTTCATTTATAATGATACCTCTACCTTTTGCTATAACAATCGTGTTTGCGGTTCCTAAATCTATAGCTAAATCATTTGAAAAAAGTCCGATTAATTTATTGAGTACCATTATTTTACCTTATGCTATTTGTTTGGAGTGTTTTTTTATATATATGGGTGTTTCTCCCTCATTAATAACTGCTTTTGTTATTAAAACTTCATATCCGCCGTATTCGGGAAGCTCATACATGATGTCAATCATATTCTCTTCCAAAATTGCGCGAAGTCCGCGGGCACCTGTTTTTCTCTTGATAGATTTTACGGCAATAGCTCTTAGTGCATCTTCTTCAAAGTTTAGCTCGACATTATCAATCGAGAAGAGTTTCTTGTACTGCTTGATAATTGAATTTTTAGGCTCGGTTAAAATGCGAACCATGTCATCTTCCGTAATTTCGTTTAATGATGCTATGATAGGAAGACGACCTACAAGTTCGGGAATAAGACCGTAGCTTACCAAATCATCAGGCTCCACTATGTCATAGCTTAGTTTCTGCTCACTTTTGCTCTTTTTTTCATGACCAAATCCTAAAATATTTTCGCCCTGTTTTCTTTTTAGTATCTCATCAAGACCGTCAAATGCACCACCGCAGATAAAGAGAATCCCTGTTGTATCAATTGAGATAAACTCTTGATTTGGATGCTTTCTGCCGCCTTTTGGTGGAATGTTTACAACAGCTCCCTCGATAATCTTTAAAAGTGCCTGCTGAACGCCTTCCCCTGAGACATCACGAGTGATAGAACGATTTTCACTCATGCGAGAAATTTTGTCTATCTCATCTATAAAAACTATTCCTTTTTGAGCTTTTTGTACGTCGCCATCAGCTGCTTGAAGCAACTTTGTTAAAATATTTTCAACATCTTCCCCGACATATCCTGCTTCAGTAAGGCTTGTAGCATCTGCTATGGCAATAGGAACATTTAGAACTCTAGCAATTGTTTGTGCCATAAGAGTTTTTCCGCTTCCAGTCGGTCCTATAAGAAGTATATTAGACTTTGAAATTTCAGTATCATCATCTTCCTTAGGATTTTGGCTATTAAAAATTCTTTTATAGTGGTTATAAACGGCAACACTTAGAAGTTTTCGTGCGCGCTCTTGCCCTATAATATACTCTGCTAAAAAGCTGTTTAACTCTTTTGGAGTCATCAGGTTATTAAGTGCATCAACTAATTCGTCATTTTTTGAAGAGGAGGATTCACTCTCGTCTCCAAACATTATCTTGTAAGCTGAAATTACACAGTTTTTACAGATATATACACCGTTTCCGGCAATTAGAGGGTTTGTATCACTCTCCCCAGCGCCGCAAAAGCTACAGTTTCTATGAATCATATATTTTTCCTCTCATTAGTTATTATGGTATAAGGAGTAATCCCGTTACCTACGTTGACACTTGGTTCTCTTTTGCAGAGGGTCCAAAGCACTTGTGCTTTTTTAGTCATCGTTTTTCTTTCTTTCATAGGGGATTCCACGTTTCGTTTTTAAAATAAAGTTACAAAGAGTTTGCACATGATGGTTTTTCGTTTTTTCAAGTAGCTCGTTTGCAACCTCTTTTAAAGGTTTTCCTGCTTCAAAGAGATCTCTGTAAGCAGATTTTAGTTCATCTATATCTTCGCGGTTTAAATTTCTTCTTAGCCCGGTTAGATTTAGACCACGAAGTGTCGCACGATTTCCCTCTGCCATGCAAAACGGCGGAATATCTTGCGCTAAAGCAGAAGCCCCCGCAACCATAGCATAATCGCCGATATGTACAAACTGATGAATAGGGGTCATTCCGCCGATAACAGCGTAATCTCCCATCTCAACATGTCCGGCAAGCGTAGCGGCATTTGCTAAAATACAGTGATTTCCTATAATGACATCATGACCAATATGTACATAGCCCATAAAAAGGTTATGCGAGCCGATAATCGTTTTGCCTCCGCCGCCTTTTGTTCCGGGGTTAAAAAGGGTAAATTCCCTGATTTTGTTATTGTCGCCGATAATAAGTTCAACGTCTTCCCCTGCAAACTTTAGGTCTTGCGGAGCCGAGCCTATAACGGCATGAGAAAAAATATGGTTATTTTTACCAATGGTTGTTTTTCCGTAAACAGAGCTGCTTTGCTCTATTTTTGTGCCATCACCAATAGTCGTAGTAGCAGAGATGAAACAGTATGGACCAATCTCAACATTATCGCCGATTACTGCACCGTTTTCAATGATTGCAAGAGGGGAGATTTTATTCAATAATTTACCTTTTTACTTACTTGTTGACAATCATAGCTTTAAGTTCAGCTTCTGAAACTAAAACATTCTCAACATACGCTTTGCCTTCAAGCACCCAGATTTGACCTTTGTTTTTGATAACACTAATACGGTATTCTAGTCTGTCTCCGGGTTTTACGGGGGAGCGAAATTTTGCTTTGTCGATACTCATAAAATATACAACTTTATTTGCGGCTTCCTCTTCTGTCATATCGCCCATGCTTTTAAATGCCAAGATGCCGCCTGCTTGCGCCATTCCCTCTAAAATCATAACGCCGGGATAGATTGGATGACCAGGAAAATGACCTTGAAATACGTTATCGCCGATTGTTATGTTTTTAAATCCGATAAGAGACACTTTCTCTTTAATCTCAGTAACTCTATCTAAAAGCAAAAAGGGGTAACGGTGAGGTATAATTTTTTGAATTTCCACAACATCCATAATCATCAGTAAAACCTTTGTAATTTAATAAATTTGGTTATTTTAGCAAATAAAAGATTATATAATGATTAGTTTTTCTCTAGTGTCTTCATAAATTTTTGCATCAAGCTCTATAGTTAGTTTTGTTTGGGGAATTTTTTCTACAATAATGATTGGGCTTAAATCATAATTTGTATCTGTTAAAGTATCTCTAAACTTCAACTCTTGATCAAAAGCAGGCGGATGAAATATGAGCTCGCTTAGAGTTTTATAGTTAAAGTTGCATGTAGAATTGAAAAACTCTAAAGTTACAAATCTAATCTCCTCGCGGTTGAAATAAGCGATATTATTATGTAAAAATTCTACATTACCTTGCGCTTTTTTTCTAGGAAGGGTAGAGTAAAAGAGCGCATAAGCGGGAATAACCTCTGTTTTATTAGCGGTAACTTTAAAGCTAAATTGGCGGTAGTTTAAAAACTTCTCTTTAATGATTTTATATGCAATATTTTTCTCTTCAAGTTTGTTGCGATGTGTATATAGTTCAAGTCTCTCTTCGATGGAAGAGGGAAGTGTTTGGTTAGAGAGCGGGGAGAACATCTCATCCATAAGGCGGTCTTGCTGCTCTCTTTGCATACTAAGCCCGTAGATGCATCCGCAGTAATCTTGACGGTAGAGCTGCTCCTCTTTTGTAGTGCGGCTCTGTTCTTGCGTCCCGCTGTTTGTTCTATAATCAAATGCGATAAACTCAACACCATATTTTTTAAAAAAAATATCACCGCTTCGTTTTAGTTGTTCTTGTGATTTTAGCGGGCTAACAAGAAGTGTAGTCGTGATGCTTTTTTCTCCAAGCTCTTGTGCTTTTAGCGCACTAACTTCAAAGCGTCTGTCAAAACAGACTTCACATCTTTTGCCTTTTTCAGGTTCATTTTCCAAACCGCTGACTGCTTGTAGCCAAGCTTCAAAATCATACTCCCCCTCAAGCAGCTCGAGCCCAAGTTTTTTGCATGAGCGTTTTACGTCAAGCAGACGAAGCTGATACTCGGAGTAGGGATGAATATTTGGATCGTAAAAGAAGCCTGTGAGCTTCTCATGAGGGTAGT
>NZ_JALNZY010000013.1 GCF_023229105.1 Sulfurimonas sp.
ACCATTTCAATGGCACATGCGGGCGTAGCTCAGTTGGCTAGAGCGTCAGCCTTCCAAGCTGAGGGTCGAGGGTTCGAGTCCCTTCACCCGCTCCATTGAACATTCTGGAAGCTGAAGTACAAATTCAACCTACTTCATATTATGTTGATATATTTAATAAATGTATATATTTACATAGCTATCTACACAAAAATAACTGATATTTAAAAGAATTATGCAATTATTGCTTTGTTTACTATTACTATGCTCTCGTGGCTCAGGGGTAGAGCACTTCCTTGGTAAGGAAGAGGTCGGCGGTTCAAATCCGCTCGTGAGCTCCATAAGATAAGGTATAGATAAAGTTTAAGCAATAATTGAATAATTTTTGGGTATAATTCCATTTCTATTCACAAATTAAGTCGGAGGACACTATGGCAAAAGAAAAGTTTTCGCGTAATAAACCGCACGTAAACATTGGAACTATTGGTCACGTAGATCATGGTAAAACAACATTGACAGCTGCAATTACTGCAGTATTAGCAGTAACTAACGGTGCAAAAATGATGGATTATGATGCAATTGACAATGCTCCTGAAGAGCGTGAGCGTGGTATTACAATTGCAACTTCACACGTAGAGTATGAAACAAATAATCGTCACTATGCACACGTTGACTGCCCAGGTCACGCCGATTATGTTAAAAACATGATTACGGGTGCTGCACAAATGGATGGTGCTATTTTAGTTGTTTCTGCAGCTGATGGTCCAATGCCACAAACACGTGAGCATATTCTTCTTTCTAAGCAAGTAGGCGTTCCATACCTAGTTGTTTTCATGAATAAAGAAGATATGGTTGATGATGAAGAGTTATTAGAGTTAGTTGAGATGGAAATTCGTGAACTTCTTGACACTTATGACTTCCCAGGTGATGATACTCCAATCACGGCTGGATCAGCTCTTAGAGCTCTTGAAGAAGCAAAAACTGGCACTCTTGGACCATGGTCAGCTAAAATTCAACAACTTATGAAAACAGTTGATGAGTATATTCCTGAGCCAACTCGTGAAACTGACAAAGATTTCTTAATGCCAGTTGAGGATGTTTTCTCAATCTCTGGACGTGGAACAGTTGTTACAGGTCGTATTGAGCGTGGTATCGTTAAAATTGGTGATACTATTGAAATCGTAGGTATTCGTGATACTCAAAAAACTACTGTTACTGGTATTGAGATGTTTCGTAAAGAGATGGATCAAGGCGAAGCAGGAGATAACTGTGGTGTTCTTGTTCGTGGTATCGGTAAAGATGATGTTGAGCGTGGTCAAGTACTTTGTAAGCCAGGTACGATTAACCCTCACACTAAGTTTTCAGCTGAGATCTATGTACTAAGCAAAGAAGAGGGTGGACGTCATACTCCGTTCTTTACTAACTATCGTCCACAGTTCTATGTTCGTACTACAGACGTTACAGGTGCAATTTCATTACCAGAAGGTACTGAGATGGTTATGCCAGGTGACAACGTAAGTATTACTGTTGAGCTAATCCACCCAATCGCTATGGAAAAAGGTACTAAGTTCGCTATCCGTGAGGGTGGACGTACTGTTGGTGCTGGTGTTGTAGCTGAGATTCTTGCATAATTCGCCTTTTGGCGGTATGCAAAATCCAATAAAAGGTTAATAACATGAGAGAAGCAATACATTTAGGATGTGAAAAGTGTACTCGTCGTAACTATCACACAACCAAAAACAAAAAAACTCATACTGAAAAATTTTCAGTAAAAAAATATTGTAAGTTTTGTCGTGAGCATACTGTTCACAAAGAGATGAAACTCTAATATAGTTGCAATGAAGCTTAAGTCTTTTTGACTTAGCTTTTTGTTTTAAGATAGGCGTGTAGCTCCAACGGTTAGAGCACCGGATTCCAAATCCGGGTGTTGGGAGTTCGAATCTCTCTACGCCTGCCACATTGATTATTTGTAAAGCTATAGGGCTTTATCTGTAATTAATGACTATTAGGAAAGTTAAATGAATTTAAGTACACTTATTAAAAACGCAAAAATAGAGCTAAGTAAAGTTATTTTTCCTACAAAAGGTCAAGTAAAGCAAGCTTATATTTCAGTTGTAATAGTTGTTGCTGTTATAGCTGCCTTTTTAGCACTGATTGATTTAATTATGTCGTCGGTTATGTCAGCAATCTTAGGATAAGGAGTAGCAGTGGAGGAAAAAAAAAGTAATCATCAGTGGTACTCTATACAGACATATGGAAATGAGAGAACGGTTCGCTTAGCAATTTTAAATATAATTGAAGAGATGGGGTTACAGGACAAAATAACAGATGTTATAGTTCCTACCGAAGATGTCATAGAAGTAAAAGAGGGTAAGAAAAAAATATCTGAGAGATCTCTGTACTCAGGTTATGTTTTTGCAAGAATAGATTTAAGCACGGAGATACAGCATCTTATCCAGAGTATTCCGAAGGTGTCTGGATTTATCGGCGAGGCAAATACGCCAACACCGTTAAGCGAACATGATATCAATGTAATATTAGATCGTGTGCAAAACCGAGCGGCACCTAAGCCAAAGATATTTTTTGATAGTGGGGAGATGGTACGTATTATTGACGGACCGTTTGCAAACTTTACGGCAACTGTGGATGAGTATGATTTAGAGCACGGAACTCTAAAACTTAACGTTTCAATTTTTGGTAGAGCAACTCCGGTTGATATCTCTTATACCCAAGTTGAAAAAATAATTTAATTAGCAATAAGCTACGCTAACTTTAGATTTTTTTATAAAAGTTTAATGTTAGCGTAGTTTAAAGCGACTAGTCGCGCGAGCATTCTGCTGAAGAAAACTTAGCGTTAGCGTAGCAAACTGGACTCTGTTCAGATTGCGTTAAGTAAAATAATAAAAAGGAAAAAAGATGGCAAAAAAAATATTAGGCTATATTAAGCTACAGATTGAAGCTGGTAAAGCAACACCTGCACCTCCAGTAGGACCAGCTTTAGGACAACGTGGTGTTAACATCATGGAGTTTACTAAAGCATTTAATGAAAAGACAAAAGATAAAATGGGATTTAAAGTTCCTGTTATTATAACTGTTTATACTGATAAAAGTTTTACTTTTATCACAAAACAACCACCTGTATCAGCGCTTTTAATGAATGCAGCCGGAGTTAAAAAAGGCTCAGACAATGCACTTAAAAACAAAATCGCAAAGATTACTCGTGCACAGTTAATGGAAGTTGTAGATAGAAAAATTGAAGACTTAAATACTGATGATAAAGTGATGGCTGCCAATATTGTTGCCGGTTCTGCGCGTTCAATCGGTATAGAAGTAATAGATTAAAAAGAAAATATCATCGACCACAGTGATAGTAAATTTTGTGGCAGAATTTCATAGGAGAATTTCATAATGAGTAAAAGATATAAACAATTAATAGAAAAAATTGATGCTACAAAAAGATATAGTGTTGATGAAGCATCAGTAGAAGTTAAAAATCTAGTAAGTGCAAAATTTGACGAGACTGTTGAAGTTGCATTAAACCTAAATGTAGATCCAAGACACGCAGATCAGATGATTCGTGGTGCAATAGTTCTTCCTCATGGAACAGGTAAAACTGTTCGTGTTGCTGTTTTTGCTAAAGGTGTTAAAGCTGATGAAGCTAAAGCAGCTGGAGCAGATATCGTTGGTACTGATGATTTAGTACAACAAATCAAAGATGGAATTTTTAACTTTGATATAGTTGTAGCTGCACCTGATTGTATGGGACTTGTTGGTCAAATCGGTCGTATTTTAGGGCCAAAAGGTATGATGCCGAACCCTAAAACAGGTACTGTAACTCCAGATGTTGCAACTGCTGTTAAAAATGTTAAAGGTGGTCAAGTAAATTTCCGTGTTGATAAAAAAGGAAATATTCATGCCGGTATCGGCAAAGCAAGTTTTGATGCTGACAAACTTGCAGAAAATTTATCATCTTTTGTAAGAGCTATAAATAAGCATAAGCCCTCTTCTGCAAAAGGTCGTTATATTAAAAATGCAGCTCTTAGTTTAACTATGAGTCCTGCTATTAAACTTGATGTAATGCAATTGGCTGAAATTAAATAGATAGTAATTTTTAGTGCTTTATTCGTAAAGCACTATCAAGTTACTGCTTTAGTAACTGCATTTTATGGACTGAAGATATAGGAGCGAAAGCTTAATATGCTAATTTAAACAATTAGCAAGCCTGTTGAAGTATTGTCTGGAAAGGAGATATTCTATGACAAAAACACAAAAAGCTGAAATTATTGAAGTGCTTTCAAATGAATTTAAAGATGCTCAAAGTGTAATCTTTTGTGATTACAAAGGTTTGGGCGTTTCTAAGCTTGAAGGTTTAAGAAAAGCTGCTCGTGCAAAAGACGCGAAGGTTCAAGTTGTTAAAAACACTTTAGCAATGATTGCACTAAGCAATGCTGAACTTACGGGTGTTACGCTAAAAGATACTAATATTTTAGTATGGGGCGGTGATTCAGTTGCTACTTCTAAGATAGTTGCTGATTTTGCTAAAGACAACGATAAATTTGTAATTAAATCTGCTTATGTTGACCGTGAGCCTGCTGATGCTGCTAAAGTTGAAGCATTCGCAAAACTTCCTGGTCGCGAAGAGCTTCTTGCTATGCTTGCTGCTACTTGGATGGCACCTATTACATGTTTTACAATTGGACTTGATGCGTTAAGACAAAAAAAAGAGGAAGCATAATAGCTTCTAAAATCGTTAAAAACAGATGAAGATTTTTCTTCATTTTATAAATATAAAAAATAAGGAGCTATATTATGGCTATAACTAAAGAAGATGTATTAGAGTTTATCTCAGGACTTTCTGTATTAGAACTTTCTGAGTTAGTAAAAGAGTTTGAAGAGAAATTTGGTGTGTCTGCGCAACCTGTTGCTGTAGCTGGTGGAGCTGTAGCTGCTGGAGCTGCTGCTGAAGAGCAAACAGAATTTAATGTTATCATTACTGATTCAGGCGATAAGAAAATTAACGTAATTAAAGTTATTCGTGCTCTTACAGGTTTAGGTCTAAAAGAGGCTAAAGAAGCAAGTGAAAACTTACCGTCAACTATCAAAGAAGGCGTAGATAAAGATACAGCTATGGATGCTAAAAAGCAACTTGAAGAAGCTGGTGCAAAAGTAGAAGTTAAATAATTACTACTTAAGAGATGCTAAAGAGAGATTTTCTCTTTAGCATCTCATTTTTGGGCGCTTTTACGAGTGGATTTTTATCTCTTCGTAAAAGTGCCCTTATGTCGTTAATAAGCACTATAACCAAAGCTCTTATTTTTGAGCTAAAAAATCATCTAGGGACGCCTAGATACGATACCTTAATCTTACTGATTAAGCCTTAAATACAAACTCATCGAGGTAGCCAATGTTAAACACTTTATATTCCGGAAACCGTCTTCGTGTAGACTTCTCAAAAACTCCTCAACAGATAGAAGTACCAAACCTATTACAACTACAGCAAAGCTCATATGGCAAGTTCTTAATGCTTGATGAAAAAGATAGAGCGCAAAGCGGTGTAGAGACAGTATTTCAGTCAGTTTTTCCAATTCATGATTCTCAAAATAGATTAACAGTTGAGTATATCGGCAGTGAAGTAGGCAAGCCAAAGTACACAGTTAGAGAGTGTATGGAGCGCGGACTTACTTATGCAGTAAGCTTAAGAATGAAAACACGTCTTATTCTTTGGGACAGAGATGAAAATACAAAAGAGAAGTTAGGCGTTAAAGATATTAAAGAGCAAAGTATTTTTGTTCGTGATATTCCTTTGATGACTGATAGAACATCATTTATTATAAATGGTGTTGAGAGAGTTGTTGTAAATCAACTTCATCGTTCTCCGGGTGTAATTTTTAAAGAAGAAGAGTCAACTACTTCTGGCAACAAGCTTATCTATACAGGTCAAATAATTCCAGATCGCGGCTCATGGCTCTATTTTGAATATGATCCTAAAGATATACTTTATATGAGAATTAATAAGCGTCGTAAAGTTCCGGTAACTATTATGTTTCGTGCACTTGGATACTCTAAACAAGATATCTTGAAACTTTTTTACCCGATCCAAAACATAAGCATAGTAGATAACAAATTTTTAATGTCTTTTAATCCAAAAGACTATTCAGCAAGATTGACTTACGATTTGATTGATAAAGAGGGGAATATTCTTTTAGCTTCAGGTAAAAGACTCTCAGTTAAAAGATCGCAAAAATTTATTGAAGATGGACTTAAAGAGGTAGAATACCCTCTTGAAGTATTGCTTGACCGCTATTTGGCTAAACCAATTATTGATCCTGAGACAGGTGAAGTGCTTTTTGAAGCTATGGCTCGTATTGATGAAAACAAGCTTAAGAAAATGAGCGAAGCCGGCATAAAAAACTTTAGTATCGCAAATGATTTAGCTGATGGTGTAGATGGCTCAATAATTAATGCTTTTAATGCTGATGCGGATTCTTTAAAACTACTAAAACAGACTGAAAATATTGAAGATGAAAATGATCTCTCTGCTATTCGTATCTATAAAGTAATGAGACCGGGCGAGCCTGTAACTAAAGAAGCTGCAAAGATATTTGTAAATCAGCTTTTCTTTGATCCTGAGAGATATGACTTGACAAAAGTTGGTCGTATGAAAATGAATCATAAATTAGGGCTTAATATTCCTGAATATGTGACTGTTTTAACACATGAAGATATTATAGAATCTGTAAAATATGTTATTAAAGTTAAAAACGGTCTAGGTCATATTGATGATAGAGATCACCTAGGCAATCGTCGTATCCGTTCCATCGGAGAGCTTTTAGGAAATGAGCTACACAATGGTTTGATTAAAATGCAAAAAGCTATTCGTGATAAGCTCTCGACTATGAGCGGACCGATGAATGAGCTTATGCCACACGATTTGATTAACTCAAAGATGATTACATCAACAATTATGGAGTTTTTCTCAGGCGGACAGCTTTCACAGTTTATGGATCAAACAAATCCACTCTCAGAAGTAACGCACAAGCGCCGTTTATCAGCACTTGGTGAAGGCGGTCTCGTTAAAGAGCGTGCAGGATTTGAAGTGCGTGACGTTCACCCGACTCACTACGGTAGAATTTGTCCGATTGAGACTCCAGAGGGTCAAAATATCGGTCTTATCAATACTCTTGCAACTTACTCAAAAGTAAATGAGCATGGTTTTATTGAAGCTCCTTATAAAGTTATGAAAGATGGAAAAATTCTTAATGAGGTTGTCTATCTTACAGCAACTCAAGAAGAGGGCAAAAAGATTGCAGCAGCATCTAATAAACTTGATGAAAATGGTCAATTTATAGATAAGTTAGTAGTAACTAGAGTAGATGGTGAAATATTACATCGTCCAGCAATTGAGTGTGAATATGCCGATCTCTCATCTCATATGGTTGTTGGTGTTGCAGCATCACTCATTCCATTTTTAGAGCATAATGATGCAAACCGTGCGCTTATGGGTTCAAACATGCAACGTCAGGCAGTGCCACTTATTAAGTGTGAAGCACCGATAGTTGGAACAGGGGTAGAGAAGCTTGTTGCACGTGACTCTTGGGAGTGTATTAAAGCTAGACGTTCAGGTATTGTAGAAAAAGTAGATGGAAAGCACATTTACATTATGGGCGACGATGAAGGAGAAATCTATATAGATTACTATCCATTACAAAAAAATCTTCGCACAAACCAAAACACTGCGTTTGAGCAAAAACCGATTGTAAAGGTTGGACAGAGAGTTGAGACTAATCAAATAATTGCAGATGGTCCAAATATGGATCAAGGAGAGCTTGCTCTTGGTGTAAATGCTATGGTTGCCTTTATGCCTTGGAACGGTTATAACTTTGAGGATGCTATCGTAATCTCAGAAAGACTTATCCGTAAAGATGCATTTACTTCTGTTCATATTTACGAAAAAGAGGTTGAAGCAAGAGAGCTAAAGCATGGGGTAGAAGAGATTACTCGTGATATTCCAAATGTAAGAGACGATGAACTCTCTCACTTAGATGACAGCGGTATTGTTAAAATCGGTACAAATGTTACGGGTGGTATGATTCTAGTAGGTAAAGTTTCTCCAAAAGGTGAAGTAAAACCTACTCCAGAGGAGAGACTTCTTCGCGCAATTTTTGGCGAAAAAGCTGGACATGTAATCAACAAATCACTATATTGTCCTCCAAGCATGGAGGGTGTTGTCGTTGATGTTAAAATCTTTACAAAAAAAGGTTATGACAAGGATGCGCGCGCACTCGAACTTGAAAAAGAGGAGCGAGATTATTTAGAGCGTGAGCACTATGACAGACTTCTTATGATAGATAAAGAGGAGATGCTTCGTGTAACAAAGCTTTTAACTAGAGAGGCTCTTTTAGCAGATATTAAAATTGGAAACAGTAGCTATAAAGCGGGTGATATAATAGATGGCAAAGATTTAATTGAAGTGAATCGTTTTGCTATGAATGCTATTATAAAATCTTTTAGTGAAGAGATTCAGTCAGAATACAATAAAACGAAAAACTACTTCCAAAAAGAGAAGAGACTCTTCCGTGATGAGCATGAAGAGAAGTTAAACATCTTAGAAAAAGATGATATTTTGCCAAACGGCGTTGTAAAACAAGTAAAAATTTATATAGCAACAAAACGTCAGTTAAAAGTCGGCGATAAGATGGCAGGACGCCATGGAAATAAAGGTATCGTCTCTATTATCGTTCCAGAGGTAGATATGCCGTATATGGAAGATGGAAGAGGAGTAGATGTTTGTCTAAATCCGCTAGGTGTTCCTTCTCGTATGAATATAGGGCAAATTTTAGAGATGCACTTAGGTATGGCAGGTCGTGAGCTTGGACATCAAATAACAAAAGAGTTTGAGTCTAAACAAAAAGATTTTATCCAAAATATCCGTGCTAAAATGATTGAAATTTCTGATGTTGCGCGTATGATGAATGCAAAAGAAGTTCTTGGCAAAATGAGTGATGAGGAACTGCTTCATTACGCACGTGACTGGTCAAAGGGCGTTAGGTTTGCATCTCCGATTTTTGAAGGTGTAAATTCAGAAGAGTTCGAGAAAATTTTTAAACTTGCTAAGATGAGCACAGACGGTAAAACTGTACTTCATAACGGTCTAACCGGCGAGAAGATAAAAGAGCGCGTAAATGTCGGTTACATGTATATTCTTAAGCTTCATCACCTTGTTGATGAGAAAATTCATGCGCGCTCAACTGGACCATACTCGCTAGTAACACAACAACCTGTCGGTGGTAAAGCACTCTTTGGGGGACAAAGATTTGGAGAGATGGAAGTTTGGGCACTTGAAGCATACGGCGCTAGCGCGGTTCTAAAAGAGATGTTAACTATCAAATCTGATGATGTTGATGGACGTGTCCGTGCATATAAAGCGATTACAAAAGGTGAGTTAATTCCGGAATCGGGTATTCCTGAGACTCTATTTGTATTGACAAAAGAGTTACAAGCATTAGCTCTTGATGTAGAAATATTTGACGAGGTAGAAGATAATGAGTAAATTAGTAGCTATTGAAGTAACTGAAGATAAAAGACCGACTGATATAAAGCAGATACAGTTTCGCTTAGCTGCTCCTGATAAAATCTTATCATGGAGTCATGGGGAAGTAAAAAAACCTGAAACTATCAACTACCGTACGCTTAAGCCTGAGCGTGACGGTCTTTTTTGTGCTAAGATTTTTGGACCTGTAAGAGATTATGAGTGTCTTTGTGGCAAATATAAAAAGATGCGCTATAAAGGTGTTGTATGTGAGAAGTGTGGAGTTGAAGTAACAAGCACTAAAGTTCGCCGTGTTCGCATGGGGCACATAGAGCTTGTAACCCCTGTTGCACACATCTGGTATGTAAGCTCCCTACCTTCACGTATCGGTACCCTTTTAGGTATAAAGATGAAAGATTTAGAGCGCGTGCTTTATTATGAAGCGTATATTGTTGAATCAGGCGGGGAAGCATATTATGATGCTGAAGCAAAAACTCCTGTTTTAAAATATGATGTACTTAATGAAGAGCAGTACCGTACTTTGGTTCAAAGATTTGGTGAATTAGGCTTTAAAGCTCGTATGGGTGGGGAAGTTGTTCGTGATTTACTTGATTCTATCGACTTGGTTGATGCGTTTACTCAGCTTAAAGAGGATATTGAACTTACAAAAAGTGAAGCAAAAACAAAGACTATCGCTAAAAGACTTAAGGTTATCGAGTCATTTTTAAATTCAGGAAACAATCCTGCATGGATGATGCTAACTGTACTGCCTGTTCTTCCACCAGATTTGAGACCTCTTGTATCTTTAGATGGCGGTAAGTTTGCAGTTTCTGACGTAAATGACCTTTATCGTCGTGTTATCAACCGTAACCAAAGACTTAAGCGTCTTGTGGAGCTTGAAGCACCGGAGATTATTGTTAGAAATGAGAAGCGTATGCTTCAAGAGTCGGTTGATGCTCTCTTTGACAACGGTCGCCGTGCAAATGCAGTAAAAGGGGCTAATAAGCGTCCACTTAAATCTTTGAGTGAGATTATTAAAGGTAAGCAGGGTCGTTTTAGACAAAACTTACTCGGTAAGCGTGTTGACTTCTCAGGGCGTTCAGTAATCGTTGTAGGACCATCTTTATCAATGGATCAGTGTGGATTACCTAAAAAAATGGCACTAGAGCTGTTTAAGCCGCATTTGATTGCAAAACTTGAAGATAAAGGTTATGCAACTACAGTTAAAGCTGCAAAGAAGATGATTGAGGACAAAACAAACGAAGTTTGGGAGTGTTTAGCTGAGATAGTTGATGGATATCCTGTGCTTCTTAACCGCGCACCGACACTTCATAAACTCTCAATTCAAGCATTTCATCCTAAGCTGATTGACGGTAAAGCTATTCAGCTTCATCCGCTAGTCTGTGCTGCATTTAATGCCGATTTTGACGGTGACCAGATGGCTGTACACGTTCCACTAGGTTCGGCTGCCATTGCGGAAGCTAAAGTATTGATGATGGCATCTATGAATATTCTTCTACCAGCATCAGGAAAAGCGATTGCGACACCTTCACAAGATATGGTTCTTGGTATCTACTATATTTCATTAGAGAAAAATAGCGTAAAAGGTTCAAATAAGCTTTTCGCAAACGTTGATGAAATAAGAATAGCTATTGAGCATGATGCACTAGATATTCATGCAAAAGTTAGAACCAGAGATGAGGGCAGAATTATCCATACGACTGCGGGACGTATGCTTATTAAAGCTATTTTACCTGATTTTGTTCCATCAGAGCTTTGGAACAGAGTTATGAAGAAAAAAGCTATAAACGAACTTGTTGATTATGTTCAAAAACATGGTGGCATTGGGGTAACAGCTGGATTCTTAGACAGACTTAAAGATTTAGGTTTTAAACATGCTACAGAGTCTGGAGTTTCTATCTCTATTGATGATATTAAAATTCCTGAAGGAAAAGCAGCTAAAATTGCTGACTCAAAAAATAGAGTATTTGAGATTCAAAAGCAGTATGAAGCGGGTCTTTTAACAGAACAAGAGAGATACAATAAAATTATTGACGTTTGGACAGACACAAACAATACTCTAGCAACTCAGATGATGGAGTTGGTACAAACAGACAAGAGCGGATTTAACTCTATTTTCATGATGGCAGACTCAGGAGCTCGTGGTTCAGCTGCTCAGATTCGCCAGTTAGCTGGTATGCGTGGTCTTATGGCTAAGCCAAGCGGTGATATTATTGAAACTCCGATTATCTCTAACTTTAAAGAGGGTCTTAATGTAATCGAATACTTCATTTCAACTCACGGTGCTAGAAAAGGTCTTGCCGATACTGCACTAAAAACAGCGAATGCCGGCTACTTGACTCGTAAACTTGTAGATGTTGCACAAAATGTTAAGATTGTTGAGCATGACTGCCATACGCATGAGGGTATTGAGATTTCAGATATTAGTGATCAAAATACGCTTATAGAGTCTCTTGAAGATAGATTAAACGGCAGAGTTTTAGCAGATGATGTTATCGATCCGATAAGCAATGAGATACTTTTTGCTGAGGGAACGCTAATTGATGAAGTAAGTGCAAAAGTGATTGCAGAAGCGGGTATCAAAACAGCATATATCAGAACACCGACTACATGTAAGAGTGAAAACGGAATCTGTGCTTTATGTTACGGGGTAAACCTTGCAACAGGATATATCGTTCGTAGAGGTGAAGCTGTCGGTATTATTGCAGCGCAGTCAATCGGCGAGCCTGGTACGCAGCTTACACTTAGAACATTCCACGTTGGAGGAACAGCATCTTCGACTGCTCAAGAGAGACAAGTTATTGCCGAAAAAGAGGGTTTTATTCGTTACTATAACCTTAAAACATATGCTTCAAAAGAGGGTAAAAATATAGTAGCAAACCGCAGAAATGCAGCAGTGCTATTAGTTGAACCAAAAATCAAAGCTCCTTTTGCTGGTCGTGTTGATATTCAAACGGTTCATGATGAAGTTATTATCAGCATCTCGTCAAAAGCAGAGACAGTTCGTTACGTATTACGTAAAAATAAGATTGCTAAACCTAACGAATTGGCCGGCATCGGTGGTCAAATAGAGGGCAAATATTACTTCCCGTATGAGAGCGGTTCAGAGGTAGCAGAGTCGGAGTCTATTGTTGAGACAATTAAAGACGGTTGGAATGTTCCAAGCCGTATTCCATATGCATCAGAGATTTTAGTTGCAAATGGAGCGCCTGTAACGCAAAAGATTTTTGCAAAAGAGGAGGGAGTAGTGAAATACTTCCTGCTTAAAGGCGATTATTTAGAGAGATTTGAAGGTCTAAAAGCTGGTTATGAAGTAGTAGAAAAAGGTCTATTTGCGGCTGTTATAGATGAAAATAATCGTGAAGCAGTGCGTCACTACATTGCGCGTGGATCTGTAATCGTTGCAGAAGATGATGTGATTGTAGATTCTAAGTCGGTAATAGCTAAGCCAAAGAGTGATGAGTCAACTGTAATTGCAGAGTGGGATCCATACTCTAATCCGATTATATCTGAGACAAATGGTATTGTACATTTTGAAGATATTATCAGTGGTACGACAGTAACAGAGCAGTATGACGAGCTAACGGGTAAAACTCGTTTAATGATAAGTGATCATATTTCAACTGAGTATAAACCGACAATCGTTCTTGCAAGTGAAGATGGCGAACTTTTAAGATACCAACTTCAACCAAAAACGTCTATATATGTACAAGACGGGGCTAAGGTTAAAGTAGCAGATATCATTGCAAAAACACCAAAAGCTCTTCAAAAATCAAGCGATATTACAGGGGGTCTTCCTCGTGTTAGTGAACTCTTTGAGGGTCGTCGTCCAAAAGCAACCGCTCTAATATCTGAAATAGACGGAACAGTAGGTTTTGGTAAACCTCTTCGTGGAAAAATTAGAATTATAGTTTCCTCAGAAAATGGGATAATTAAAGAGTATTTTGTTGATAAATCTCACTCTGCAGTTGTTAATACTGGTGATTTTGTACATGCGGGAGAGAGATTGACTACAGGTATCATATCTTCACATGAACTTCTACGTATTATGGGGGTAAAAGCACTTTATAACTACCTAGTAAGTGAGGTACAGCAGGTTTACCGTTCACAAGGTGTTAATATCTCTGATAAGCATATTGAGGTAATCTTTACACAAATGCTAAGACAGATAAAAATTGTAAAATCAGGTGATACGAAGTTTATAGAGGGAGATTTAATCTCTAAAACTAAGTTTGCCCAAGAGAATGAAAAAATAATTAAACTCGGTGGGCGTCCTGCAATTGCAGAACCTTTCTTAGTAGGTATTACAAGAGCAGCTGTTTCAGCTGATAGTATTATCTCAGCTGCATCATTCCAAGATACTACTAAAGTATTGACAGAAGCGGCAGTAAGTGCTAAAGTTGATGACTTAAATGATCTTAAAGAGAATGTTATTATAGGTCGTACAATCCCTGTAGGAACAGGTATATACAAAGATCAGCAGATTGTTTTTGAGTATAACTAAAACTGATTTCTTTTGTTTTAAGTTTTAATTATGCCTCTTGCATTTATGCAAGAGGCATTGTATTTTAAAAATCTACACCGTACAATACTAAGCTACTATTACTTCTCACATAAAATTCTATATATTAATAAATACTTAAAATAAGCTAACTTTTATTATATTTTTACTATAATCACGCGTCTATAACTCCCTAAAATAGAGAGTTAAATTCTACTGGAAAAATTAAGTAAAGGAATTGTATGCCTACAATCAATCAATTGATACGTAATGAGCGTAAACGTGTGGTTAAAAAATCAAAATCACCTGCTCTTGTATCATGTCCACAGCGTCGTGGTGTTTGTACTCGTGTTTACACGACAACACCTAAAAAACCTAACTCGGCTTTGAGAAAAGTTGCAAAAGTTCGTTTAACTTCAGGTTTTGAAGTTATTTCTTATATCGGTGGTGAGGGTCATAACCTTCAAGAGCACTCAATAGTTCTTGTTCGTGGTGGTCGTATCAAAGATTTACCTGGTGTTAAGTATCACATTGTTCGTGGTGCATTAGATACTGCCGGTGTTACAGGTCGTACTGTTGCTCGTTCTAAATATGGAACTAAAAAAGCAAAAGTTAAAAAGTAAGTTTTAACTAAAAGTTAAAATAATATACGTTCAAGCGAGCACAGGGCTTTCGTCCAAAAAGTTTCTAAAGAAATTTTGGAGAAGTTTTGAGTAAATTTGAGAAAATTGAAGTAAGGAAAATTACAAATGAGAAGAAGAAAAGCTCCCGTTCGTGAAATTATGCCAGATCCAGTTTATGGAAGCAAAGTTTTAACGAAATTTATAAACAAAATCATGTTTGACGGTAAAAAATCTACAGCAGAGAAGATTATTTACAGTGCAATGGATATCATTAGCTCACGTGGCGAAAAAACAGGTATTGACACATTTAACGATGCTATTGAAAATATTAAGCCTATTATTGAAGTAAAAAGTCGCCGTGTTGGTGGTGCTACTTATCAAGTTCCAGTAGAAGTACGTCCAGTACGTCAATTGTCACTAGCTATTAGATGGTTAGTTGATGCTTCTCGTAAAAGAAACGAGAGAACAATGGCTGAGAGATTGGCAAATGAATTGATGGATGCGTCATCTGACAAAGGTAATGCATTTAAGAAAAAAGAAGATACTTATCGTATGGCTGAAGCAAATAAAGCATTTGCTCACTATCGTTGGTAATAGGATAAATTATGGCGAGATCACATAAACTAGAAGACGTAAGAAACATCGGTATTGCTGCTCACATTGATGCAGGAAAAACTACAACAACTGAGAGAATTTTATTCTATACAGGGCGTGAGCATAAAATCGGTGAGGTTCATGATGGCGCTGCTACGATGGACTGGATGGAACAAGAGCAAGAGCGCGGAATCACTATTACTTCTGCAGCTACGACTTGTGAATGGGACGGAAGACAGATTAATATTATAGATACTCCGGGCCACGTTGACTTCACTATTGAAGTTGAACGTTCAATGCGTGTTCTTGATGGCGCTGTTTCGGTTTTCTGTGCAGTTGGCGGTGTTCAGCCACAATCTGAGACTGTTTGGAGACAAAGAAATCGTTATGGCGTGCCATCTATCGTTTATGTAAATAAAATGGATAGAACAGGTGCAAACTTTTTTGAAGTTGAGAGACAGATTGAAGATAGACTAAAAGGTAATCCTGTTCCTATTCAAATCCCAATAGGACATGAAGATGCTTTCGAAGGTATTGTTGACTTAGTAAGAATGAAAGAGATGGTATGGGATAAAGATGCTGAAATGGGCTCTAACTACCATGAGCAAGAGATTCGTGCTTCTTTAGTTGATCAAGCTAATGAATACCGTGAAAAGATGATTGAGTCTATCTCTGAAGTTGATGGTAACGAGCATCTTGCTGAAAAGTACCTAGAGGGTGAAGTGTTAACTGAAGAAGAGATTATTGCAGGAATTAAAGCTGCAACAATCGGTATGCATATCGTTCCAATGGTATGTGGTACATCATTTAAAAACAAAGGCGTTCAGACACTTCTTGATGCTGTTGTTGCTTACCTTCCTGCTCCGACAGAAGTTGCTGCTATTAGCGGTACAATGATGGATGATGAAGAGGTTGAAGTTGTTGTTGACTCGTCTGATGAAGGACCATTTGCATCACTTGCATTTAAAATTATGACTGACCCATTTGTTGGTACGTTAACATTTATCCGTGTTTATCGTGGTTCACTTGAAGCCGGTTCATTCGTTCATAACTCTACAAAAGATAAAAAAGAGCGTATCGGACGTATCGTTAAGATGCATGCGGTTAAGCGTGAAGAGATTAAAGAGATTTATGCTGGTGAAATCGGTGCAGTTGTTGGTCTTAAATATACAACTACTGGGGACACTTTGTGTTCAGAATCTGAAAAAGTTATACTAGAGCGTATGGTATTCCCTGAGCCGGTTATCTCTGTTGCGGTTGAGCCAAAAACAAAAGCAGATCAAGAAAAAATGGGACTCGCACTTGCTAAACTTGCTGCGGAAGACCCATCTTTTAAAGTTCATACTGATGAGGAGACAGGGCAAACGATTATCTCAGGAATGGGAGAATTGCACCTTGAAATTCTTGTTGACCGTATGAAAAGAGAGTTTAAGGTAGAAGCTGAAGTTGGTGCGCCACAAGTTTCTTACCGCGAAACTATCAAAAAAGAAGTTGAACAAGAGTACAAATACGCTAAGCAATCTGGTGGACGCGGTGCTTTTGGTCATGTTTACCTTAGAATCAAGCCGGGCGAGGCTGGTACAGGTTTTGTATTTCACAATGAAATCAAGGGTGGGGTAATTCCAAAAGAGTATATCCCTGCAGTTGAAAAAGGTTGTGCTGAAACTATGTCTAATGGCGTTCTTGCAGGCTACCCGATGGAAGATATTGAAATTACACTTTATGATGGTTCATACCATGAAGTGGATTCAAATGAGATGGCATTTAAACTTGCTGCTTCAATGGGCTTTAAAGAGGGTTGTAGAAAAGCAAGTCCTTCAATTTTAGAGCCAATGATGAAAGTTGAAGTTGAAGTTCCAGAAGATTACATGGGTGATGTTATCGGTGACCTTAACCGTCGTCGTGGACAAATCAACGCAATGAGCGATAGAAGCGGAAACAAAATTGTTGATGCATTCGTTCCACTTGCTGAGATGTTTGGTTACTCAACTGACCTTCGTTCTGCTACTCAAGGACGTGCAACATACTCTATGGAATTTGATCACTATGAAGAAGTTCCAAAAAATGTATCTGAAGAGATTATCAAAAAGAGAAACGGTTAATCTGTTTTAAATACTGCTCTCCACTATGGAGAGTAGTATTGTCTACTGCATCTAAAAATCTAACTCCCCATTCTAAAATCAAACAAATAATTTTTTTCTACGCTAAAATAAATACAATTTCACAAACACTTCACAATAAATAGCTACTATTATAAAAATGGAGGTTTAAAATGAGAAATATAATTATAAGTGCGTTGTTGGCTGCTACTCTCTTCGCAGTTGATTATTCGGGCATGTCAATACATGAGTTAAAAAATCACAGAGGCGGTGTTGCACCTGAGGATAAACCTGCGTTTAAAGCTGCTATGAAAGCTAGAATGCAGGCACTATCGCCTGAAGAGCGAGCGATAGAAAAGGCGGAAATGCAAGCATTTAAGGCATCTATACTTTCTACAACACCAGAAAAAATCGCAGAACTAGAAGAAAAAATGCAAGCGCTTACTCCTGAGAGAAAAGATGCGCTAGAAGCAAAAATGTGTTCTTTGAGCATGGAAGAGAAGTTCGCATTGAAAACAAAAATGGTATCAATGACTTCACAAGAGATAGCTCAAAGTGCAGATGCGCTTATTAAATTAAATACAGCACAAAAATAGATAATCTTTTTAAGAGGGTGCTGAGTAATATAGCACCTTTTTTACATTATTCATTTTTTCTAATAAATAATCCTAAATTAACACATTTGTAACACTCTTTTGCAATAATAATTTAATTTTTATTATAAAAGGGAGATTAAGTTGAAAATAAATAATTTTTTAAGAATAAGCTTAATTGTATCGTCACTTCTTATGGCAAACGAGACATACGATTTAGATCAAGTGGTTGTAAGCGGCACAAAAACATACAGTAAACTTGCAGATTTACCGATGCAAATGAGTGTAATTACACAAGATGAAATTGAAAATAGCGGTGCGACAAGCATAGCTGATATTTTGATAAATGATGGCGGGATTTCCATCATGACCTCTGGTGCAAATGAACAAAGAATTAGCATACGAGGCATGAAGCCCGATGATACACTCTACCTTATGGACGGTAAAAGAATAAATGGAAGCTTCACAGATATCGGAAGACTTCCTGCAGGTATGGTAGAGAGAATAGAGATAGTAAAAGGAAGTTCTAGTTTACTCTATGGAAGTGATGCTATGGGAGGAGTCGTAAATATTATTACTAAAAAAAGCAGTGATGCTTTTGCCGGGGATGTACAAGTTACACATGCAAAAAGTAAAAATGCTTCAGATGTAAATATATTTGTAAACAAAGAAAACTTGTCAGTTAGACTTTTCTCAAGTTATTTAAAAAGAGATTCTTATGCAAAGAACAAAATAACGGATTTATTCGTAAAACAGGGAGTTAGCTTGGTTGCTCCCTCAAGTCTTACAGGACCTTTGGGAGCAACAAATCTTAAGAATTTGCCCGATACGGCAGAATTTAAAAAAGATTATCAAGAAAAATTAGAGACAAAAAGTGTGAGCGGTGGAGTTACCTATAAGTTTAACGATTACTTTAAGATAGATTTAGATTTAAGTTATCTTAAGGAGAAAAAAGAAAATGATACCATCGTGTCCTATGCCAGCAACTATAAATCAAATGGCAAAACAGTAATCGTAAATAATCTTGCCGCAGATCAGCATGATGAGAACAGAAGAGTAACTGCAAGTACAGGATTCTTATTTACGCCCTCTGAAAATCTTGACCTTGCATATACCATAGCTTATTCAAAATATGAAAAGGATAAAAAATTATATACTAGCTTTTGGGAGGAGTTAGGATATAACTCAAAAGAGGACTCAGCTTATGGGGTTGATGAGTCTGTTACAAGATATGTAAACCATGACTTACTAGGCACATATAAATTTTCAAAAGACAATAGAATTTCAATTGGTGGCGAACATAGAACAGTTAACAGGACAGCAACAGGGTATAGTGTAGATGATAGAAGATACTCAGGAGCATTTATACAGCATGAATATAGACCGATTGAGATGCTAAATTTTGTTTATGGGGCAAGATATGACAAAGACTCTAATGGCGAGAGTGCTACTTCCATGAGTTTTGGCGGGGTATATGATGTGTACAAAAATACAAAATTAAAAGCAAACTACTCGGAGGGATTTAGAAGTCCAAGTGATGAAGAGCTTTATATAAATCAAGTAACGGCTATAGGAAAACATCTATTGGGTTCTAAAGTAATTGTTCCCGGTTTAAAAGATGAGGCTTGGGAATTAATGTCTGAAACTAGTAAAACTATAGAGATAGGTATTGTCAATAGCGGTAAAATTTATAATTTAGAATTATCTGTTTTTGACACTAAAATATATGACAGAATAAGTAAAGATCCTAGCATTCTTACATACACAACCTATATAAATATTGATGAAACTCAAACCAAGGGGTATGAAATCAATTTATCACTTTATCCTATAAATGAACTTATCACAAAATTTACATATATCTCTATAGATGCCAGGGATGAATCAGACGACAGTAAGTTGCTTAGAACTCCAGAGGAACTTGCAAGCATGACAATCAGCTACTTTCCTATACCAAAACTTGAATTAAGAAGTGTTACAAAATATACAGGTAAACAAGTAGATACGGATGGAGATGTAGCAGGTTATGCTATTACAAATATAAAAGTAATGCAAAAAGATAGTTTTAAAAATATAGATTTGTTTGCCGGAGTGGACAATGTATTTGATAAAACAATTCCCGAGCAGCTCGGTGCTTTGCAAAAATCATATTACTACATTGGTGCTAAATACAAATTTTAAAACATACAAAGTATGCCTAGAGATAGATTAGGCTGCTCTGTTTTTTAAGCGAAGCAGAAAACTAACTAGCAACCTTAATAAACCAATAACTGCATAAATTGGGAATGTCCAAAGAAGCGGATGAAAATAATTTCCTTTCTCTAGCATCAAACCAGTTCTAGCAAACGGAGAGTGGAGCAGGTCTGAATGTTGTATTGTCGCTAAAATAAGCATGATAATTATAAAGTAAATGAGTTCTATTTTTATTCTTTTAATCATGGCGTAATTATATCAAGTATAATTTTAAAATTAACTCTATATGTAGGAATTATTCAAAAATCTAGGAGCTAAAGCCAGACTGATTCTTCATAGCCATTTGGTCTTCCCTCAAGTGTTAGATATGGCGTATAAGCTGCTTTATAGGACAAAGAGGGGCACTCTTTTACATAGTAGCCAAGGTAAATCCACTTTTTTTGGTTTTGTTTTGCAAGGATTATCTGCTTGAACAAGGATAGCTTTCCAAGAGAGTAGTGTGCATAGTCGGGGTCATAGTAAAAATATATAGACGAGATGCCATCTTGTAGTATGTCAATTAAATCTACTCCGATAAGTTTATCCTCGAAAAAGTATAAAACCTCGTATCCAAAATCATTATGTGCATCTACAAAAGAGTTATAGTAACTTTGTACAGATGAGGGTGAGTAGTCCCACCCTTTTTTCTCTTTCATAAAAAGATGATATTTTTCAAATAGTTCTAGATGCGATTTGCTGATTGTTGGTCTTTGGATGTAGCTTTTAATTTCTGCGGCTTTTTTTACGACTCTTCTTTGTGAGGAGGAGAATTTAAAATTTGTCACATCAATTTTTATGCTTTTGCACTCATCGCATGTAGCACATATTGGTCTAAAAAACATCTTGCCAAATCTTCTGTAGCCAAGTTCTACGAGATTTTGGCAATAAGAGGTAGAACACTCTTCTATTATCTTATAATGTGTTGTTTGATTTTTATCGGATAGATAGGAACATTTATCGCCGACTCTAAACTCTTTAAGCATATTCATACGCGAAGTTTGACATAATTTTTATTAGAAAAGGGTATAGATTTGAAAGAGATATTTAAAAAGCATAAAATCATAATTTTTAGAACAACAGGAGTTGTGATGCTTCTTGTGGGTTTTATAGTTTACTTTTGGATGACTCCAAAAGAGGTATATAGTGAAAATGAGATAGCAGCGGCAAATGTTGCAAGAATGCAAGCGAGTGTCCGCGGCACTTCAGCATCCTCAAAACAGAGTTCTAAACCGGAGACTTCTAAGTTTATTGAGGAGCTAAAAAATGCGCAAAAAGCGCAAGTCCGCTACTTAACTATACTAAGTATGGTTTTTGGAGTTCTTTTTTTAGGCTACAGTTTTATCCCTAAACCTAAGAGTGATTCTCTAAAGAAATCTACGAGCGATTCTGAGATATAAGCACATCCTCAATCATCTTATCGATGTCGCCATCAAGTATGGCATTGACATTTGAGTATGCCATATTGCTTCTTGTGTCTTTAATCTGCTGGTACGGTTGCATAACATAAGAGCGGATTTGATGACCCCATCCTATCTCACTTTTAGCGATGCCGTCGGTTTCTGCTTTTTGATTTGCAAGTTCGAGCTCATAAAGCCGTGATTTTAACATCTTCATCGCTGTTGCTCTGTTTTTATGCTGACTTCTGTCGTTTTGGCATTGCACAACTACGCCTGTTGCTATATGCGTGATGCGTATTGCGGACTCTGTTTTGTTGACATGTTGCCCTCCAGCGCCGCTTGAACGGTATGTATCGACTCTAATATCTCTGTCTTGTATATCAATATTTATATCATCATCAACCTCAGGGGAGACCATGACGGAGCTAAAGGAGGTATGTCTTTTGGCGTTAGAGTCAAAAGGTGATATACGAACAAGTCTGTGGATTCCATTTTCAACTTTAAGATATCCATAGGCGTTTTCGCCCTTGATAAGCAAGGAGACATCTTTTATGCCTGCTTCATCGCCCGCTTGATAGTCGAGTAGTTCAACACTCCATCCGCGTCTCTCGGCAAATCTTTTGTACATTCGAAGAAGCATAGATGCCCAATCTTGAGACTCTGTTCCTCCTGCTCCGGGGTGAATCGACAAAATTGCATTATTTGCGTCCATCTCCTCACTTAAGAGCACTTCTACCTCCATAGCACGTAGAAAATTTTCAAGCTTCAGAGCACCCTCAAAGCACTCATTTATAGACTCTTCATCACTCTCTTCTTTTGCCATTTCATAAAGTTCCTTGGCATCTTCTAAGGCATTTTTTGCAACAGAATATTTGCGAAGTTTTCTCTCGCACTGAGTTTTTTCTTTTTGAATTACTGCGGCATTTGAAGCATCTGTCCAAAAGTCTTGAGTGTTTTCAAGCTCTGTTATCTCATCTAGGCGTGATTGAAGTTTATGCGGCTCAATCACACCAGTAATGTTGTTCATTTTTTTTGAAAGACTCTTTAAAAGTTCGGTGTATTCGTAATTATCCATAAAATCAATCCAATAGTGTATAATTGCGATTATATTAAATTGAGGCTTAAAATGAAGATTATTTCTAGTCCGCGAGAGTTAAAAGAGTACCTAAAAAACATAAACAACACCGTTGGTTTCGTACCTACAATGGGTGCTTTACATGAGGGGCATATCTCACTTATAAAAAAAGCAAAAGAACAAAATGAGATAGTGGTAGTTTCACTGTTTTTAAACCCTACACAATTTTTAAAGGGCGAGGATTTAGAAAAATACCCTAAAAAAGATGAAGCTGACAAAAAGATATGCCAGTTAAGCGGTGTTGATGTTCTTTTTTTCCCTCAAGCAAGCGACATGTATGGAGTGGATGAAGTCTCAATACTTGCTCCTAAAGTAAGAGGCTATGTTTTAGAAGGAGAGAGTAGAGCGGGGCATTTTAATGGCGTTTTAACAGTTGTTATGAAACTTTTAAATATAGTAAACCCGACAAGAGCATATTTTGGTAAAAAAGATGCGCAGCAACTTAATCTTATCTCCTTGATGGTAAAACAGCTTTTTATGAGCGTAGAGATAGTTCCCGTTGATACGGTTCGTGAAAAGGATGGACTTGCACTTAGTAGTAGAAATGCTTATTTGAGCAAGGAGGAGAGAGTACAGGCTCTTAAAGTAGCATCATCTTTACGCACCGCAAGTGCTATGGTAAGTAAAGGAGTTCTTAACTCTTATGAGATAATAACTGCTATGAGGGAAATGTTGGCACCGTTAGAGATTTTTTATGTAGAGGTTTTAGACCGTGAGTTCAGCCCGCTCTCACATGTAGAGATTGGAAATACAATTATTTTGGTTGAAGTGAAAGTTGCAACAACAAGATTACTCGACAATATTTGGCTTTAAATAACTCTCTTCAACTAAAATATCAACTATCTTTTTAAAGACGGGTACGGATGTTTGAGCCGCAAATTGGCTCTTATTTGGTTTAATGACAATAACGCCGATTGTATATCTGCTTGTTTTATCGTTTGCAAAGCCTACAAAAGCGGTATTGTATTCATTGACATATTTTCCCTCTTCGACTATATGTGCCGTTCCGGTTTTGCCTCCAACTTCCAAGCCGTCTGTTTTAGCTTTTACACCCGTTCCCTCATCTACGGTTTTAATCAAAATCTTTTTCATTCTATGCGCAGTTGAACTTTTTATGACTTGCGTCTGCTCTGTTTCTGGAATCATAATCTCTTTGGCGTTGTTATCAACAAAACACTCCACTATTTTTGGAGTAACCATTCTTCCGTTATTGTTAAAGGCACTGTACGCCTTGATAAGCTGCATGAGATTTGTTCGCATACCGTATCCATAAGAGCAGGTTGCTTTATATATCTCATTTTCCAACTGCATTATATTCGGGATGGAGCCGACTTTCTCATAGATGAGATCTGGAGTGGATTTTGATGAAAAGCCAAAATCAAGGAGACCTTGATTGAACTGAACTCCTGAGAGTTTTTGTGCAAGTTGGGCAATTCCTATATTTGATGAGTGTACAATTACATTCTCAGCAGAGAGCCAGTCAAATTTATGCTCATCGGTTATAATTTTTCTTCCAATCTTAAAGCGTCCATTATGTCCATTTACCAAATCGTACGGATTTACCAACCCTTTATCCAAAAGAAGCGCAAAAGTGATGGTTTTGATGACGCTCCCCGGTTCAAAACTATACTCTATCATGTTGCTATTTAAAGAAGGGTAGTCACTTTTTTGTATAGATTTTGGCAGGTACCTATTTGAACTTGCCATGGCAATTACGTGACCATCTTTTGTATCCATCACGGCAGCCATAACCTCTTTTGCATCTAGCTCGGCTTTCATCTTATCTAGCATCTTCTCAACTCGCAGCTCAAGAGCGATTGGGATAGTTATCTTTATATCAAGACCTTCGATCTCGGGTTTGGTAAAACTCATTTTATTTAAGATAATATAGCCGTTTACATCCCTTAGCCCCTGTCTTAGTTCATCTTGCTTTGCCTGAAGTTCGTTTTCAAATTTTTTCTCTATCCCTTTAACACCTTTTACGTACGTGTATCCGTCATCTTCAATCTTATGTGGGTAGCCGATTATCGGAGTTAAGAGCTTGTTGTATGGATACTCTCTGCTCTCCCCGCTCTCAATAATGTTTAAGCCTTGAAGTGATGTTTTTTCGTTTAAGGAGTTTTTTCTCTCTACAAAAACATTAAGTCGTCTAAGCTCGTAAGCGAGTTGTTTAAGGTATTGCGCCTGTTTTTGCGGTATGTTGTAGCTAAGAACTACAACACCTTTTTTTTTCTCTATTTTCTCTCTTATCTCTTTGGCATCAATCTCTGAGTAGATACTAAAAAGCTCTATAAAAAGATCTCTTTTTTTAGGGTCGATGTAGTAAGTGTTAACAACGGCTTTGTAGAGTTTTACGGTAGAAGCGATGTGAAATCCGTCCGCACTTATAATAGAGCCTCGAATCGCTTTTGAACTCTCTTTTGTATAGAGTGAGGGCAAATCTCGCGGTTTGAGAGTAGTAAGAAGCATCGCTCCTAGAAAAAGTATAAACCCAAGCACGATAAGAGAGTAGAGAATAAATATTTTTTTGCTTTTATTTTCTCTGTTTGTGTTTTTAATATCCATGTGAACTTTTTTATGAATTATAACATTTGAATTCTTTTATAGATTGAAGAAAGTCGTGAAATTGTAAACGACTCATATATTATGAGCCAAGAGCAGGAGATATTAGAGTTGAGTTCTGCCTATCTCTTTGTATGCGTTAAGGGCTTTGTTGCGAATCTCAAGCATCAGCTTCATGCTTGTCTCTGCTTTTCCAATAGCAAGAGCAGCTTGATGCAAATCTTTTACCTGTCCTGTTGCCATCTCGCCTATAGCTTTGTCGCCCTTCTCTTGAAATTCATTCACTTCATTTATGGCAGATTTTAAGGTTTTGGCAAAATCTTCTGTGCCGCTACCCTCTATCTTGCTCTTTTGTTTTAACAGTTCGGCGGAAGAGACGCCTGAAATACTCTCAATACTACTCATAATTTACCTCAAATTTTTATTGCATCAGCGAAATTGCGCTGTTTGCCATGTTTTTAGAACTCTCAAAAGCGGCGACATTCGCCTGATAACTTCTTGTTGCTTCTACTAAATCGGCCATTTCGATGACAGGATTAATATTTGGATAGGCAACATAACCGTTTGCATCTGCATCTGGATGTGCCGGGTCAAATTTTAGTTTTGGTTCTCTATCATCTCGTGAGATTTTATCAACTATAACGCTCATTATAGCAGGATTGACCTTTTTGCCAAATTCGCCCTCATTTAATGGGTCTTGATACTTTGCACTATCCGTTATTTTATCTATCGCCTGATTAAACTGCTCATTAAAGTTAATAGCCTTGAAAACTACCTCTTTTCTTCTGTAAGGTCCACCTTCCTCGGTTCTTGTTGTTTGGGCATTTGCTATATTTTGAGAGATGGTATTTACACGAACACGCTGAGCAGAAAGCCCATAACCACTGATATCAAAACTATTTAAAAAATTTGACATAACCCGCTCCTTAACTTACTTTTGAAGATGAATCTATAACACTTTTATAAATGTCGGAGTTTTTCTTCATCGCACCGACTAGTGCATTAAACATGATGGAGTTTTTACTCATCTCTGTAGTTTCTACATCCAAATCTACGCTATTGCCGTCATTTCTAGCCATGTGTCCATCTCTAAAAAATGTTTTTGCTCTATAGGAGCTTTTCTCCTCAGCCAAAGGCAGATGAGCCTCATCCGTCTGAGCCATTTGAAGTTTTGGAGTGCCTTGGTTTAAAACTTTTGCTCTCTCATGGGCTAGCGCATCTTCAAATCGTACATCTCTCGGTCTATAGTAAGGAGTGTCGGCATTTGCAATGTTTGAGGATATCATATCTTGACGAATAGCTCTATAATCAAGTGCTTTTGCAGCTAATGCATGTGAAGCAGAATACTCTATGCTCATGGGAACTCCTTTATAACTTTCATAACTATAAGCAAATAAAGTTCCAATCTTTTTATTAAGCAACGATTAATCTAATATATTAGATAATGTTTTTCAAGGTTGCAAGAGTAACCCAGATTTTATTTATGCAAGGAGTTCTTATGAAAAGAGCTGGTTTTACAATGATTGAGTTGATATTTGTTATCGTTATTTTAGGTATTTTAGCAGCGGTTGCACTGCCGAGGTTTATAGGTGTTTCTGCACAAGCAGAGGCAGGTAATTGTAAATCTGCAGTAGGAACATTAAACAGAACAATTGGTCCTGTGCTTTGGTCAAAGTCTTTAACTGATGGTAAAATTGGTAAGATTGATGAAAATGATACTAAAGCTATTACAAGTTTACATATGCCTGATTATAATATTACTAAATGTGGTGTTATTCCTCATGCTGAGGGAAATGGAACAGTTGGTACATATGGAAAAGTAGAAATGGTTAATGATGGAAATGCTACAACTACTCCAAGATGGAAGTTTCACGCAAAATAATTTTTTTCGTTTTCTCGTTCCCAAGCTCTTGCTTAGGAACGAATATATAAAGTAGTTGTTTTAAAGTTATTTTAGTATAGTTTTAAAATAGTTACTCAAGGTTTTTTATGAAACAGTCTCGCGCTTTTACCATGATTGAACTTATTTTCGTTATCGTTATTTTAGGGATTTTAGCTGCCATTGCTCTGCCTAAGTTTGCTAGCACAAGGGAGATGGCGGAGATAGCAAAGGGGCGCGGGGATGTTGCTATGATAAGAGCTGCAATCGCAAACGAGAGACAGACTCAGGTTATCAAAGGAATTTATACCTACATCTCAAAACTCTCTCCCTTAACGACTTCTACAACTCTTTTTACAGGCGATGGTGCAGGCAGAGTTCTCCTTTCGTATGGTATAAAAGCTGGAACAGACTCCGGCGATTGGGCTATTGTAAACAATACTACATATAGATTCAAAGTCGGCTCAACAGATACTACTTTTACATATGAAGATACAAATGGAACATTTACATGTGTGGCTGATGCCGGCAACTGTAACGAACTATCTGACTAAAAATAATACAGCAGCTGAAAATTTTGCACTACTACAATATAGCACTTATTAACTCCCCTCTAGAGCCATTTACATACCAAAGTCTTGATATTATTGAGATTGGTACAAGAGTAAAAGTAGTAGTGAAAAATAGAGAGTTGGATGGTGTTTTAGTCACTGCTTGCGAAAAACCAGATTTTAAAACTAGTGAAATTTTAGAAGCTTATAACTATACATATTCGCAAAAACAGCTCGCTCTTGCAAAGTTTATCTCATCTTACTACATCTGTTCACTTGGGGAAGCTCTTGGTATTATGGTGGGTTATGAGAGTGTTTGTCATTCCAAGCTTGACTTGGAATCTCATGAGATCCTGAATCAAGTTCAGGATGACGACTGCTGTCATTCCAAGCTTGACTTGGAATCTAGTATAAAACTCTCACTTAAGCAGCAAGAGGCTTTGATATTTCTAAAAAAGCATAAAGTTTCTCTCCTTTTTGGAGATACTGGAAGTGGTAAAACAGAGATTTATATGCGTTATTTTGAGGAGATGATGCAAGAAAAAAAGCGTTCTATATTTTTGATGCCAGAAATCTCGCTTACTCCTCAAATGAGCCAGAGACTACATAAACATTTTGGCGACGCAGTTGTCATGTGGCACTCCAAGCTTACTCCAAAACAGAAAAAAGAGGCACTTGCAAAGATTTATGATGGCAGGGCGCAGATTATTGCAGGTCCTCGTTCAGCTCTGTTTTTGCCTATAAAAGAGTTAGGTCTGATAGTTGTGGATGAGGAGCATGACGATAGTTATAAATCATCTTCAAGACCACGCTACAACGCCAGAGACATAGCTATCTATATGGGAAAACTTTATGATATACCGGTTGTTTTAGGTAGTGCGACTCCAAGTTTAAGCACTTATGTTAAATTTCCACACACAAGAGTCAGAGGCGGACACTTTAGCTCAAAAAAAGAGTTTGCTTATGAGCGCTCCTCTGAAAAGCTCTCAAGTGTAATACTTGCTAATTTAAAGGAGGTGCTAGATGCAAAGGAGCAAGCGATTATTTTTCTTCCCACAAGAGCAAATTTCAAGTATCTTCTTTGCGCTGATTGCGGATATACATACAAGTGTGTTTTTTGTAGTGTCGGCATGAGCATTCATCAAAAAACACACTCCCTAAATTGCCACTACTGCAATTTTACTCAAGCGATTCCACAAAAGTGCTCAGAGTGTAACAGCCCGAATCTTATAAGCACAAGACTCGGAACGGCTGAGGTCGTAAAAGAGATAAAAAGAGAGTTTAGCGAGGCAGAAATTGAGCAGTTTGACAGAGACGTTATTACAACCTCAAATAAGCTAAAAAAGGCGCTTAAGAGATTTAACGACAAGGAGATAGATATACTTGTGGGAACTCAGATGATAAGCAAAGGGCATGACTATCATGGAGTCTCCTTAGCTGTGATTTTAGGGCTTGACAATATGCTTAACATGAGTGACTACAGAGCCAGAGAAAAGGCGCTCTCTACGCTTATTCAAGTAGCAGGAAGAAGCGGGCGAAAAGAGAGTGCTAAGGTTTTAGTCCAAAGTTTCAACGAAGATTTTTTTAGCGCTTATGTAGGTAAATATGAGGATTTTTTAGAGGATGAGAAGGAGTATAGAAAAGAGCTCTATCCGCCCTATAAAAAACTCTGCCGCATCCTCTTTTCACACAAAAACGGCATAAAAGCTGCAGATGCTATGAATGAGATGCTCTCATGTCTGCGTAACTTTTCAAATATTGAGATAGTTGGATTTGGAAAGTGCGGGATTGAGAGGGTTGCTGACAAGTATAGATTTGAGATAATGTTGCGCTCTGATAAAAGCACGGACCTTATAAAAGCCATAGCAGCGTGCAAAGTTACACTCGCCGAGGTAGATATGGACCCTATAGATTTTTCGTAAAGTTTGGATTTAGTTTATCTTGAGTGCAAACCTTTTTGTTATTAAAATAGCAAACAGGCTCAGAATCATTAAGTTTTGCATATCTTGTATCATTTGCTATATGTAAGTTTATGCTCTCATCATAGTTCGATTTTAGCTTTAAAAATGCTATTTTATCTTTTGCGGTTAATTTTTTTGTAGCTATTTGAACGACTCTAAGTGGGTCGATTACTTGATTATTTTTATAGAGTCCAAAATGAAGATGCGGACCTGTAGAGAGACCGGTGCTTCCCACATAACCTATAATCTGCCCTTTTTTTACGTAAGAGCCTTGCTTTACACCTTTTCTAAAAGAGCTTTGATGTGCATAGAGAGTTAAATAGCCGTCATTATGTTGCACTTTAATCAGTTTGCCATAACCCCTCGTTTGCCCTATAAAAACAACTCTTCCACTACCCGCCGCTGTTATGGGAGTGCCACGAGCAGCAGCATAATCAACACCTAGATGTGCGCGGTATTTTTTTAAAATAGGGTGATATCTTCTTTTTGTAAAACGTGAAGATATTCTTGCTCCTCTTACCGGAGTTCCAAGTAAAAAACCCTCTACCTCACTTGCGTCTTCATTATAAAATCTGCCGTCATCATTGAGATAGATATAGCGTTTTTTACCTCTCATCTCTATCATGGCAGCTTTTAGTGTGGGCATTGAAAAGGGTTTGCCTAGACGATATTTTTGTTCATATATCATTGCTAGCTTATCGCCTTTTCTTAAATCGCTTTTGAAATTAAGTGAGTGCTTAAAGCTTGAGACAAAAATAGTTGCGAGTTTTGTAGAGCCTGTCTCCCTTATGATGTCAAGGTATGGGGAGTGGTCTATCTCAAGCGTAAAAGCTTCAACTCTTGTTTCGCTTATGATAGGCAGCGTCTCAAAAAAGTAATCTTCCTTGTTTTTGTAGATATGTATTTGCAACTCATCGTTGAGCGGTATAAAAATCTGAGAAATTACTCCATCTTTTGTTCTAGAGATTTGATAGTGAACGCCCGAATAGATCTCCTCGCTAAGCTGTTGTTCATCTTCATCAAGATTGTAATATAGCGGTTTTAGTGGAAGATTGTTTTTTTCTAAGAACATAAGATAGGTTTCGCCGTTGCCCCAGCGAAATGTTTCAACTTGCGTAGCAAAAAGGGACGTTGTAAATAAAAGAATAAGTAAATATCGTATCATATAATTAACCATAAACATAAAATTTTGAAAATAATTTTAAAACTCTAACAAAATTTGCCTTAGTGGGAGATTTGTTTGCTATAATCGCACTACATTATTTACAAAGTAGTTTAAATGAAGTATCTGTTTTTGTTTGTTATTTTAGCTTTAGAGCTTTTTGGAGTTGTCGTAAAATCTCCTGTTGTGTCGATAGATGAAGGCGCAAAGGAAGTTACGATTGAGATAGAAAAAATTGACGTTGGAGTGAGCGGTTTTATAGTGCATAATATTGATGATATGCACACGGTTATTTTAAAAAATGCCATTGTTAAGAGTTTTGATGCACAGAGTAAAACAGCAAAAATAGCCCTAAGTGAATTTAATGCACTAAGTAATAGCGCTCTACCGATGAGTAGATGGAGTGTTGAAGTAGGCGACATGGCTGTTTTGGCTTTTGGATACAGCAGAGGTCTTATGATTGCTCCAAATGAGGAGATATACCATAGAGTTACTAAGAGTTCTAAACTTCAGTGGATACATCCCGATATTTTTGCAACTATCCTCTCCTTTAACGGGCATCCGACACCTCTTAGAAGCGATTTTACAGAGATGAGTTCTAGCACGTCTGTGGGTTTGGTTTTTATCTACTTAGATGAGAGAGTGTATACGATTGATGCCAAAAGCTTTAAAATCTTAGCGATAACAGATGCAAAACTTGAACAAAAAGAGGTAAATCTGCCTTTTTACACAAGAGTACCTGAAATTGATGCTGCTTGGTGGGGAGAGGGAAGTAGCAAGCTCAAAGAGTATGAGCCGCACTACTATAAACTAATTATACATGCTAACCTAGACAACAAAGAGCTTTATGAGATAGTAAAAAGCGGCGGTAAAAAATTTGAAGGGCTGCTTGAAGAATTTGATTTTAAAGGAAAAAAAGATGATAGAAAAAAAACATTTGGACTATTTTAGTCAAGTTGTCGGTAATGAAAATATCTATAGCGATAAAGCACATCTCATCGCCTACTCTTATGATGCGACGCGAGAGCATTTTGAGCCTGATGCTGTTATTTTTCCAAGAAACGAAGATGATATAAGCAAGATTTTAAAATACTGCAACGAGCATAAAATAGTTATAGTTCCCCGCGGTGCAGGAAGCGGTTTTACAGGTGGAGCGCTTCCTAGCAGCGGGGGAATTGTTTTGGCGTTTGAGAAACATATGAACAAAATCTTAGAGATAGATATGAAAAATATGGTTGCAGTTGTTCAGCCGGGTGTTATAAACATGGATTTGCAGCGCGCTGTTGAAGAGGTTGGACTCTTTTATCCGCCTGATCCTGCAAGTCAAGAGTATTCAAGTATAGGTGGCAATGTAAGCGAAAATGCTGGCGGAATGAGAGCTGCAAAATATGGAATTACAAAAGATTATGTAATGGCTACTCGCGCTGTTTTGCCAAACGGCGACATTATTAAAGCGGGTAAAAAAACCATAAAAGATGTAGCGGGTTATAATATCAGCGGCATTTTAATAGCATCTGAGGGAACACTAGCGGTGCTTAGTGAAATAACGCTAAGACTTATACCAAAACCAAAAATGACAAAAACAGCAATGGGAGTCTTTAGTAGTGTAGGTGATGCGATGAATGCAGTCTATAAAACAATGGCAAGCGGTATAACTCCTGTTGCTATGGAATTTTTGGATAACTTGACTATCCGTGCGGTTGAGCAGACTTTTAATAAAGGACTTCCTGTTGATGCAGGTGCGCTTTTAGTAACTGACGTTGATGGAAACTTAGAGGAGGATCTTGATTTTCAGCTTGCACAAATCGAGAAGGTCTTTAAAGAGAATGGATGTTATGAGTTTAAGATTGCAAAAGATAAAAAAGAGGCAGCTGATCTTTGGTTTGCAAGACGTAATGCTTCGCCGGCACTTAGCATTTATGGAAGTAAAAAATTAAATGAAGATGTGACGGTTCCACGCTCAGCTCTGCCTGAACTTTTAGAGAGGTTTTATGCCATTGCGAAGAAATATAACGTCAAGATACCATGTTTTGGACATACAGGAGACGGAAATGTTCATACAAATGTCATGGTTGATGGCAAAGACCCCGAGCAGGTAAAAATCGCTTATCAGGCTATAGAAGAGGTGTTTCAGGCAACTATAGACCTTGGAGGAACGCTTAGCGGAGAGCATGGCATAGGACTTGCAAAAGCACCTTATATGACCATGGCATTTACTCCTGAGGAGATGGCACTTTTTAAGTCGATAAAGATGGCATTTGATCCAAATAATATTTTAAATCCGGCAAAGATGGGATTAAAATGAGTTTTTCATCTCTTCATCTTTGATTAGACTCTGATTAAAACATACAACTTGATTTCTGCCATGCTCTTTTGCATAGTATAGCGAAATATCCGCATATTTAATACACTTCCAGATACTATCGCTATCATCAGGAAACATAACCGTTCCTACGCTTAACGTCTTTGTAAATGTTTCAGAACCGGCTGAGATGGACTGTTTTGAGAAGTTAATACGAATTTTTTCTGCAACATCTTTAATATGCTCTTTATCACAGTTGTGCAGCAGCACTATAAACTCTTCGCCGCCGAATCTGATGGCAACATCTGATGCGCGGATTGACTCTTTGATTACTCTTGAGATTACTCTTATTGCTTCATCTCCCACGTCATGACCGTATGTATCGTTAATCATCTTAAAAAAGTCTATATCAATCATTAAAACCCCGTATGGAACTTTGCTTCTTAGTGCTTGAGGGATTGCCGTCTCTGCAAATTCATCAAGATATTTACGATTGAACATGCCCGTCAACTGATCTACTCTAGCCATTTTATTGAGTATCTGCATAAGTTTTTTACTAACTATAGCAGGTCTTGCCGTAGCTATATAATCTTCAATCAAGCCGACTAGATTTCTAACTCTGAGGCTCTCCTCTTTATCTTGTGTTACTACAGAAATTATAAGGTTGAACTCATTTGAGATTGAGAATGGGATGCACAGATACTCTAAACCCGGTTTATGAAACTTACTGCATGTTTCATCAAAAATTGTCGAATCAACTATGCTGTTTATTCTGTCTGCTCTGCACTCTCCATCAGCCAAATCACAGTGACATCCGTTTATGCTGTAAACAACTTTCTTAATACCGCTAAGCGTGTCTGCTTCTATGATGGTAAAGTCGCCAAGTTTAAATTTTGTTTTAAAGACATATGCTAATCTGTCATATATATCTTCTAACTTTTCATCATGTTCAATTGTCTGTTTAAATTTATAAATTTCTGAGAGTTTATCTATGGTGTCGTTAATATTTATAAGTGGGTCATGAGATATCTCTTTGTTCTTGTTTTGAACAAAAATATATACTTTTTTGTCAATCTCATCAAATACTTTTTGAAGTTTCTCAAGAAGGGAGTTGAGCATATTTGCAACAGATTTGCTCTCCTCAAGCTCTCCTCCATCAACTCTTTTTGAGTAGTTACCGTTATACGCAGCCATCATGACATCTCTAATGGAGTAAAAAATATTAATATACGGTTTTAGAAATTTATTTACCACAAGGAGTACGGTTGCCATAATAAGTAGAGCTAAAAGTGCAGTATATCCGACTGTGGCAAAGCTACTTCCTCTGATATCGCTAATATCAATAACCATGCTTATTACTCCAAGAACTTCTCCCTCTTTGGCATCATGACAAGACATGCAGTTTGTGTCACCAAATGAAGACGCCTTAAAGGGTATAGTCATACGCATAGTGCTTTTAACCGCGGTCTCTGTCATCTCTTGCTCTATCTTTCCGCTTGCGAGGACTTTTTTATCTATATTGTCACGGGCAATTTCATTGTTAAAACCTTCTCCGTACTGTTTAATCACTGTTGGCGCTCGGGCAATCCAGAGTGCAGCTACATTCTCAATGTTCTCAATATGATTTAAAAAATAGAGTCGCTTATCCATTATGCCGTTAACCATATGTGAGGTTAAACCGCTCTTTACCACTTCAGCAGTCAGCATAGCCCTTTTTTGTGCACTATCGATACCAAAGTCTCTAAAACTAAGGGAAACAATTATAATCATCGATATAAAAAATATCAAAAATAGTCCGGATAAAATTAATGTGATTTTTTGCCTTGTGCTCATTGCAGTAACCTTTGTTGTTTTATATTATATATTTGAATATAATTTTTGCTTATTATAACATAGAGATAAAAAAATAAGTGTTGATGTGTCATAATAAAGTTATTAATTTGTTAAAGAGGTATTTTTTGCTTCAAGTTATTCGAAAAATTTATAATTGTATGAGATTTTTTGCAACATCGTTTATAGACAGCGACCTTGCTTTTTATGCAGCGAGTCTTAGTTTTTACACAATTTTTACGCTCATCCCGCTTCTTATAGTCATTCTCACTCTTTTTACCTCCGCGCCCAGCTTTTCAGGGCATTATGAGAAGATTCAAGAGTTTATATTCTCAAACATTATGCCTGTAAACTCAGAGGCTCTTATGGGGCACATAAACGGGTTTTTGCAAAATTCCGTTGAGATGAGCATGATTAGTTTTGCAGTTGTCATTGTCTCCTCACTTCTATTTTTTCAAAATTTTGAGTATATTGCAAATAAGATTTTTCATGTAAAAAAAAGAGGTTTATGGGAGTCTGTCACAATATTTTGGACACTTTTAACTTTAACACCGATTGGGTTAGGAGTCTCCTTTTATATAACCGGATATGTGGCATCATTTATGGCGAGTAGTGAATATACTGCAGGCATTAATATTCTTCCTTTAGTTCCATATCTTATCATTTGGGCACTATTTTTTCTAATATTTCAAATCGCAGCAAATACAAAAATCCATGCAAAAGCCTCACTCATTAGCTCATTTATCACGTCCATAGTTTTTAGCATCGCCAAAAACGGCTTTATCTACTATGTTTTTTATAACAAGGCTTATGCAACGATATATGGTTCCTTCTCCATCGTTATGTTTTTGTTTTTGTGGATTTATGTCTCTTGGGTAATATTTATTTACGGGCTAAAGTTATGCTACATGATAAACAGCGTATATGAAAATCGTGCAAGAGAGAAAGACCAAGAGCCACATGAGAACTTTACTAAAAACGGACATGATAGAGAGTGTGATATAAAACAGGAAAATATAGAAGTTTAAACCAACTAAAACGCCCTCCTTAGCTAACTCCAAAAGCCATAGCAGAGCAGGGTCAAAAAGATTTCCTACTCCTAATAAATGTAAAAATATACTTATAGGATAGAATAGAGTAAACAGTGATGTCCAGACAATTGAGAGTGGGTGGTAGATGCTAAAATTTTCAAATATCGCCAAAGAGAAGGGAAGCATCAAGAGATAAACCCAAAGCGGCAGAAGTAAAAATTGCCATATTTTGCTCATGTTTTTAAAGTAAATTAAAAAGAGAAATATGTAAAAAACCCCGCTTGAGGAGAGCCAAAAACCAAGCGAGAAGAGGAGGCGGGGGAAAATGGATAAAAGAAGCAAAATCGTTATAAAAAGAGTCTGCATTGAGACTATTTTAATACCTCTGTCATAAAGCACAAAACCGATAATAAGCATCCCAAATGCACGAATAAGCGAGGGAGGCGAATCCAAAAACAGCACGTAGATAAAAAGCATCGCTGCTACGAGAAAAAAAAGGTCACGGTTTGCATTTGTGTAGGGGAAAAATTTGTTTTGTGTATATCCGTAAATTGGACGCAGAAGAAGGAACAAAAGTGCGCTAAGAACACCTAGATGAAAACCGCTTATAGCCAAAAGATGGGAGACTCCTAAATTTGAAAAGATTTTTTGGAGTCTATAATCTAAGGGAGTTGCGGTGTAGAGAGCTTGATAGATATTTGCGACTTCTTCTTTTTTATGTGAAGAGGAGATAAAGACGCCCAGCTTCTGTTTTTTGCTCTTTGTACTCTTTATATCGATGATTTTACTTGTTGCAAAAAAAGTCGTTAAATATTTGTAAAAGTTTAAATCTTTTGGCCAAATCTCCATCTGAAGTTCTTGATTTTTAAGATCTTGAAGTGATTTTTTAGCCGTAGTATAAAAAACAACTCCATCTTCGTTCTTTAGCTTTAGCACCTGATAAGTTCTGTTGTTTTTGCTCTTAGTGTACTGTTTTAAAACAGTGGCATCTACCAAAGCCGAATCAAAAACTATAAACTCTTGGTAATTTTTGTACTCTATAAAGAGTGAAACAAGAAGGATAAAAAGCGAAGCTAAGAGAAAGAGCAGGGAGTCTCGCTTTGAAGTAAAAAGCGGAACTCTTTGTATCATTTAAAGCGGTGGCATCGATATCGTGTCGTTGCCGACATTGATATTTGCCGAGCGGGTATCGACATTTTCATAGACTGTTTCTATCCCTTTTGAAAATCCGGGATTATCTATAAAGCGGGTGAGTTTTTTTTGAAAAATAAGTTTCACATGCCCAGTCGGACCGTTTCTCTGTTTTCCGATGATAATCTCTGCATCCTCCTCCTCTTTTTCAATGTAAGTAGGATTGAACTCCTTGCCCTCTGCTTTTGCGGCTTTTTCACGCTCTTTTTCTTCTTTGTAGAGGTAAACGTCATCACGATACACAAAAAGGATAATATCGGCATCTTGCTCAATAGAGCCTGATTCACGAATATCACTGAGCATAGGGCGCTTGTCGTTTCTGCTCTCTAAACCACGATTTAACTGGGAGAGCGCAACTATTGGCATGCTAAGTTCACGTGCTAGCATCTTGAGTCCACGGGAGATTTCTGAGACTTGCAGGTGTCTGTCTTGACTCCCAACCCCCTGCATAATCTGGAGATAGTCAATCACGGCTATCTCTATCTCTGGGTGTTGGTTTTTTAGTTTTCGCAGTTTTGAGCGGAGCTGGTTTATGTTTATGCTCCCTTGATCATCGACAAAAAGTTTTGCAAAATTCATCTTGTCAATAGCGCCGTTTAGCGAGCTCCACTGGTCATCATTCATATCTCCTACGCGGAGTTTTTGAAGAGGGATAGATGTCTGAATGGAGAGAAGTCGAAGCATCAACTGTTCAGCAGGCATCTCAAGTGAGAAAAATGCCACACCCTTTCCTTGTAAGATAAGGCTATTTACTGTGTTGAGTATAAAAGATGTCTTTCCCATGGCAGGACGAGCGGCGATGATAACCAAATCCCCTTTGCCAAATCCAGTTGTCATCTTGTTTAACTCATGATAACCAGTATCTACTCCGACTAAGACGCTGTTTCCGCGAGCTTTCATCTCCTTGATGTACTCCATCGTGTCAAAGGTCATTTTCGGGGAGTCTTTGAAGTCGCTTGTTTGGTTGTCTTGGGTTATTTCATAGAGCTTTTTCTCAACTATGTCGATAACTTCTGCGCTTGTGTACTCCTCCTCTACTGCTACTCTTTTTATCTCTGTTGTTAGTGTTAAAAGATGGCGTTTTAGAGATTTGTCCTTTATCTCATTAACATAAGCTTTTGTGTTTGAGATAGGGTTTGCAGAGAGAATTTCTAGCATAACCGTCTCATCAAACTTTTTCATCTTTAGGAGCTCTTTTTTGATAAACTCCTCATCAATGGGCTGATCTTTTTGTAAAAGCAGAGTCATGGCTTTAAAGATGTCTTGATGAGCAGGAAGATAAAAATCATCCTGTCTTAGGGTAACGCTGAGTTCGTCAAACTGGCTTGGTTCAAAAACGATTGAACTTAAAATGGACCTCTCAAAAGCGAGATTGTATAAATTTCCCTGCATTAGTTTGCCTCTTTGGCCATCTTCTCGACCTCTTGTACAAATCTCTCAACTAGTTCATTCTCATCAAGATTTGCTACAACCTCGCCTCTAACCATCACAAGACCCTTGCCTTTGCCGTAAGCTATAGCTACATCTGCATGTGCGGCTTCCCCGATGGCGTTGACTACGCAGCCCATAACAGATACATTAAGTGAGGCTTTTATATGGGCGGTTCGTCTCTCTATTTCGCCAACAGCACTTACTAAATCTGCTTCAATTCGTCCACATGTAGGGCAAGAGATGATATTTAGCCCATCTTTTGCTGCTCCGCTGTCTTTTAAGATTGCGCGGGCAACATTTATCTCCTCCTCAAGCTCTCCTGTGATGCTTACTCTCATGGTGTCGCCGATGCCCTCAAGTAGAAGTGCTCCTAGTCCTATGGAGCTTTTAACCGTTGCATGAAAAAGTGTTCCTGCTTCGGTAACTCCAAGATGAAACGGGTAGTTGTTTTTTGGACGAAGCATTTTGTAAGCATTAACCGTTCTTTGTACGTCACTTGCTTTGAGGGAGATTTTAATGTCCTCAAAACCCAAATCCTCTAAAAATTTG
>NZ_JALNZY010000094.1 GCF_023229105.1 Sulfurimonas sp.
CTCTCGCTTGCTACAAAAGTTATAGAGCATAATGAGCGTATTTATCCTAAAAAACTTGAAGTGACACGACTGCATGATTCTCAACCGCCAAAACTGCTTGCGTATGATGAGTTGTTTGATCAGTATCATGCTATGGCGGCGCAAATACGTGATTCTCAAACTCCAAAAGAGGAGATAGCTGTCATCTTTAGAAATAACTCCTCTGCTGATGGTATAGAGGTTGGACTTCGTGAGCTTGGCATCGCGTGTAAGCGAAAAGGGGGAACAAGCTTTTTTGATTCACGTGAGGTAAAGGCGGTTTTGGATTTTTATACTCTTTTGGTAAATGAGTCGGACATGATGTCTTTTATACATCTCTTTGAGTTTGCAAGAGGCATAGGAAGTGCCATGGCAAAAGAGATCTACATTGCATTTAAAACTTTAGGTCATGGAAGCATATTTTACGGGCTTTATGCACCGGATGAGTCCATAAAAAACCCTTTTGAAAAACGAAAACTCAATCATCAACTTGGACTTTTTGATGATTTTTTAGAGTTAGGTAGTGTAGGCAAATTTGCAAAACTCGGTTTTGAAGAGAAGTTTATGAAAAACCCGATATTAAAACACCCTAAACTCACAAAAGAGAGCGCTACATTTTTACATGATTTTTATCTTCTTTTTCGCGATATCAAAGGCATAAAACAGCCTCGCACCATTGTTAAAAAAATAGCCGAATCTGCAATCTACAAATATATAGCAGACTCTCTTGCAAGCAAAAGAGCACTGCTTAAAGATGGCACGATTGATGAAAAACAAAAAGCAGAAGCACTGATAAGAATAAGCAGAAAGATGGTTTTGCTAGAGGAACTCTCAAAACCGTATAGCGAACATGAGCGATTTTTAAACGCTATGATACTAGGCTCCTCTGATTTAACGCAAGGCGAGGGAGTCAATCTGCTAAGTGTTCATGCTTCTAAAGGGTTGGAGTATAAAGAGGTTTACATCGTAGATCTTATGGATGGGCGTTTTCCAAACAGAAAGCTTATGCAGCGCGGCGGTTCACTAGACGAGGAGAGGAGACTCTTTTATGTAGCGGTTACAAGGGCAAAGGATATACTTTATCTAAGTTATGCAAAGTATGACAAAATTAAAAAAATCAACTTTTTACCCTCGCAGTTTTTATATGAGGCGGGTTTAGTTCCAAAGGATGAAGCCTATAGAGCTATGGTTTTAAAAGAGGAAGACAAAGAAGAATAGTTTACATTTTTTTGAGTATAATGTAAAAAAATGGAGTTAAATATGAAACTTATACTATCAATGGCTGTAGCGCTATTTTTTTTAGGATGCAGCAGTGAAAATAAACAAGAGGCAAAAGAGACATTAAGTGAAACTAAAGCCAAAGCAACACAAAGTGTAACAGAGGCTAAAGAAGCAGTTTCTGAAAAAGCAGTGGAGGTCAAAGAAGTAGTCTCTGAAAAAGCAGCGGAGGTCAAAGAAGCAGTCTCTGAAAAAGTAGCGGAGGTCAAAGAAGCTATAACTGCGCCGAAGATAGATGCTCAAAAGATGTATCAAGTGTGTGCCGGATGTCATGGAGCAGATGGTTCTAAAGCCGCTCTTGGAAAATCGCAAATCATTAAAGGTTGGGATGCAAAAAAAACTGCTGATGCACTAACAGGGTATAAAGCAGGAACATACGGCGGGGCTATGAAAGGTTTAATGACCGGGCAAGTCTCAAAGCTTAGTAATGAGGAGATAGAAGCACTCTCTGAGTATATCTCAACTCTCTAAAGAATGAAAAATATTTTTTTAGCAATTTTCTTTCTGCTCTTTTTGGGGTGTGATGGAAAAATCTATAAAAATATATATGACAAAAGCAAAATCGGGGTGAGTGTCTCATCTGTAGAGATTATCGCAAATGATGAACACTCCCTTGCTTTTTCTAAAAAGGTTATGGAGAAAAAAGGGTTTGTTCTTGGCAAATCAAACTATAAACTGCGAGTAGAACATAGAGACTATACCAAATCATGCACAAATCCACTCTCAAAAACTTCTTCAGACTACAGCTATGAAGGACTCCTTGTAATCGAGTTTTTTTATGAAGATAGAAAAATATACTCAATCTACAGAGACTTCAAAGGCAAAGTAAACGAAAAACTTTTTACAACCCTAATTGATATAATGATTGATGACCTTGAGATAAGATAAACTTTTAATCTATATCTTCTTTAGGCGCACAGAAGTAGTATCCTTGAGAGTAGTCAATTCCCAACTCTTTTGCTATCTTAAAAATTGCTTCGCTTTCAACAAACTCCGCTATGGTTTGCATACCGAGTTTTTTAGAAAATTCGACAATTGTAGAGACGACTAGAAGAGCATTTTCGTCTGTATCAATATTTTTTATAAGCGAGCCGTCTATTTTTAGGTAATCTGCTTTTAGCTTTATTAGGTACTCAAAGTTGCTGTACCCTGTTCCAAAATCATCAATGGCTATTTTACAGTTGTATTTTTTAACTTCATTTATAAAACGAATTACCCCCTCAAAGTTGATGATATACTCAGACTCTACTATCTCAAATACAACTTTTGAACCGATGTCATGTTTTTGTAACATTCTTAAGATAAACTCTGTAATATCAGGCTCAAGAATATCGTTGATAGATAGATTTACAGAAAATTCTGCATCTATGTTTTTAAACTTTTCAAATGCTTGTTCTATAACTGCTTTTGTGATTGCAAAGTACTGTCTTGTTTTTTTTGCAACTTCTAAGAAAAAGAACGGAGATATAATCTTCTCACCGTCTCTCATTCTCACTAAACACTCATACTTTTCATACGCAAGATTTGAGTTGTTTACTATAGGCTGATAAAAACTTATGATATCGTTGTTTTTGATAGCATCGGAGAGTTTTTTTGTCCAGTGCATATTCTCTTCATAGATTTTGTTGAGAGATTTTGATTCGTTATAGATGAGAAAATCTATATTTTTGTTTCTTGCCGTGCTTAGTGCCATATTTGCCGTGGAAAGAAGATGCTCTTTGTCCTCATATGATACACCGCCGCTGCATGAGATAAGAAGCTCTTTGTTTTGTATGCTAAATCTCTCTTTGATGCTCTCTATAATTTTTCTTACCTCAAGTACAAAAAGCTCTTTATAAAAATTGTCTGCCAGAATGGCAAACTCATCTCCTTGGAGTCTGTAAAATTTTAAGTTTTTTTCTTGAGAAATAAGATTGTAAATCTTGTTTGCGATGGATATGATGACAAGATTCCCAAATTCATGTCCGTAAAAATCATTAATCTGTCTAAAATTATCCAAGTTGAAAATCGCGATATAGGGAGACTCTGCATTTTCTACATCTATATGGAGTTGAAACCTGTTTGCATATCCCGTGAGCAGATCGGTATATGCGATTTTTTCTATCTCCATTTTTTGTTCAATTATCGGAGTGATATCGTTTCTGATGATAAAATACTCTATAACATTGCCCTCTAAATCTTTAATCGGGAGAATTGTGGTATCCGTCCAAAATAGTTTGCCTGATTTTTTTATATTTTTAAGGACTCCATGCCATACTTTATGAGAGTTTGAGAGAACATCCCATATCTCTTCATACTGCTCTTGTGCAGTGTCTGATGAGAGTAAAACAGCATGATTTTGCTCTTTTAACTCATCTATGGTGTATTCGCTGATTTTTGCAAACTTATCATTGATATAGATTATATTTCTATTTTTGTCGATTCTTGAGAGGATTGTACTGCTGTCTATAGCGTTTTCATACTCTTTTGAGATATGAATCATGTCATCAAAATTTTTCTCTGTAATTTTTAACTGATTTTCAAAGTAGTTCATTATCTCTTTTTGTTGCGTTATATCAGTTTTGATAGCGATGTACTCAACGATATTGCCGTTTTTGTCGACAATGGGTTGAACAGTTCCTTTTAGCCAATATATAAATCCATCTTTTGAAAAGTTTCTAAAATTCCCACTCCAAGATTTTTTAAGAACTTTGATAGTATGCCATAGATCTTCAAAAGTCTCTTTTGGTATCTCTGGATGACAGATGATACTGTGTGAGCTGCCTATTAGCTCCTCCCTCGTGTAGCCGCTTATCTTGCAAAATGCGTCATTGACATACCTTATGATTCCGTTTGTATCTGTTTTTGAGACTATAAAACTCTCATCTACGCTAGATTTGTACTGATCTAAAAGCACAAGTGAATTTTCAAACTCCTCATTTAAGAGATGAGTGGAAAATAAGATATTTTTAACAATAGTATGCATAAAAAAAGCAAGTATACTAAAGAGTAAAAAAAGCAAGAAAGCGACAAGAATAATAGTTTGATTGATATCTTCTATTTTCGTATCTATCGATTTTTGAGCATCTAAAAAGAGCCTCTCTTCAAGTTCTTTAAGGCTGTTTATGCTTTTTGTCACCAACTCAAACCAAGAAGAAAGGTTTACATTTAAAGGAGCCGATTCTTTTGTGTTTAGTATAGAGTTTATAATTTCAAAAACCTTTTTAAAACTCTCTTCTTGAACCATTTTTTCATATAAATCTGAGTAAAACGGACGCTCTTGAAGTGATTGTTTAAATCTGTTTATGGCAATATTGTAAATATAAAAAGATTTATGTATATGTATCGAATTTTCCTGTGTAAGTGAGTTCTTAATAAATGTTTCTTGTAAAACTGCTCTTATCTGACCCAAATTTTCTTTAGCAAAAGAGACAAAACCATAAGCTTGAATATAATTTCTATCGCTTTTTTCTTCCATCATAGTAGAGATAATTTTGGCAAAATCAAGAAGTGTCGCTATTTGGTGCGTATAGTAATCTTGAATATCTGAAGTTGAGAGATTAAAGCTATCAACTTTCTCTCTTGTTGTTTTAATGCTTTGTATAAACTTTAAGTCTATATCTTTTTTCGGATAGCCGATAAGTTTTAAATCTTTTAAAGTAGCATCTAAATCTCTCCTTGTCTTTAGAAGTAGCACATCTTCAACATTTCTGTTTCCTGCAACAAATCCTGTGCTAAGTCCTCTTTCTATCTGCATAAAATGAACTATGTTCGAGATTGTTTTTGCTTCAAGTATATGCTGTCGTGTCTGCTCAAGATCCTTTTTGGATTCAAAATCATGAACTATTTTGCCTATAGAGAGAAAAAGAATAATAAGAGACGGAACAATCGTTAAAAAAAGTAGCTTTGATTTAATGTCAATCTTCATTTTTCCCCCTATTTTAAATTTTAAAATACTATAAAAAAAGTGTTAAGATTGTGTTAAGAAATCCATACACGACTTAATTTTTGGGTATCTATTTTGCTTCTTTTAGCATTTCATCAAGTAATTTAAAGAGTTCACTGCTTGCGCTCTCTGCTTCTTTAAAATGATTGATTACTTTGCTGATGTCAGCTAGACAGTTTCCGCTTTTAACACATTCTATAGCCGCGTTAGCGTTGTCATGTACTTTTGCATGAGGGGCATCTATCATGCCATAAGCTTTTGTAGCTCCAAAGAGAGCTCTCCCCTGTTCGTTTTTCCACTTGCCAAATCTGCATGAGCGATGGTTTGCCAGCTCAACGTCTTTGGCATTAAACACAGCATCATAGGCATTGACTTTAAAGAGTACATGGTCTAGTTTTGCCAGATTTATAAATAGTTCATATCTAACATGTCTGTTATCGTCTTTGATGATTTTAGTATTGCTAAGCAGTTCGTCTAGTTCTGTTACCCTGCATAAACCCTTCATCGCCATCCGTCAACTTTCCAATCTCTTCCAAAAACGATATATTATTTTCAATACCGCCTTGAATCACTCTGATATTGTTGGCGCAACCATCAGATAGATTGAGGGTAAGCTCTTTTTTGAGCTTATTCTCTTGTTCAATATTTTTAATCTCTTTGGTTTGTTTTTTAAACTCTTCATTTTCAACTCGAAGTTTTTCACACTCTTCTTGAAGTGCTTTTACCTTTGCTTCTAATTCTTGGATTTGCATGGAGTGTTTGTTACTACTGTTGTTAAAAAAAGACATCTTTTTTCCTATTTTTTTGATTATTTCAGCCTGTGCTTATTGCAAAATTATCACTTTATAACAAAAAACTACTATAGTAGTTTAATTAGAAATTTTAGTATAACAAAGCTTAAATATAGATATAAGAAATAAAAACAAAGTTTATAAAACTTTGTAAGAAATTTTTAATGTGCTTTTTAAGTCTAAAAACCTCTATGGTGGGTTGTTAAAAGAAATTTTTACAATTAAACTCTACTCTATAGATATTACTATAGTAGGTTTGTATGAAATTTGAATTTTCTAATAAAGAGATGGAAAAAATCCACATTAAAATAGGGCAAAATGTTAAAAAATATCGTGAAAAAACAGGTATGACGCAGCTAGAGCTTTCATTAGAAATGGGCAACAAATCTGTAAGTTTGGTTTCTGCAGCAGAGCTTTATACAAATAAAAAACACTTTAACATCGAACATCTTTATAAAATATCTAAAGTTTTAAATATTTCTATAAGTACTTTTTTTGAAGATGTTTAGCAGCTAGTAAAAAACGTTAGATATTTGTCTCGGCATAAGTTTCATACTCTTTTAGCGCAGTGTTAAAATCCATTTTGCCAATGTGTCAAGTTCTTCGTTTGTGAGTTGTCCAAAGGCAGGCATGACAGCTTTTGAGCTTTCCCACTCTCCTTTGCTTCCGTTTTTTATGCTCTCTTTAAGCGTATCTTGTGAAGATGCAAATTTCTTTTGTATTTTTATAAATGATGGTCCTACAAGATCTTTATTGACTCTGTGGCATCCTAAGCAGCTGTTTTTAAGAGCAATCTTCTCTCCATCTGGGAGAGCATCATACTTCATCTTCGCTTCCATAGCCTCTGCCAATCTTTTTTGTGTGTAATTGT
>NZ_JALNZY010000095.1 GCF_023229105.1 Sulfurimonas sp.
TAATTTGTTTTTTAAATAAGCAAGAGATATTGCTCCTATTATTGAATCTGAATCGGGGTTTGTGTGACCAAAAATATATGTTGACATCTATATAGCCTTTGATTTTTTTGTAATTATACTAAAATTTTATGATGATAAAATTTATAGGCTTAGATTACTGCAATAATGATATAATATTTATATGAATGAGTTTATAAGCAATAGTGGTGCAAATATATTTTTCTATCATGGATTGGTGCTCTTTGGTGCGCTTTTAATTGCGATTGTACTAATCCACATGCTCTACAATAGACGCTCGCCAAACAGCATAACTGCTTGGCTTCTCTCTATTATTTTAATCCCTTATATTTCAGTATTTTTATACTTTATAATCGGTTCAAGAAAGCGAGAGAAGAGATATAAAAAAGATAATTTAGTTCTTAAAAATAAAATCACAAACAGTAATATACAAAACAGTATTGATAAAATGCTTAGAAATTACGGTATTGCTGATGCTGCAAAAAACAGCGAATTTAAACTTTTTTTTGATGCAAAACAAGCTTATAGTGAACTTTTATCAAATATTCAAAATGCAAAAAAGTCAATTTTTCTAAGCATCTATATTTTTAAATATGACAAAGTTGGCAAGGAGATTTTAAATGCTCTTATAAAAAAAGCCCAAGAGGGATTGGATGTAAAAATCCTTATTGACTCTTTAGGCTCTTTTCCACTTTATCTTCTACAATACAAGCTAAAAGAACTCAAAAACAGCGGTGCTGATGTTGAATTTTTTATGCCTGTTTTTCGGATGCCCTTTAGAAACTATATAAATCTTAGAAATCACAGAAAAATCTATATTTTTGACAATGAAAAAGTTTTAAGCGGAGGGGGGAATCTCTCAAAGGAGTATCTAGGCACAAAAAGTGACAAAAAAAGGTGGCAAGATATTATGTTTTTTATCCAAGGAGCCTCAGTTGAGCATTTTTTTGAGGTATTTGCTTCAGACTGGCACTATGCTTCAATGGAGAAGCTAGAGTATCAAAAAGAGTATATAGAGAGTGCTGGCGACATATATCTGCAGGTTGTTCCGTCTGGTCCTGACATGGATAGAGATGTTTTTTATGAAGTTCTTCTCTCTATGATATATGGTGCAAAAGAGAAAATCTATATCATAACCCCTTACTATATCCCAAATGAAGCTCTCACTCAGGCACTTATAATCGCTCATCATAAAGGTGTAGAGATAAATCTCATTACACCAAAAGAGACAAATCACATCATTGTAAATCTTGTTAGAAGCTCCTACATGCGAGAGCTTGAGGAGTCGGGAATTAAGATTTTTTTAAATAACGGTGCAATGCTTCATGCAAAGGCTATCATCATTGATGATAAAAGTGTAATTTTAGGTAGTGTAAATTTTGACAACAGAAGCCTCTTTTTAAACTATGAAATAGCTACTTTTATATATTCACAAAAAGTTATAAAAGAGGTAGAGCAGTGGGCGCAAAAGCTTATTTTAGACTCATCTTTTGGAACAAAAAATGTCTCAAAGCCTAGAAGAATTTTTGAAAATCTTCTGCGAATACTCGCGCCGCAACTCTAAAGGAGAAATATTTATGTTTATACCGAGCAATATTGTAAAATCTTTAAAACACCAAGAGGAGTCTCTAGGAGGAGAATTCAGCCTGCTTTGCTGGAATGTTGCTAAGCTTACGTTAAAGAGCTCATACAGAGAGTTTTTCGAGTCCTTGATACAAAACCACGATTTTGATCTGCTGCTGCTTCAGGAGGTTAAAAAGAGTCTCTCATGCGAACTTGCTATTCATGACTACTCTTATATATTATCTCCAAATATCCAAACAAAAAAGCATATCTTTGGAGTTATGAGCGCTTTTAAATCCTCATGTGAAGATGAGTTCTTTTTGCTTAGTAAAAAACGCGAACTAAAGTATGCGACACATAAGGTTTCTCTTATCACACACCACAAAATCTCAGAAGCCGAGACACTTCTTGTCGTCAATCTACATGCCATAAACTTTGTACATAGTGGTGACTTTAAACATGAGCTAGATTATATTTACGCATCCATCGCCCACCATAAGGGAGCCATGATAGTAGCAGGTGACTTTAATACATGGAATCTAAAAAGGAGTTATCTTCTAAGCGAGTTTACAGAGAATTTATCTCTTAAAAAAGTGGAGTTTAGTGATGAGAAGCATCTTAAAAAAATCTTTACAAACTCTATAGATCATATCTTTTACAGAGACTTAAATGTAACCTACTCCGAGGTAATAGATAGCAAAAAAATCTCTGACCATAACCCTATAATCGCAAAATTTTCTACTCTTTAAACTCCACAACTTCTTCAAATGGTAATCTTAACTGAGATGACTGCTCCTTTACTCTATAGCCAAATGGAATTATTAAAGATAGTTGATATTTACTAGCATCAAGCTCTAAAACCCTCTCAACATCATCTTTATCAAATCCCTCAATCGGGCAGCTGTCAATACCTAGCGCTGCTGCACATGTCATCATATTTGCAGCAGCGATATATGTCTGTCTTGCACTCCAACAAAATATGTTTTCATCACTACTTAGAGTTTTATTTAAATGATTGCTATATTTATCCATATAAAAATCAAGCTGCTCTTTGCTCATCTCACGACGCGAAAATCTTTTTTCTACAACTCCGCTCTGCACTTTTAAGCTCTCAATCGCAGCAAGTATTACTACAAGATGCGAACATGTAGTGATTTGAGGCTGATTCCAGCAGTGTGGTCTAATACTAGCTTTTAGCTCCTCATTTGTAACAACTAGAAACTTCCACGGCTCCATGCCAAACGAGGAGGGAGATTTACGCCCGGCTTCGAGTATCTCTCCTATCTCATCACTAGAAATTTTCCTATTTTCATCAAAAAGTTTACAAGCATGTCTAAAATCCATAGCCTCATTAAATGTTTTTTGCATAATTATTCCTCTAAAATTTTATAAAAAAATTATATACTTTTAAACCTAATGAAAAAGAAGTTATATGTTATGTTATTGTGATAGTAATAAAAAGTTTTCCAACTGTTGTGAGATGTTTTTAAAAGGTGCATTAAAACCGTTTGCACCAGAAGAACTTATGCGCAGCAGATACAGCGCTTATGTTTTAGGTAATGGCAGTTACATAGTTGGGACTACGGTAAAACAGAACCGTTTTGAAGATGACATAACTCTAATACAAGAGTATGCAAAAAGTGTTATATGGCTTGGACTTGAAATTGTAAAATCTAAGAAAAATATAGTTGAGTTCAGAGCATATTACAAAGACAATGATGGGATAAAAGTACAACATGAGAGAAGCAATTTTGTCTTTGAAAATGGGAGGTGGCTCTACAAAGATGGAAAACTCTTTAGCTCTAAAATAGAGCCAAACAGGCTCTGCCCATGTAAAAGCGGCAAAAAATACAAAAAATGCTGCGGTTAAATCTTAAAGCATTAATCAGTACATAAAACAAAACTCGCTATTATAAACCTTACCTAAGACGTTATGGATGGAATTTCTTGACTCAAAAAAATTTTAAAAAATACTTTGTTCTCTATTTTATAGGCTTTGGAATTACGATATCTATATTTGGAGCATATATAGGGTATATATTTCAAATGCAAAATATACAAAAACATATGGACTTAAAAGCAAAAGAGATATTTGATATTAAGCTAGAAACTATCTTAAAACCGACAATTAAAAATATGGATGACATTGTAAAATCCCTTGGGAAAAACAGCATTATTAGGGAGTTTCTTCTAACAAACTCCCTGCACAAGCAAAGAGAAGTTGAAAATATACTCTTAGCAGTAACCAGCATAGAGAACAAAATAATGCAGACAAGAATTATTGGCAAAAATGGAAAAGAGGTCATAAGAGTCGGCAGATTAAGTGAAAATAACCAACCATTTATAGTAGAGAAAAGAAAACTCCAAGACAAAAGTCAAAGAGTTTATTTTCAAGAACTCTCAAAGTTGGGCAGCGAAACAATATGGCACTCAAAACTTGACCTAAATATAGAGAACAAAAAAGTTGAGATACCATACAGACCAACTATTAGAATTGCAATGCCGATACTGCAAAACGGTGAGTTTTTTGGGGTGGTTATTCTCAATCTTTTAACAAAGGAGTTCTTTGATGCAATCGGGACCTCTACTAGTTTTGAGCACTTCATAATAGACAAAGATAATAACTATATTATGCACCCTGATAAAAAATACTCTTTTAACAAATATAAAGGCACAAACAGAAAATTAGAAGATGACTTTACTGATGGATTAAAGGCAAATGGTATATATACATATAGCATTAATGATATTTTACAAAATGAGGATGAAGCAGTTTTCATCTTAAAATCAAAAGATAAATATCAAGACAATCTTATAAATGAGAGTATAAATACAGGGATTATTGTCTTTATTCTGACTGTTATACTAAGTTTTACCATGGCAATTTTTACCTCAAAAGTACCTACAAGGCTTCAAATATCTCTACTAGAAGCACACCGTAAGCTTAAAGAGTTTACATCTATCATAGACCGCTTTATTATTACGGCTACTACAAAGCCAGATGGTACAATCTTAAGCATCAGCAATGCCTTTATAGAATCAAGCGGGTATGACAATAATGAACTTATTGGAAAGAGAATGGATATTATAAAAAATCCAAATAGGGACAAATCAATCATAAAAGATCTGTGGAATACTATTTTAAATAAAAAAACATGGATAGGCGAAATTGAAAATAGAAAAAAAGACGGAACTTCATATTGGCTTGAACAGCATATAGTACCCGCTATAAATGAGAATAACACTATTGAATCTTTTGTCTCTATCGGGATAGACATAACAGCAAAAAAAGAGCTTGAAAAATTTGCAACAATCGATAAACTAACCGGCATTTATAACAGAAGAAGAATCGATGAGTTCATGCTAATAGAAATAGAGATTGCAAAAAGACACTCTCAAAACTTATCTATTATTTTAATAGACATAGACCATTTTAAATTAGTAAACGACACCTACGGACATCAGATTGGAGATATTGTACTTAAAAAAACAACAGAAATAATCTCTCAAAACTTAAGAAAATCAGATATATTTGGAAGATGGGGCGGAGAGGAGTTTTTGATTATCTGCCCACATACAAATGAAGATGAAGCACTTATTTTGGCTCAAAAGTTAAGAGTTGCCATTGAGAGTCATAGGTTTGAGACCGTAGGAGAAAAAACTATATGCTTAGGTATTGCCCAGCTTAAAGATGGCGACACTGATAAAACATTGATGCAAAAAGTCGATAATGCATTATATAGTGCAAAAAATGGCGGAAGAAACAGAGCCGTTGTTTTTGCATAAAAAAACTATTTTATTTTTATGATTGGAAAGTTTATGGAAAATATATTAAACAGCACTTATCTTCAAGGCAGTTTAGGATTTGTAGTATTAGTGTTATTTACACTTATTGCTTCAATAATCGGTTATTTTTTATCAAAAAAATATTTGGTAAAAATAATACACAAATTAATTTTTAAAACAAAAACAGAGTGGGATGACCTGATTGTAAAAACAGGTTTTTTTGAGCAGTTTGCATATATTGTTCCACCGTTAATCATTCTATACTTCTCTCGTTTCTACCCAGATAGTCTAAGTGCTGCCATATCGCAAATAGTCGGTTTTTGGATAGCTATTGTTATAATAAAGAGTATTGATAAGCTATTATCTACTCTGCTAGAGATATATAACTCTTTGGAAATATCAAAAGAAAAACCTATTTATAGTAAGACAGCTCCAACCGACTTCAAAAGGGGTGCCTCTTGAGGTATACGCTTTTAGCAATAAAAACAAATGGGCTGAGTATGAAGCTATTCAGTCAGATATTTTTGATCATCTTCTTGTTGCTTTAAGGGAGTTTGATTTAAAGCTCTACCAAGAGCCAAGCGGAGAGTTTGGCACTCTTAAATAATTGTCTCTATAAACTCTTTAATCTCTGATGCATTGCCTCGAAATACAACTCTATCTGAACGCTTTTGTATCTGATAGTCATACATCGGGTCATAATACTCCCGCAAAAGATATGCAGCCCAATCCCTGTATAGCTCAAAAGAACCGCTTCTTCTCTGCTCCTGCAAAGCATTTTCAAAAAGAGCAGAGACTTCCCGGTATCTTTCATCTCCAAGTCTTTTTTTTATTCTATGCATGGCACTCTCTATGCTTTGCTGCCAACTGCCAAAAGCGTCATAAAAACCATCACTCTCATAAGCTTTTTGCGCTTCTACTACATACTCGTTTAACGTTATCTCTATCCTCTGCTCTAAAGGCGTATCAAGTATAACAAGAGGAGCCTCTGATGTAGCTGCAATAAAGCTCTCCGGCATAAACAGAGTGCCTACATGCTTTCCCTCATCTTCAAAAACAAGAGTCCTAAACCCCTCCTCTGCCTTTTGAATTAATTTATATGTAAAGTTATTCTCAAAGTCAATCTGCGAAGTTTGCGGCGTAATTTTTTGTCCAAAAGCTGAACCTCTGTGGTTTGCGAGAGCTTCAAGGTCTATTGCGTTTTTCATCTTTTTAAGTTCTATAGTCTTTCCAGAGCCTGTTCTTCCGCCCAAAATTATAGGCTTAAACTCTTTTACCGACTTCTCAAGTTCGCCAAGTAGATAACCTCTAAAAGCTTTATAACCGCCTTTTAATCTTAAAATCTCTCTGCCTTGCTCATGTAACCACTCTTGAGCTATTTTAGAGCGCTGCCCACCTCTAAAACAGTATAAAAGCGCATCAGGGTTTGCATCCATAAAATCACACCA
>NZ_JALNZY010000096.1 GCF_023229105.1 Sulfurimonas sp.
AAGTGAGCAACTTCATCAGCTCTAACTACTTTCCAACCGTATATCTGATGTGCTCTCATAAGATCGCTGACAGTTGCGGTATCTCTAAGCATTTCAACGCTGAATCCTTTCTGCTCTACCCAAGCAACTGAACGGTTAGGTGTAAACGCACAGGCATTAACTACAAGGTTTCCGCCTTTATAAGTTCCAGTTGTTGTAAGGTTATTGGTTTCGATAATGATGAATCCTGCCATTCTGCCGACCTGACCGCTTGCGATTATCTCATCATTGTTTGTCTTGATGAATCCTGCTGAGCTTGCAATAGCTTTTGAAAGGTAAGGATCAACAAACAAAGGAATATCCTCATTTACATTCTTTACTTTCATATCTGCTTTAAGTGTCATAAGTGCATCAAATACATTGCCTGAATCTACGCCAGTTGAGCTAAGATCGGTTGTAACGCCTGCACCTGCATAAATACCAGCTGCAAGGTCTGAGTCCTGATAATTAGCCATTGAATAACCCATCTCCTGAGCTATTGCAGGATAAAGTCCTTTAACGCTCTGGATGCGGTTAATGTCTGTAACTTTAATAGGGCAGAGTACCTGTTTGTTGATAAGCAGGGTCTGTGACTGGTCATCTACACTTGCATAAGTGATCGAACCGTTAGAATAAGAACTGGATGCAATAGCACCAATGGACGGAAGAGTCACGCTCTGTCCGATAGTTCTGGGGTCTTCAACATTGTCTGGAATCCACAGGAAATTTTTGAAAACCATTCTTTTTTCACGGGCTCTCATTATCTCCCTTCTCATAAGCATCGGGCTAAACTGTTCTAATGTCATTTTGTTTCTCCTTTAATCTTTTAATCCTAATACATCTTTACGATATTTGTCATACTCAGCAGGTGCTAGCTTAGCGACTTCTTCGTCTGTAAGCTCTTTGCCACCGCCACCAATCCCTTTGTCAAGGTTCTTTTTGCCTGTTTTAAGGGTTTCACTTACTCTATTGTTAACGAGTTCGTCAAGCTTATCTGCAAATGCCTGAGCTTTAGCGACTGACTTGTCAACATCCTCATCAAGAAACAGATCGGAAAAATCCTCAATACCCTTTTTTGCCGTAACGCCACGAACAGCATTAAGTTTCTCGAGTCTTGTCTTTTCTGCTCTTTCCTGATTCCGTTCCTTTTCAATTGCTTCAAGCTTTTTAGCCATATCAAGGTATTTGGGGTCTTCGGGGTCTTTAACTCCATACTTAGTTTTAAACTCCTTTTCATATTCTGGAAGTTTAGCTTCAAGTTGGTCTTGTAACTTTTTAGGCAGGGTTTCCTTTTCAAAAGTGCCGATTGCCTGAGTAATCTTGGAATCTACGAAAGGTTTTATCATCTTAAACCCTTCATCACTTTTAACAAAATCTAACAACCCGTCCTTTTTCAGTTCTTTAAGATAACCCTGTACTTCCTCGTTGTCCTTGTTGTCTGCAATAAACTTTTTGATCTCTTCTAACTTCATCTTAAACTCCATTTAACTTAATCTCCTTGCTAGAACATCTGGCAAGTTAGTTAGATATTAGCAACTTAGTTTCATTTTGTCAAGAGTAAGTTAACAGAGTTAGCTTTTTTGTGTTTTGGCTAACTCGGTTAGATTGTGTTAATTTATTTGATTTTACTATACTTTTTTACTATACAGCATACTGTCATTTTGGAAACACCATACATAGTGCCTATATTTTGCATACTTATTTTCCCAAGCTTATACCATTGATATATTTCCAGTTCTTTTGATGCACTAATCTTTCTGCTATAAGCATTTTCGCCCTTTGGAGATTTAGGGATTAACCCAGTCTTGTGTGCGTGTTTCATATTTTCTGAGTGAGTTATCATCTCTAAATTTTCTATGTTATTATTATGTTTGTTCCCGTCAATGTGATTTATCTCTTTTGTTTTTTCTATCTCTCCTACAAAAGCTTCATAGACAATTCTGTGAACCGATGCCATCTTGCCATCAATATAGCATAGATCATATCCATCTCTTGGATTTTGCGAAAAATTAACTTTCTTGTAAATTTGCCCATCGTCTGAAACAACATAATCTTTTTTGTAACGGATAAGATTTGACATAATGCCCTCTCCCGGTTAAGCAGTTAATATTCTGCCCAACTCCCTGCAGGGGAAAGAGCATTAAGCATATTATAAGATATTAAATAATGATGTCAACCGAAAACTGGAATAGTTGTACTTCTACAATTAGGGTGCATAGGTGGATAATTGACACCTTCCTGTGCTTCACTTAATAAAAAAACTTTCCCGTCAAGCCCTGAGCATATATCACTTGTTCTCTCATCCTCTACTGCAACATATTGATATTTTTCTATACCTGCATCTGCGTATGCTTCGGCTGTTGCCTGTTCTACCACATAAGCTGATTCTGTTCTTATTAACCTTTCTGCATTACCGAAACTTGTTCCTGTTGCATCACGAATATTTTTAACAGCATCTTTTAAAGGTGCGTTCCTTAAAAACTGATCGGCTAATGTTCTGTCAAGTGACGATATAAGCTTTTCTTTGTTCTGCCAGATCGTATCACTAAACTTTACACCTACCCAATTTGTTGAAAGTATCTGTTGCACTCTTTTGCGGTTCATTACTCCTATATCGGCAACATCTAATTCTTTTAGCGTAAGCGAATAAGCTTTCATTAACGATTTTTCAATATGGTCTGGAAACTCTGCGTTCTGCCACAGTCTTAATTGTGTTGCTGTTACTCTATGCTCAAGCTTCATCTGTTGTAAACGGCTTATCTTCTCCTGACTACGCAGGTTCTTGAGATAAAGCCTGAAATCACTATCATAATTTGGCAGAGTGTCAATATATTTGATAAACTCTATTTGTTCTTTTGCGGTAAGCCGTTTGATCGCTTCGGAATAGGTCATTATTCCGGATTGTGAATATTTACCGTAGAAATTGCCTAACCTTGTTGAATAGTCACGCATAAGGGAATCGTATTTCTTAGCAACTTCGCCCATAAACTGAACATCTGACTTGAGCAGTCTTTCCTTTTTTAAGATAGAACGCTCTATCCAGTATTCCTTACTCTTGTTCCTCGTTTCCTTCGGTATCTTCACCATCTGGATTAGCCCTCAAATATTCATCAATTTTAGCTTGTCTGCTTTCCTCTGCCCTGTCCGCCCATTCCTGTGGATTTTCACAGAAACTGCCTACTCTCAAGGCATCCTGTAACATTACACCCGCATTTACAAGTGTCTGAACTGCTATTGCCTCTTCGGGAAGGTTTGCGGGCTTGTCATAGCTAAATACAACATTTACCGTGTAGGGGTCAATGCTCTTGCCTACTGTTTCCCACAACTGGTTACAAATCTTTATAAGGTCAATTATCTGCGTTTCGATAATATCTGCAAAATCGTTGCTTGCATTATCAATAGGTTTGGTTCTAGTGTTTATTGTAAGGTTGGTGGCTTTGCCTAATACTTCGGGGTCTGCATAGTTTATGTTTCTGCCAAATCTGTCTATATTCTTTTCAAGCAGTATTCTAAGTGAGTCAAACGCTTCAACCTGAACCTCACGCTTGAGAAATTCGGCTTTTCCTGCATCGTCCATAAGGAGGACACGCAACTTTTTAAGCTTTTCGAGTGCTTCAAGTCTGCCCTGTTCGGTATCAACCTTGCCTAAATCATCATTAGTCAACATATAGTTAGTAAGAACTAAATAGGATTGTGCAAAGGTATTAAACTGATCGGTTGCACTTGAGCAGAGGTTATTATAAGAATCAATCAAGCTCAATACTGGATAAAAGCAGGGTCTTGCACATTCGTCTAACTCGGTCATTACCACAGGCACGATACCGAACATATTGGGGTCTGTGCTTACTTCCTCATCAAACTTATCTGCAAGCATAGCACTATTACAATCTGAATAAGGTGCGGATTTAAATGTTTTTATCTCATCTGGCGTATAATAATCACAGTAAGCATAATATATATTCTCATCTTCCTGCTTTACATACCGTCTTGCAAACTCGGTCAACACACCGTTCTGATAATCCCAAGCACAGTCATATATCTCAGGCACGAACACATCAACATCATCTGCAGCCTCAGTAGTAGGCTGATAACAGATCATCGCACTTCTACCTGTTGCAAGTAACCATCTGCCAAAATCCTTAACTTTTACATTTAACCTTGAAACACGGTAGAATCTTTTGATTATCTCATTCTGGCGGTCTATTTCTTCCTGCGGTGTGTCCTCGTAAAAGTCTATATCTATTGCTTTACCCATACACCAGTTCAAGCGGTTATCGACTATTTCAGCTTCAAAGTTATGTATCTGGGGCGTGTTTACATTCCTTTCATACAGCGTTCCAATATCAATTTTATGAGTAGTTTCGGGCTCATAGTCAGCTTTATATCTCTGCCAGTATTCACGCTCCTGATCTGCGTATGCTTTCCGTATCTTAAAAAGTCTTGTCAAATCCATTTTATACCTCTTTGTTTACTTTTGTTGTATATGTTATCCTCAAAACCCCGTGTTTCGAGTTTAATATATGGCGTTTTTGTATCACTTTTTAATCCGCCTCATCATCTTCATCTATTTCAACAGGTCTATAAGCTCTGCAAAATGGACTCGAATAGCTTACAATGCAGTTGCTGACCTTTGCACAAGTATCACAAATCATTTAATACTCCAGTTCAAAAACCATTCGCATTATCATCATATCAAGGAAATCAGGGGAATGTGCCAAATTTTCCTTCATCTGCTCCTTGCTTATTATATAAAGCTTGCTGTCATTGTCAACCTTGTCCCTTTTAAGCTGTTGTAGCTCACTCTGGATGCGGTCTTGATACTTTCTAATGGTGTTTGTAAGGGTTATACCTATTTCACCGTTAGACGCTAAATCTGCCAACCTATAAGCACATTGCGTTTTAAGGTTGGCGTGGTCAGGTGTTATAAAGGATTTTTTCATCAGATAACCTGCTGACTGTTTCTTTTTAGCTATTATCGGGGATGAGCCGTTATTAAACTTATATGATCTACGCAGGAAACCCCGTAAATATCCACCTACACCGTCACCATCAAATACTATGTTACGATACGGGACTTGGTGTTTATCCGCACAGTCTTTTAAAACTGTCAGGACTTCATCGGCTTCACACTTTGGCAACACTATAACATCAAGCAGTTGCAGACCATCCCACACACCTACGACAAATAAATCAGCTCCGCCAAGTGCAATATCTGCTGATATATATTTCTGACCTCTTTCGGCATATTCAAAACCAAACATACCCAGTATGGCATCGTAAGGTATCATTACCGTGTTGTCGTCTTCATAATCCCAGTTCCCGTTTCTGAGCCTTTCCCTGTCTATTCCCTTTAGTTTATCAAGGCTTATAAGATATTCGTGAGGTATGTATTTGTTTTCTCTTGCTGTGGAAGGCACAAATTTACGGTCATTAGGAAGCGTTCCATCCTTGAAAGGTTTGTAAAATTCACGATATAACCAGTTTTGAGCAGGGTTAGCACCTAAAGCCATTTTAGGCACGCCGTTTATAAGGTTATATCTTATTCTAGTTCTCAAGATCGTATAGGCTTTTTCGCACACATCCCCTGCCTCATCAATAAAACAATCGGTTATCTCCATTGAACCTAACGATACAAATTCGGGGTCGGATGGATATAGGAAAAGGTCTTTTAAGAATATTATCGAACCGTTATTAAATAAAATCCTGTTATTCTGAGCATTATATTTAAATTTGTGATTTACTCCAAGCATATTAGCTACTTCAAAGAATGTCATAAGGGTAGTATTTTTAAGGTCTGTCAGTTTAGCACGACCTATCAACCCTCTGGTATTAGGATGTGCCAACCGCCTTAACAGTTGCCATAGACACCCCGTAAATGACTTTGCAGAACCTGCCGAACCGCCAAACAGTATTTCTTTAGTGGTCTTATCCTCAAGATAATCAAAAGCTTTGGTTTGCTTTTCAGTCAGAGTTATCTGCATAGGTCTTATTGATAGTGATAGATACATCACCCGTCTGTTCTATTTCCTGCTTTGGCTGACCTAACGCCCTTGTCAATGCTTGGCTGAATATTTGAGTTAAGTCTCCTTTAGAAACACCCCTCTTGATTGCACTTGCAACCAACAATTCAAACGATGTTGACAACGGATTAGCTATTATCTCGTCTATCTCCTGTTTATTCATTGCAAGCATTGATAATATAAGATCGTTTATCTGTGAACCTTTTAACCCTTCTTTCTTGAGCAATTCTGGAAGTTTAGGGGGTCTGCCATTGGGGTTGCCTGATTGACCTTTCGGGAATTTATGAGGGATAATATTCTCTTGACCTCTCACCGTTGTTTCTCCGTTGTTTTTTTACCAATCATTATCGTTTTTACCCCATTCTTCAACTATATTGAATCCTACCGACTTGTCATGTGGAGTTATATCTAATACTTCGTAGTGAAAAGGCACGCCTGTTTTTTCTAATAGTATCTTTTCGTTTAAAGTTCCCTTGCTTTTGCCATCGTGTATAACAATAACATAATCGCTCTCTCTTATAATTTCTTTACTTCTTTGTTCAAACATTCCCCTCAAATATTGCTCATTCAAAAAATGTAGTTGGAGCGGATAACCATATTGTTTTGCTACTTTTTGAGCCACTTCACATACGCCAGATGGTTCTTGACTGGTTACAATCTTTGTTGCTTTTAGCTCAATAATTTTTTCAAGGATTATTATTTTTACCCTTTCGTCTTTTAATGTTCTTGATCCAAAAACTCCA
>NZ_JALNZY010000097.1 GCF_023229105.1 Sulfurimonas sp.
CGATAGAGTTTGGACATATGATTGACTACTCTGCGTTTATCGTTGAGAGCGCAATTGCAAGAAACGAGAGTCGCGGCGCACACTTTAGAGAAGATTTTGATACACGTGATGATAAAAACTTTCTAAAACACACCATGGCTTATATGGACAAACAGGGCAATATAGAACTTGATTATATGCCTGTAGTTCTTGGCAAACATGAACTTAAAGCAAGAAATTACTAAGGAGAAGTTATGAGTACAAATAAAATTACTACACAAAAAGTAAACTTCAAAGTATTTCGCTTTAATGCTGATGAAGATTATCTTCCATACTATGAAGATTATAGCTTAGATGTTACTTCTGAAGAAGTTGTCTTAGATATACTAAACAGAATCAAATGGGATTATGACGGGAGTTTTTCATACAGAAGAAGCTGTCGTCACGGTATCTGCGGAGCATGTGCCATCAAAGTAAACGGTCGCTCTACTTTAGCATGCAAAGAGAGTATGTCAACCATGATTGAATACTTTGGAAATGATTTAACGATTGAACCTCTTAGCATCAAAAGAGCTGTTAAGGATATGATTATAGACAAGGCTGATTTTTGGGAGAAACATGCGGCAGTAACTCCTTATCTTGTTGCAGACATTGATGAGACACCTATGAGTGAAAATCTTGTATCTCCGCATGATGCCGAGGAGTTAAACGAAGCTGATTTATGTATTCAGTGCGGTGCATGTCACTATGCTTGCCCTGCTGTTGAGATAAACAGTGACTTTTTCGGTCCTGCGGCATTTGCTGCGGCTTACCGTTTTGAAGCGGATGTCCGCGATAGTGACGGCGAGAGACTTATCAATGTAAACGAAGAGAAGCAAGGTGTCTGGGATTGCGTAAAATGTTTTGAGTGCACGGAGGTTTGTCCAAAACATATAAATCCTTTTGAAAAAATTACAAAACTGCATCAGATGGCATTTAAAAAAGGTGTTGCTAAAAACAATGTTGCAACTCGTCATGCTGTTGGCTTTTTGCACTCTATAAGAAAACATGGCATGCTTGATGAGGGTGGCTTAGTTCTTTACTCTGAGGGACCGGCTATCGTAAAACATATTCCTGTAGCACTTCAAATGTTTAGAAAAGGCAAGATAGTCATGCCTTGGAATATGCCAAAATCGGGTAATCTTGATGAGATACAAAAACTCATAAAATCCTCATCAACAGTAAAGTTCTAGGAGTAGTTAAATGAAAAAATTAAAATATGCACTTTTTACAGGATGTACGGCAAGACAGAGCACTCCAGAACAGATGATGTCAACTCTAGCAGTTGCCAAAAAACTGGATATTGAACTTATCGAACTAACAGAAGCTTCATGTTGCGGGGCTTCTCACTTGCAGGATTATGATGATTTCTTATCACTCGTTTTAAATGCTAGAAATATAGCTTATGCGGAAAAACACGGCTTAACAATGGTTACTATCTGTAATACCTGTCAGTTAAATACAGCTATGACGAAACATAGACTCGATAAAAATTCAGAACTAAAAGCAAAGGTTAACGAAAAGCTTGCAGAAGTTGGTTTAGAGTATAAAGGGACATCAAATGTTATTCATTTTTTGTATGCAATTATTGATGATTTCGGACTTGACAAGATAAAAAAGATGGTTGTGAAACCTTTGAGCCAGTTCAATATTGCTCCGTTTTACGGCTGTCACAATATTCGCCCCTCAGAGCTTCATGACGAGTCTCATAAGCAAAAAGAGAATCCATACAACCCTACTTCACTTGATGACCTTATCATCGCTTGCGGAGCTATGAGCGTTGAGTATGAAGAGAAAAACAAGTGCTGCGGCTTCCATGTAGAACTTCAAGCACCGCATACGGCATCAGTTTTAACAGGAAATGCAATTGCAGGCGCAACCGACAATAATGCGGACATGATGGTAACACCCTGCCCGCTTTGCCACCTAAAACTCGACACTCAAACAAAACATGCCTCAGAAGCAATTGGAAGAGAAGTTTCACTTCCTGTTCTTCATATGCAGCAGATGGTAGGACTAGCACTAGGATGCACTCCAGCAGAACTTGGTCTAAAACATCATGTCACGGATGTAAATTTTGTCTAAATCCCATTACTAACATGGGCACAGAGGCATAAAAAGAGAATGTCAAAGGTGCTTTGTCAGCCAATAAATACAAAAAAGACAAAGCACTTTTAGAAGATTTACTATATGAATGATAGCCAAGATTAAAAGGTTTGAATTTTATCAGAAAAAGTAGAGATTTACTTGCGGGGATGTAATATAACTATAAGCTTTAGAATTTATAGTTTATAGTTATATTATTTATAAATAGCTAAGACTACCAGCCTCTAACTATTCTATGACACGAAATACAGTCAGCTATAATCTCACCGTAAGCTTTAGTAGCATCTGTATAACTCTCTTTTTCTATTGCTGACTTTAGTGCTTTTAAGTGTTCTGCTAGGTTACTGCTGATGTTTTTAGTAACTTGAACTTTGTTGTTGTGTTTTATAAAAACAGATACATCAACTTTAGAAAAAATAGCGTTTGCATTTTCTAAAACAACCACACCAGCCTTTACTTCATCCCTCTTACTATATAAAAAACCACTTTGAATTTGGTTCATACCTTGTGTCATTAAACTCATTGTCGAATTTATTGTAGTCTCATAAGCCAGTCCAAGAACTGAGCTTAAGATTAGTGCCACTACGATTTTTTTCATTTATCTCTCCGTGATTAATTTTGTTGTTTAATAATACCCTTTATATAATTAAAGATTTATAAATTATTATAATAATTTATGCTAAACTTTATAAATGTACACATGCACCTAAATTACACCTCTCATGAAGAATGGCACTAACTTAAGCAATAATAATACATTTTAGAATGACCATTTTTTATAACTTCATCTCTTGCAATATTTCTGGTTGCATAAGTAATCTATAGGAATTACCAAGATGATTCTCAACTGTTTATGTATGCAGTGGAGCTAGTTACAATAGAGTTTAAAACCATTGCTATTGGCAATAAGCCCAATAATGCAATTCAATCTGGACAAGTTATAGAGTTGCTTCTTCGGTGCACTGCATTAAACCTGTTAGTTAAAAAATCAATGATAAGTAAAGTTGCATAAAGTGGAGATTCTCTCACAAGAGTGTCATTTAGGTCATTGAAGAGGACCATACAGAATAATAAAAGACAATCCTATATGCTATAGTATTTATCACTCTATTTAATCGTTACACCTATCTACTTAATCTTCGGTCTAAAAGCCTTTATAACATCCTCGTTCGTTTCTATATAAGGTCCTTCTATTAGGTCTATGCAGTACGGTACAGCAGGGAATACTGCATCAAGACACTCACGGATGGATTTTGGTTTTCCCGGCAGGTTTATGATAAGGCTTTTGCCTCTGATGCCAGCCGTCTGACGAGATAAAATTGCAGTCGGCACATATTGTAGGCTTACCTGACGCATAAGCTCGCCAAATCCCGGCATCATCTTCTGACATACGTTCTCGGTGGCTTCGGGGGTCACATCTCTTAGAGCGGGCCCTGTTCCACCGGTCGTAACTACAAAACAGCACCCCTTATTGTCGCAAAGCTCTATCAAGGTCTCTTCTATCATGTCCTGTTCATCTGGGATGCATCTATATACTATCTCAAACTCGCTCACAAGATACTCTTTCATGGTGTCTTGAATAGCAACTCCCGATATGTCTTCATATATTCCTTTGCTTGCTCTGTCGCTTGCCGTGATAACGCCTATTTTTATTTTACTCATATATATTCTCCTAGTTAGTTAGTAAAAAATGATTTGCATCTTTTATATATGTTAGAGTTGCAAATTCTAAAAAAAACTCCCTTGCACCATCTGCATCTATTATTGCATCTTTGCCACCGAGATAAACCTCTATCTTTATCCCGCTTTGTGCGATATCCTTTAGTTCCTCTCTGTCCCACTCATAACAAAGTAGCTCTTTTAGCTCTTCAATGCTGTTTTTATCATGCTCTATAATCTTTTTTTCATAGGGCAAAAAGCACAAAGAGATAAACTCTCTTAAATACGCATCTCTGTTTTTTCTATATCCAAGAAGTTGAAGTTTTTTAAACTTCTCATCTTTTGTCTGAAAAAAAGCAGGGGAGAAAAGCTGCAAGGTGTCTACTCTTTTTTTTACTCTCAACTGCTCTTTTATATATTCAAACGCTTTTATGGCTCCGTAGCTAAATCCGCAGACACAATATTGAGACGAGTTTATATAATCTTTAAAATAGTGTTGCTCATTTTTTAGAGAAAATCCGCTAAAAAATTTCATTGAGCTTCTTTTTTACATCTGCTTTTGTGATGCTCTCACGCTCATTTAAAACACCCTCTACATATTTTATAACGTTCTGCATTGATTCTAAAAGAGTTCTTGTCTCCTCATAGAGTCTTTTCATTAAAATCTCTTTTTCATTCTCGCTAGCCATAAGAGATGAGCCCATGCCGTACTCTGTAATCATCTTTTCAACTATCTCTTTTGCTTCATCCAAATCACCTTTGGCACTACTTGCATGTTCATTGTACTTGATGTTGCATGCGACAATGCCAGCTAAAAGCATCTTTACTCTTGATTCAAGCTCATATTTTATAAGCGGTTCATCTGTTGCGGGAGTCAGCTTCTCGTTTGAGAGAAGTAATTTTTCAAAAGGAAGATCAAAATAAGTTGCGCAGATTACTTTCGCCGCCTGATAAGTTACTCGGTACTGTTTTTGCTCATCACTTAACATCTGGAGCTTCTTTTTGCCAAACATAACCTTGTCTTTTACGTGATGAAAGTGCTCTATTGTAACTTGAAAATCATGCCCTCTTATAGCAAGCAGAGATGCTTCGTTGACAAGAGTGGCCAGTGATGCTCCACTAAAGCCTACCGTCATGCTTGCCACAGTATCTACATTTACGTCATTGGGAACTTTTTCTAAATATTTGCTAAGGATTGAAGCTCTCTCCCTTTTTGTAGGAAGTTCGACAAAAATTCTCCTATCAAATCTTCCTGAACGAAGAAGCGCTGAGTCAAGCACATCTATCTTGTTTGTAGCGGCGATTACGATTACCCCGCTAGAGTTTTCAAAGCCGTCCATCTCCGTTAAAAGCTGGTTAAGTGTTGCTTCTCTCTCATCGTTTCTCTGTCCGTCTCTTTTTTTCCCTACGGCATCTATCTCATCTATAAATATTATTGATGGGGAGTTGTTCTTTGCCGCATTAAAAAGCTCATTAACCCGCTTTGCACCCATGCCGACATATATCTGAACAAAAGAAGCACCACTTTGATAGTAAAAAGGAACACCCGCAGCATTCGCAACTGCTTTTGCTATCATAGTTTTACCCACCCCAGGAGGTCCTACTAAAAGTACACCTCGTGGCATTCTTGCGCCAAAACTTTTGTAGCGTTTTGGCTTTTTCATAAAATCAATTATCTCTTCAAGCTCTATTTTTACATCACTTATGCCGCCAATATCGCTAAATGTGACATCGCTTTTTATAGATCCTATCGGTTTTGAATGCTCTAATGAAGATTTAAATCTGCTGCTTGTGATGCTCTGGGTATCTAATATTTTGTTTTTTTGAAGCCACTTAAAAATAAGCACGCCAAGTCCTAAAAAAAGTATTAAAAAAAGAAGGTAAACCACTATATTTGAGCCGTTTTTAACCTTGACTTTATACTCGCCAAGCATTTGTGCAGAGATTTGAGAAGATGCAATTTTATAAACCTCATTATCTGTTTTAAGATAGACAAAATCCTCTGAAAGCATAACATTTTTAACATCCTTGTTCTGTAACATAGAGGTCGCATCTTTTAGTGAAATAGTCTCTGCATTATCTCTTAGAATTGCAAAAAGAACCAAAATTATCACTAAAAAAGCTGATGCATAAAGTGCTACTCTGTTTGTTTTAGACCCTACCATAGTTAGCCTCCTCTTTTACCTCATACTCTTGTAAATTAATCCAGTTTCCAACTAAATCTTCACTTGAGTCTATCATGATTTTGTTAAAGTGCTGATCATATCCGACAAACAAACCATCTTTTTGGCTCTCTATCAGTATGTCTAGGGAAGAGCTAAAAGTCTTTCTGAATGCAAAGTTTTTTTCACTTACAATCTTCTCAAGTTCATGAAGCCTATCTTTTGCAATTTTCCCGTTTACCTCTGGCTTCATTGTAGCTGAGGGTGTGCCGTCTCTTTTAGAGTATGTAAACGCATGAAGATGTGTTAGAGGCAACTCCCGTACATGTCTCATTGCCTCATCCCAAAGCTGCTGTGTTTCGCCGGGATGTCCTGTTATAAAGTCGGTTCCTATAGCAAAACCCTTGCTTGAGAGTAGTTCAAAAAGCTCCCTGTCTTGCTTGTAGACATTTCGTCTGTTCATAAACTTTAGCATCTGCGGTGATGTATGCTGAAGTGCGATATGCAGATGCCTTTCAAGCCAAGGTTCATCTAAAATCTCTTTAAATTCATCGGTTATCTGAATAGGTTCCACGCTTCCGAGTCTTATGCGTCTGACACCGCGAATAAGTGACATCTTTTTCATAAGCGAGGCTAAGGA
>NZ_JALNZY010000014.1 GCF_023229105.1 Sulfurimonas sp.
CGCGACCCCCGGCACCACAAACCAGTGCTCTAACCAGCTGAGCTAATCTCACCATAATTTTTTAAATATAAAAGTGGTCGGGGTGAAAGGACTCGAACCTTCGGCCCCCTGGTCCCAAACCAGGTACTCTAACCATACTGAGCTACACCCCGACTTCTTCCATTAAAACAGTCTTTACAGCTGATTAAGGAGGCGAAATTATAGTCAATAACTTTTAAAATGTCAATGCTTTTTCTTTATTTCTTTTATATAATTATTTTTTTTAGTATAATTGCCTGCTTTTAAAGGGTTTTTAACATATGAAAATAGCAAGATTTAGTAGGTTAGGGTTTATTTTAGCGGCTTCTGGAAGTGCTGTTGGACTTGGAAATATTTGGAAGTTTCCATATATTACAGGTGAAAATGGCGGTGGGGCATTTGTTCTTATATACTTAGTAACCGTTTTACTCATTGGTTTTTCTATACTTATAGCTGAGATGCTCATTGGGTATGTGGGAAGAAAAGATGGGGTAAGCTGTTTTGAGTCTCTTGCACCAAAACATAAAAACATCTGGAAATTTGCTGGTTTTCAAAGTGTGACTGGGCTTTTTATCATGACTTTCTACTCCGTAGTTATCGGCTGGATACTTAACTATATCGTAACTTCTACAACCGCGCTTCCAGCATCCATACAAGAGGCTGAAACCACATTTACAACTATGCTTAGCTCAGATATTTTAACTCAACTCTTTTATCATACTTTAACATTTTTACTCATCACTTACATTCTCACAAAAGGCATCAAAGGTGGTATTCAAAGGCTAAATTTTATACTGATGCCAATACTAATTATTATCCTCCTCGGAATGTCTGCTTACGCCCTCACGCTTGATGCTTTCTCACAATCTTTAGAGTTTATGTTTGCTCCAAAATGGGAGAAAATAAACTCTGGAGTATTTATCACAGCTATCGGTCATGCTTTTTTTACGCTCTCTCTTGGCATGGGAGCTATCCTTACCTACTCCGCCTCTATGCCAAAAAACTCAAACCTTGTTCAAAGTGCTATTTGGATAACATTGCTAGATACTGTTATAGCAATAGTTGCAGGCTTGATGCTATTTACATTTTTATATGAGTATGGCTCAAGTCCTGCTAAGGGTCCGGGCTTGGTCTTTATCTCTTTGCCTACTGTTTTTTATGAGATGGGCATTATTGGTAATTTTTTTGCAGTTTTATTTTTTATAGCTCTTGCTTTTGCAGGTTTGACATCTGCCGTCTCTTTAGTAGAGCCTATGATAGAATACTTTATAGATAGGTTTAAGTGGAGCAGATTAAAAGCTTCTGTATCCATGGGATTGTTTTTTTATCTCTTTGGTATAGTCGCTCTTTTGTCGAATGCTGACGCTTATAAAGAGTTTCTTACCTTTGGAAGTAGAAACTTTTTTGACTGGATGGATTATATAACTGCTTCTATCATGCTACCTCTTGCCGGGCTTGTTATGGCTCTTTTTATTGGTTATAGTGTAGAGAAACAGAGGGTAGAGTCTCTTCTTAAGGCTCAGTTTGGGGCTATTGCATTTCAAGTTTGGTACTTTTCACTTCGTTATATTACACCTGTTGCTATGATACTACTTGTACTTTCTTTACTGGAGATTATTTAATGAAAAACGACCTTGAGCAAGAATGCAAACAGATTCTTATAGATGAGGGGATAGCTGAATCTTCCACCATAGACTTTGAAGTAAACAAGAAAGTTCACACTCTTACATTTGCTTACATTATAGAGACATTCATGAGTGCATCTGAAGAGTCCAGAGTTGTGTTTTATGAAGCTCTTAAAAAATCAGTAGATGCAAAAGATATGGGCGTAGATAGATTTTTCGAGGGAATGGGGCAACTTTTACTTATGACTCATCTGTCTAAAAAGATTGGGCTTTAAGAAGAAATAACTTAACTATTTGTTATAATCTAACTAATGCTTAAATTTAACAAATATATATTACTCGGTACTGTTTTTATAGTGTCGGTATTCATTTCCTTTTATTTTATAGATGTTTTTAGTAAAAAAAACATTGACCTTCAAAAACAGATTCTTATAAAACAAGCTCAAACACATTTTAAAGACCAACTAAACACTAGAGTGTGGAATGCAAGCTATGGTGGAATTTATGCGATACCCAAAGAGGGTCAAAAACCAAATCCATATCTAAGAGACAATATTTTAAAAGTTGATGAAAACCTCACACTTATAAAGATAAATCCTGCATGGATGTCTAGACAGCTATCTGAAATCTCCAACATAGATGGTTTTCGTTTTCGTATAACAAGCCTTAAGCTTATCAACCCAGATAACAAAGCCACTCCTTTTGAAGAGAGAGCACTCAAGTATTTTGAAAAAACAGATGAAAAAGAGTATTATGAAATAAGTAAAGACTCTAATTTTAACTACATGGGAGCACTCCTTACAACTAACTACTGTCTTCCTTGTCATAAACAGCAAGGCTATTCACTCGGTGATGTTAGAGGCGGAATAAGTGTTAGTTTAGACTCTAGAGAGTATTTTGAAGTTACTTCGTCTATAAAAACTAGAGTAATTTTATTAAAAGTGTTTGTAGTTATTTTCTTGTTTAGTATATTTTTACTCATCTTTAAGCAACTAAGATATAACCAACAACTTCAAGCTGAAGTAACACATAGAACAAAAGAGATAGAATCTACCAAACAACTCTTGCAAGAGATTATTGATACAGACGCTAGTTTTATAGTGCTTGCAGATGACAAAGGTGTCATATATGCTAACAAGACTATACTTAATTTTACCGGCTACCACTCTATAGAAGAGTTTAAAAAGAACTACGAACATATGTCTGATGTGTTTGAAAAAGTAGAAGATAACAGCAACTTCATTCAAACATATAATGATGGCATCAACTGGATAGAGTACCTTATAAAAGAGCAAGATGCTAAAAAATTAAAAGTTTGCATAAAAAAAGATGCTAAATATAGATATTTTAAACCTTATGCAAAAGAGATAAAAACAGATGATAAAGTGCTCTATCTGATAACATTTGATGAAATTACTAACGAGTATATAAAAATAAAAGAGCTAGAGCATATGGCTTCTACAGACGCTTTAACAAATCTCTTTAACAGAAATAAACTAAATGATGTTTTAAAGAAATCAATAGCACTTTCACGTACTATCTCAGCACCTCTGTGTATAATATTTTTAGATATAGATCACTTTAAAAAGGTAAATGACACCTATGGTCATGATGTTGGGGATAAAGTGCTTATAAATATAGCAAATATCATAACTTCGACTATTCGCTCAGGAGATATAGCTTCTAGATGGGGCGGAGAGGAGTTTATGATTATACTACAAGCAACATCTGCTGTTCACGCTTCTATGCTTGGGGAAAAACTAAGGGTTAGCGTAGAAGAGCATGTTTTTGAAACTGTTGGCAAGGTTACTGTATCTCTTGGAATTACAGAGTATATAAACGGTGAGAGTGAAGAGGCATTTGTAAAGAGAGTTGATGAAGCGCTCTACGAAGCTAAAGGAACAGGTAGAAACAAAATCATTGTTAAGTAAGGCTATCTTACTAAAGGAATATTCCTTTAGTAAGTTATTAAAACTGTATCATTCCATCTATTGGGCTTGATGCTGTCGCGTATGGTCTTTTTGGAATCCTACCAGAGAGATACGACATGCGGCCAGCGATGATGGCATGCTTCATAGCCTCAGCCATCATCATCGGATTTTGCGCCTGAGCTATAGCGGTGTTTGTCAAAACTCCATCAGCTCCTAACTCCATGGCATAAGCAGCATCGCTTGCGCACCCTATCCCTGCATCCACGATTACGGGGACACTTACTGCTTCACGAATAAAGACAATATTGTAAGGATTTTGAATTCCCAAACCGCTCCCAATTGGCGCTGCAAGAGGCATGATGGCATGAGCACCTGCATCTTCGAGTCTTTTTGCCATGATAGGGTCATCTGAAGTATATGCCATAATGGTAAAACCCTCTTTTGAGAGTATTTCACATGCTTTGATAGTCTCTAAAACATCTGGGTAGAGAGTTTTTTGAGTATCCCCGATAACCTCAAGTTTAATCAAATCAATCCCAGTTGCCTCACGAGTAAGTCTAAAAGTGGTAATCGCTTCTTCGGCTGTTACACATCCTGCGGAGTTTGGCAAAAACTTAACGTTTGTGCCTTTAAATGTATCACGAAGATTCTCTTTTTGAGGGTCCGTAATATTTAGGCGGCGGACAGCAACCGTAATAAGCTCACTCCCACTTGCAAGCGTTGCCTCTTTTGTTGTTTGAAAATCTTTATATTTACCGCTTCCGACAATCAAACGGCTGCCTAGTTCATAATTTCCTATTTTTAATATATCTTTCATTTGTCTTCCTATAGTTTACTTATTTCATTGATAAGATCATCAGGCGTGAGCGAAAAATCAGCTCCGCTAAAATTCTGTGCTAGTTTAGCATGTGTTAGTGAAGCGTTGATTGCAGCTTCAAGTGTGCTATATCCTTGTGCCAAAAGAGCCCCGATAAGGCCGCTTAGAACATCTCCACTGCCGCCTTTTGCTAGAGACGGCGTTCCATGTGGGTTTACATAAAATTCGTCTGCCTTGCCTATTATGACATTAGCACCTTTTAAAAGAAGTGTAACATGTGGATATTTTTCACAAAACATCTCTACATATCTAAAACGCTCTTTTTGAAGCTCTTCTACTGTTATCTCGACAATATTTGCCCTTTTTAAAAGCGATACAAACTCTTTTGCATGGGGTGTGAGAACAACCTCATCTCTTTTTAAAACCTCTAAAATAGCCCGCTTGTGAAATATATCAGCATCTGCAATCAGTGGCAGAGAGTTGTCTAAAAACTTCTCTAGCTCTATTTCGCTAAACTCTTCCCCAAGACCCATTCCTAAAGCCAAAGCCGTTGTGTTTTTAGGCACTTCGTGTGAGTACATGAGCGTATGAGGTATCTCAATTTTTTCAAATCCCACAAGCGTTACAAGTCCGCTTCCAAATCTCAAGGCACTAAGAGCGCTCATAATACTCGCTCCACACATTTGTCCTGATGCAATAGCCAAGTGCCCGTAAGAGCCCTTATGAGAATCTTTTTTTGCTCTATTTGGAAGTTTTAAATCTTGCAAATCAAGTAGCTTGCAGTTACTCTTACTTTCGTAAACTTCTCTGCTGATTCCAAGGTTTATAACTCTTATCTCGCCGAGAACATCCTTTGCCATGTCCAAAAACATGCTTTTTTTCAAAGCTCCCATAGTCAACGTCACATCTGCCATGAACTTATATCCTGATGAGACATCGCAGGCGATTTTAAAAGCCTCTAAAGTGTTCATCTGCTCAATTATCTCCGCCAGAGCTTCATTGAATTCGCCGCTAAATCCCGTTCCGACAATAGCATCTACCAAAACATCACACTTTTGAAGCTTTTCGCACTCTTTTACGCCTATGCTAATAGCCCGTTTTTGCTGTAGGAGCGCCATTTTGGAGGTGGGTTTTTTCGCATAAAAAATTGAGGCATCATACTCTTTATGCAGAAGCCTCGCCAAAGCGATTCCGTCAGCTCCATTATTGCCGCTTCCACAAACTATGATGACTTTTGCATTTGTGTTAAAATTGTTGCGGATATACTCAGCCATACCCTCTGCGGCATGCTCCATCAAAATATCTTCGCTTAGAAAAAACTCCTCGTAGCATCTCTTATCTAAAGATGCTACCTCGTTAAAAAGTTTTTGCATCTCTACTCATCAATAACATACTCGTCTATCTCTACGATGTTGCTTTTTATATCGTTAAACAAGAGAGTGTGATAGTTTGTTCTGTACTGATAAAAAAATCTGTTTTTTGGAAGTTTTTTCAAATTTGCCGTATTAAAATACTCGAAATTTGCGCATCTGCCAAGATACAAAAATGTAAAGAGCAGTTTTATCTGTGGATTTTCAAATGTGCTATGCGGTTGAGCTAGAAAAGTAAGTCCATATTTTTTCAGATTTAAAAAGTTTAGCATGTAGAGCAAAAAGTCTTCAAATTTTGTATAAAATCCGTTTAAATTTTCAATATCATGGAAAAAATAGTAATAGTTTTCTAACAATCCCGCTATCTGTAGCGTCTCCGTCAATTTACTTTTTATATCTCTTTTGTTTGAAAAATATGCAGGGTCAACAGCCATGTAGATATGTTTTCTCTCATCAATAAGCTTGTTAAACTTCTTTAAAAACTCTTCACTCTCATCAAATTTTATGTAGTTAAAGTGCTCATCTTTGTATCTAAGTTCTATCTCATCAATATTTGAGTTGGAAAAATCAAGATAGAGTGTTGCAACTTCTTTGTCGATTATATAGTTTCGTATTTTACATGCCAGATTTGTTTTGCCCGCACCTTCATTTCCCAAAATCAGAGTATTAAAAAAGAGTACCCTCTCTTCAACTTTGAGCGCATTGATGCTACTGACATATTTTCCTAATTTATCTCTCATTTTTTCCCCTCTAAAAAGTTTGGCAATTATTATATCTTATCTCTTATAAATTAAGGCTATGCCTACTATCTTACATATTTTATTTTTATAAAGAAAATAGAACTTGCTTATAAGAAATTAAGCATAATAAATGTAAGATTTGTGACAAATTTCATATACAAGGATCCCAACATGTACACTAAGACATTATTAATAGTTGCATTAGCAGCTTCGTCACTTTTAGCTTCTGATTTACTTACAGATGTGAAGAAAGCTGGATTAAAGCCGATTCCTAATGATAAAAAAGAGCTTTTGAAGTTGACAGACAATCCAAAGAATCCCATTACTGCCCAAAAGACCGAACTTGGTAAAAAACTCTATTTTGATCCAAGACTCTCAAAAAGCGGTTTTATCAGCTGTAATAGTTGCCACAATCTCAGCGAAGGCGGAGATGATGGGATTCCTGCTGCTATAGGACATCAATGGACTGCAAATCCACACCATTTAAATTCACCTACAGTCTATAATGCCGTATTTTTCACTTCTCAATTTTGGGATGGTCGTGACCCTCATCTAGAGGCTCAAGCGCAAGGTCCAATGCAAGCTGCACCTGAGATGTCTGCAACCCCTGAGCATGTAGTGGCAACTGTTACTTCTATGCCTGAGTATGTTGCAGAATTTAAAAAAGCTTATGGCAAAGATGTAAAGATAACATTTGAAAAAATTGCTGACACAATTGCAACCTTTGAGAGAACGCTAGTTACACCCTCGGCGTATGATGACTACTTAAACGGGAATGACAAAGCTTTATCTTCTTCACAAAAAGAGGGCCTTAAAACTTTTATAGACAAAGGGTGTACTACATGCCATAACGACATCGCTCTTGGCGGTAAGATGAACGTATTTAACGTTACAGGAACATATAAGTACCAAGATGTAGGCGATTTCAAAGGTGACAAAAATGGTATGGTAAAAGTACCTACTTTAAGAAACATCACTCAAACTGCACCATACTTTCATAACGGCCAGTATTGGGAGTTAAAAGATGCAATTAAAGAGATGGGACGCATCCAACTCGGTGCAGATATAAGTGACAAAGAGGCTGCTTCAATTGAAGAGTTTCTAAAAGCACTTGAGGGCAGAAAAGCAGACGTTATACTTCCTCAACTGCCTGCATCTACTTCTAAAACTCCAAAACCGGATATTAATTAAATATCCTCCTGCTGCTGCGCAATTTATACCCAAAAAAGGGTATAATTGCATCATGAATTACAAACAAATAGCACAAGATACTTTAAATATTGAAGCCCAAACGCTCTTAAACAGCGCCCAAAAAATAGGCGATGTGTTTGATAAAGCGGTTGCAATCATTCTTGCATGCAAAGGAAAACTAATTATCACTGGTGTGGGAAAGTCAGGGCTAATAGGCGCAAAAATGGCAGCAACATTCGCTTCTACTGGAACTCCGAGTTTTTTTCTTCATCCTACAGAAGCGCTACATGGCGATTTGGGAATGATAGCAAAGGATGATGTTGTTCTTGCCATCAGCTACAGCGGCGAGAGCGAAGAGTTAAGCTCCATACTTCCACACATCAAAAGATTTGGAACTCCACTTATAGGCATGACAAGAGACAAAAATTCCACACTTGGAAGATATAGCGATTTGGTTATAGATGTCGTGGTTGAAAAAGAGGCATGTCCCCTTAATATTGCACCGACAAGCTCAACTACGCTTACTCTTGCGCTAGGTGATGCCCTTGCGGTATGTCTTATGAGAGCAAAAAACTTTAAAAAGAGTGATTTTGCCTCCTTTCATCCCGGGGGAGCTTTAGGAAAACAGCTATTTGTTAAAGTTAAAGATTTGATGAGAACAAAAGATTTGCCAATCATAACAGCCCAAACAAAACTCAAAGATGCCATTGTAAAGATTAGCGAGGGCAGACTCGGTACAGTTTTGGTTTGTGATGAATTTGACAAGCTTCTAGGACTTGTTAGTGACGGCGACATTAGAAGAGCGCTTATGGGTAAAGATTTTTCGCTTGAGGATAGTGTCTTAAAGTATGCAACACTAAATCCAAAAACAATAGATGATGAAAATATACTTGCAAGTGAAGCACTTGTGATTATAGAAGAGATGAAGATACAGCTTTTAGTTGTAACTGATAAAGAGAAAAAAGTAAATGGCGTGCTTCACATCCATACTTTGATAGAAAAAGGTATATCGTGAGATTAAACAAATACATCGCACACCACTCAAGTTACTCAAGAAGAGAGGCTGATAAAGCTATTCAAGACGGTTATGTAAGAGTTGATGGGGAGATTCAGACAAATCCTGCCACAGATGTTATAGAGGGTGAAAACATTATTTACGTTAGTGGCAAGCAGGTAAGTCCAAGAGATAAATATACTGTTATTGTTTACAACAAGCCAAAGGGCGAACTCGTAACCAAAAGCGACCCAAAAGGCAGAAGAACTATCTATGACTCACTAAGCAAAGAGTATAAACATTACGTTCCGGTAGGAAGACTTGACTATGCGTCAGAGGGCTTACTCCTTCTGACCGATGCTTCTAAAGTTGCATCAGCTCTTATGGAATCGAATTTGGAGAGAATTTATAAAATCAAAATCAAAGGCGAAGTGACCCCCGACATGGAAGATGCCATGCTAAAAGGCATGACACTAGATGATGCCTCTGCGGGTGGACACTCCCACTCTAAAGTCACAAAAATGGAGTTTAAACCTTTTATAGGGTATAAAATTCAGAAAAATCAACCAAACTACTCAATTCTTAAAGTGGCTCTTAGTGAGGGTAAAAATCGTGAGCTTAGACGCTTTTTTGCCCACTTTGGAGCAGAAATTGTAGACCTTAAAAGAATTAGTTTTGCTGAAATAGAGTTAAATAATCTCCCTGAAGCAAAAGTGAGATTTTTAAGCCGTAGCGAATACTCAGCTCTTTCAAAATTTTTAAAAGATGAGAAAAAATCAGAACTAAAAGAGTCTAGAGAACTTAGCAAAAACAGCGAAAAAAGAAGTTTTACGCAAGAGAAAAAGAGTGTTGCTAAGGATGAGAGAAAATCAGAACAAAACCCTAAAGCCAAGAAGCACTTTTCTAAAGATGAAACAAAGAAAACTCTTAAAGATAAAAAACCACTTAAAAAGAAGCGCTAAAGTTGGCTGATTTTACGCATCTTTTACGCCCTCAATCTTTTGATGAGCTAGTCGGGCAAGAGCACTTAAGCGGTAAAAATGCACCGTTGAGAATATTGTGTGAAAAAAATGCTCTGGGACACAGCTTCTTTTTTGGTCCTGCTGGATGCGGAAAAACTTCCATCGCAAGAATTATTGCCAAAAAAATGCAGCTTCCTTTTTATGAGCTTAATGCCACAAGCATCAAGATTGAGCAGTTAAGAAAAATTTTTGATACCTATAAAAACACGCTGCAAAGACCTCTGATTTTTATAGACGAAGTTCACAGATTGGCTAAAAATCAGCAAGAAGTTTTGCTACCTGTTATGGAGAACAACTCCGCCTTAATTATCGGTGCATCAACTGAGAACCCATTTTTTTCGCTTACCTCCGCAATCCGCTCCCGCTCTATGCTCTTTGAACTATACTACATAACAAACGAAGCACTAGAGGAGTTATTACAAAAAGCACTTTTAGGCGGTTCGCTCACATGTGATGCTGATGCAGTAGAGTATCTAGTAAGCAGCAGTGGCGGAGATGCAAGAGCAATGCTAAAACTACTTGAGTTTGCATCAAACATAGACTCTCACATAACGCTTAAAATCTTAAAATCTATAAGACCTAATGCTCTAAGTGCCGGAAGCAGTGAAGCGGGTGTGCATTATGACTTAACAAGTGCGCTGATTAAATCTATCAGGGGTTCGGATATGGATGCCGCTATCTACTATCTAGCTCGCTTGATTGAGGGCGGAGAGAGTGCAGATTTTATTGCAAGACGACTTGTAATTTTAGCAAGTGAAGACATTGGCAACGCAAATCCGCAAGCTCTTACGCTTGCAACCTCAGCTTTGATGAGTGTTTCAAAAATCGGTTACCCGGAAGCTAGAATTATTTTAGCACAGACAGTTATCTATCTGGCATCTTCGCCTAAATCAAATTCAGCTTACCTAGCAATAAACAAAGCGCAGAAATTAGTAAAAGAGGGTGTACTGCTTGATATCCCCAAGCACATAACGCAACACAATGAAGGGTATCTCTACCCTCACGATTTTGGAGGATATGTGAAACAACAATACCTTACAAAACAATTAAACTTAGTTAAACTAAAAGATATTGGTTATGAAAAGAAAATTAAGGATTGGTTAAGAAATATCTCTGAATTTAGTTAATTTTAACTAAAACAATTATAGACTATCGTTATAAACAAAAATGAGGTTAATTGCATGGAACTCAAAGTATCTTCGAACACTCTTGTTATCAACGGTAACATAAAGAGTATTAGCGATTTTCAAAACATAAAGCGTAGTATTGACAATATTATTATTGCACACAAGCATATCAATATAAATATTGAAGATTCTCTCTCCATCACTTCTTCAGTAATCGGTTACTTAAACAAACTGGTTTTAAAAGATAGTATTGATCTGCATATGAGTATTGGGAATGAGCAGTTGTTACGTCTTTTGGATGATTTAAATCTGGCATCAACCTTTAAAGCAAAAAGAAATTAGTATGACAATTAAATATAAATTAAACCTCATTACTATTATAGTAGTCTCTTTTGCGCTTATTATTATTGCTACTACGCTCAAAAATACGCTCACTAACAATGCAATCATCACTCAAGCGCAAGAGCTAAACAAACTCTCCCAAGAGCTAAGTCTTCTCATTCATGAGACACAAAAAGAGAGAGGTGCAAGTGCCGGCTTTATAGGCTCAAAAGGGGAACAATTTGATGATATACTACCAAAACAAAGAACAGACACCACAAAAGAGTATGTAAAATTAACAACATACATAAATACTCTTGACCTTAATGCTTTTCCAAAAGAACTCAACAGTGAAATAACGGAATTAACTTCAGATATGAATAAAATCTCACAAATTCGCTCTCAGGTTGACTCACTCTCAATCAAGCTAGGCGATGTTGTCGCATACTATACAAACATGAATAAAAAGATTTTAAACATTGTTTCCCTCACTGCAAAACTAGCAAACAAGCAAGAACTGGTAAAAGCACTTAGCTCTTACAGCAATTTTTTAAAATCAAAAGAGCGCGCTGGGATTGAAAGGGCAATTTTAAGCGGTACTTTTGCGGCAGATAAATTTGCAGAGGGCATATTTACTAAATGGATTACTATTGTTGCAGAGCAGGACGCATTTATTGATGCTTATTTATCCCTAGCTACAAAGAGTTCAAAGGCTCTTTATGAGCAAAAGATGAACTCCCCCGTTATCAGCGAAGTTAACAAAATGAGAGATATCGCAAAAACAAAGGCAAATGAAGGAAATTTTGGAGTTGAGAGCGTAAAGTGGTTCCAAACTATAACAAAAAAGATAGACCTTTTAAAAGAAGTGGATGATGAGCTAGCTAAACAAAACAGCATCCTCTTAGAGAAAGTAAAGTCTGAGCAAAACACTATTGCACTGCTAACTTTAGTCGGTTACACTCTATTTGCTATCGTAATTTTTGCAATAATTTTTATTGTCAGCAGAGGAGTAAACAGAAGTGTTCGCAGCTCTTTAGAGAAGATAGAGTGTGTATCTAGTAACTTGGATTTAACATGTGATGTTGTGGTTGAGGGTAAAGATGAAATTTCACAAATTTCAAAAGCACTTCATGTCATGATTATTGCATTTAAAGAGAGTGTGTATCAAGCAAAAGATGTCTCTGTTACAACATCAACAGAGAGCAAAAATTTAAATGGTATAGTTGACGAACTTACAAAAAACGGAAAGTTTGCCGACACAAAAATATCAGGTATCAATATTTTAGTAAGTGAAGTCGGAGAACGCCTTGATGCTATTGAAGAGGCTTCTATTACCGTTACGGAGGATCTAAACAGGACATTTAGCGTTTTAGACGGTTTTATAGAAAAACTTAATTCTGTTGTGCTTGCAATTGAAGAGGGCAATGAAAATCAGCAGGATTTAGTTCAAAAAGTCTCCTCACTTACAGATCAAGCCAAAAATATTAAAGATGTTTTAGCGATTATCTCAGACATTGCAGACCAAACAAATCTTCTTGCTCTTAATGCTGCTATCGAAGCCGCGCGTGCAGGTGAACATGGTAGAGGTTTTGCCGTTGTCGCAGACGAGGTAAGAAAGCTTGCGGAGAGAACACAAAAAAGTCTTAGTGAGATTAGTGCGAATGTAAATCTCATTACACAAAATGTTGTTGAAATATCACAAGAGACAAGCAAAACATCTCAGAACATGAACAATATAGCAGACTCAGCACAAGATCTAATCACTTCTGCACAAACGACTAAAGAGAATCTCTCAATTACAACCGACAAATCAAGTGACGTTATGTATCAAAGCACCTATATAGCGACAAAAACTAAAGAGCTCATCCAGGATATGGATGAGGTAATAGAGATTTCTCAAAAAAATACACAACATAGAAATCTCGTTGATAGTGCAGCCACAAAACTAGCTAGCGATGCAAACAGACTGCAAAATGAGTTGAGTAAATTTAAGATTTAATGAACAACGGTATTGATGACTCAATTTTAACATATATAAAGTCCTTAACTCTTCTGTGCGTTGAGGACAATAAAACTACTCAGCTTCTTTATCAGTCTGTTTTTGAAGAGTTAGTAAAGTGTGTTGTTTTCGCTGATAACGGCGAAGATGGGTATCAAAAATATAAAAGTAAAAAAATTGATCTCATTATCGTTGATTATGCTATGCCGATACTAAACGGCATCGACATGATTAAAAAAATCAGAGACAACGACAAAGAGATTCCGATTATCCTAGTCTCTGCTATACAAGATATTGATATAATAGTTCAGGCGCTTCAGCTTAATGTAAACAATTTTTTAAAAAAACCAATAATTATATCTGAAGTAATGCAGGCAGTTGAAAATGTCTCCAAGCTTCTCTTTGCCGACAACTATCTTAAGAAGCAAAGAGAAAAAAAGATAAAAGAACTTGAAAAAAAAGAGAAGTATAGCCTTTATCAGGAAGACTTAGCTTTCTCAAAAGAGCTCAATATTGTAAGAAATGATTTCTATTATCAGATGATTGATGATGGAGATATAGCTTTAATAGATTTTTTTTACAAACCACTTGATATACTCAGTGGGGATGCATATAGTGCCAGAAGAATAGATACTTTTAAAACATTTTATTTTATAGCAGATGGTATGGGCAAGGGCTTATCTGCCTCACTTAGTTCAATGATTATAACAACATTTGTAAACTACCTAATAGATAAAATGGGTAGCTCTTTTAACTTAAGAGAAATTGTTGACTCAGCAATAGATTACATAAAACCAATCCTGCTTGATGAAGAGACACTATCCTTAGATTTTATTCTCTTAGATTGCAAAAACTTCACTATGCAATATGCGAAATTTTCCATGCCCCCCTCTCTTATACACTCAAGTAAAGATAAAATCATACCCATAAAATCAAACAATCCACCTCTTAGCAAATACACAACTAATTTTCTTGTATCCACAAGAGATATATCAGGTAGTGTGAAATTTCTATTTTACAGTGACGGCGTTGTAGAAAACAGCCTAAGAGTTGGAAACGAAATTTATGCAAACTATATAAAAGATGACTTTTTGTCCTCCTTTACAAAAGATGAACTGCGAGAGAAGATTCTTTTTAGAACAGATGTGCAAGAAGATGACATGACTTTTATATTTATCAACCGATTGTCTTTGTCACAACCAAAGAAACATCTAAGAAAAAAATTTCAAAGCAGTTTAAACGCCCTTGAGGAAGCAAACGAGTGGTATGCAGATATATGGAGCACCATAACCGATGAGAGTAAACTATTATATAGTGCCGGCATAGTATTTTCAGAGCTATTTATGAATGCTTACGAGCATGGAAGCCTAGGTCTTGATGCAGAGACTAAAAACAGACTCTTAAGTGAAGATAACTACTTTATAACATTAGAAGAACTGCAAAAAAATTGTACAAAAGAGATAAGTGTTACTATCGATATAATAGAGTACAATTCAAAAAACTATGTAACTACTGTTATAACAGACGAGGGAGATGGTTTTAATACGCAAATATTAAGTAAAATTTTTCGTGATAAAAAAAACTTTAACGGACGGGGTGTTTATATATCAAGACAATCATCACTTGGGATATATTATAATTCAAAAGGAAACAGCGTGCTTTTTTTACACAAGATAGAGGGTGAAGTGTAGCAAAAGCCACACTTCATTTTACTTATTTTGCCAATGCTGCTTTTGAAGCTTCTGCAACTGCACTAAATGCCGCTGCATCATTCATAGCCATATCAGCAAGAACTTTACGGTCAAGCTCGATGCCGCTCTTGTGAATACCGTTCATAAAAGATGAATAGTTCATACCGTTAAGACGACAAGCTGCATTTATACGGATAATCCATAGTTTACGGAAATCACGTTTTTTCTGCTTGCGGTCACGAAATGAGTAGTACATTGAGCGCTCTAACTGCTCTTTTGCTTTACGGAAGTGTTTACGACGTCCGCCATAAAAACCTTTTGCAAGTTTTAATATTTTTTTGTGTCTTCTTCTACGAACAACACCTGTTTTTACTCTTGGCATATTATTTCCTTTTCTCTTTACCCAGACACTTTTGCGCGTTCAAGGTGCCACATACAAAGTGGTCTTGCCCAGCTACTATATTGCTACGCGGCTGGAGATTTAATAATCAACTAAAATTTAGTTAATCATAGCCTTAATATTTTTTTCATCAACTTTTGCAACAACTTTTGACTTGTTTTGCTTAGAACGAGTATCTGAATCTTGTTTTGTCAAAATATGGCTGCGAAACGCTGTACCACGTTTAACTGTACCATTTTTCTTAACTTTAAAACGCTTTACAGCGCCTTTTACCGATTTCATCTTTGGCATCGAAACTCCTTTGTAAAATTCTCTTAGAGTACAAAATGTACTTTGAGAGCGAGATTATACCCAAATATTTTTAATTTTTGTTATACTCACGCCATGAATTCTATTAAACATATAAATAATGCATTACAAGATTTAGACAAAGAGGTGGAGGCAATCCTCGCTGATATGAGCCTGCCTATGAATGAAAAAGATAACCGCATGCTGCCGCTACTTCAGCAAAAAAGAGTTTTAAAACAGACTTTAGATGACTTGATTTATCTAAAAGAAAATCCTCCAAAACCAAATCAAGCATGTGGAATCTCTAAACATAGAAAAGATTAATCATTAATAATCTGCACTGAAATAAAGGCAACAGATTTTATCTTACTCTTTTTAGTGAGAACTATCTTTTTTTAACTCTTTTACAATTGCAGCTCTTAGGGCTTTCATCTCACCCTTTGAAATGTCATCTTCAGGACATGAAATATGTCTTTTATCAAGTGTAATTTTTATTGATTGCATCTCTCCGTCAATAATTTTTTCACCAATAATAGCATTTGCTTTAAAAGGTGTCATTAGCCATCCTTCCTTTTTACCCGCTATTTCAATTGATTTTAACACTGATTTATAGTTGCTATCCCCAATGTAAATTGCACTCTTGCATATACTTGCATCGTCTTGAGTATGAGCACTCATTCCCGTTGATGCACCCCCACAACCAGTTGTTAATGTTAACGCTGCAACTGATGCTACAATTATAGATAAAACTTTTTTCATCTCTTCTCCTCTTTTGCTTGTGAATTTTATTGTAAAAAATTAATTATATTTAAAAAAAATTAATTAATCAATGATATAATAGCAAACTTAAATAAATAGTGAAAAGAGTTACTATAATGGTGTTTCAAGATATTGTTTTCATACTTGTTATGAGCGTTCCCATGTTAATGTTTTCAGTTTATCCGGGATTAAAACTTGGAGATTATCTTGAAGAAAAATACAACATACAAGAAAAACAAAAACGTATCGTTACCATAGCCGTAACACTTATTTTTGCGCTTACTCTCTCTTCACTTCTTCACTTTCTCTAATATCTGCTTTTGTTATCTTCATTTATTAATCATCATATAGTCAAATATTGAAATTTCAACTATGTTTCAAATTGTTACATAAATAATAAAACTAACCTTAATCTTTCTATTTAATAAAAAAATTGATGTACGTCAATAGTATTTGAACTAATTAGGACTAAACTTCTCTTGATTCTGAAAAATTTTAGCGATAGTAGGAGATAAAATGGTAAATGAAGTTTTAATGACACAGGACATTCTTGTGGAAGATTTCTTGACAATATTTATATCTTCTACTCTTGTTCTAGTATTTGGAGGATTCTATGTTGGTATATATACGGCTGTAAAAGTCAAGATGCTTAAGAAATGGACGTTGCCTTTTGGCTATCTATTTTGGATACTTACTTCCTATTGTCTCTATTTGATGGGAAGCTTGATGCATGTTAACGAACTGACGGCAAAGGCTTTAGTTGTTGCTGCTATTGGGTTGCTATTGCTTCCACATGCAGTTTACTACATGCAAGATCGTGTTCATGAAGAAAATGAACATTAACTTATATATATATTGACGCATAATTTATAGGAGGGTATAGTGGCTAAAAAATCCGTATGGAGTGATAATCGCTTCTGGCAGCGTTCAGCAGCATGGATAACAGGATTTGCATCAGTTCTTCTCATTTGGTTGACATTTGACACGACCGCTCAAATATCAATGGGTACTGATTCAGATATACAAAATGGTGTAACTAAAAGGGTTCCTGGACCTACAGTTATTAATTATAAGATTACTTATGAAATGAACAAAAAACGTCAACATGAAATTCCAGTAATTGGTGGAGCAAATGCAGACGGTACTTCATCTTTTCAAGAAAAAGAGAAATTTTTTGGTAGAGACGACTGGAGTGAAGAAGAAGCAACAGCACTACTTCACCTAGGAAAATTGGGTTCTCAGGTTAAAAACTGTATGAACTGTCATACACTTCTTGGAAACGGTGCTTATTATGCTCCGGATTTAACAAAAGCTTGGCTAGATCCTGCATGGGGACCAGAAGGATCAATGCAAGCTATGACAGGCAAAAATACAAAAGAAGAGGCGATGGCTGAGTTTTTACAAAATCCATCTCAATATCCTACGCATGAGCGTATGATGCCAAATTTAGGCATTACTGCTGAAGAGGCTAAAGGCTTAGTTGCTTTCTTGAAACATATGTCAACAATTGATACAAATGGTTTTCCAAGAAACTTCGGAAAAATACAAGGAGCAGTAAATGGCAAATAGTTATTTAAATTCAGAGTCTAAAAAACTTGCAACATGGTATTTTACTGTAGCTGCAACACTTTTTGGAGCGCAATTGCTTTTTGGTCTTGTTGCCGCTATTCAATATGTAGTTCCTAGTTTTTTATTTGAGATACTAGACTTTTCAGTTGCTAGAATGCTTCACATTAATGCACTTGTTGTATGGATGGTTTTTGCAATGTTTGGTGCTGTTTATTGGTTACTTCCTGATGAAACAGGTATTGAAACTGTAGGTATAGGTTTTGGAAAATTACTTTTCTGGATATTTACTGCTGCAATAACAGTAGTTGTTCTTGTTTATATTTTTGTTCAAGTTGGATCAGCTGATGAAATGTCAATCTGGTTTATACATGAAGGTCGTGAGTATATTGAAGCTCCTCGTTGGGCAGACTTAGGTATTACGGTTGTAGCACTTGGTTTTGTTGCTAACTTATTTATGACTGGTATGAAAGGTAATCGCTCAGGAATCGTAACTGTTCTTATGGCAGACATGATTGCATTTGCGGGTCTTTACTTAACAGGTATGTTCTTTACTGATAATATTTCAGTTGATCAGTTCTGGTGGTGGTGGGTAATTCACTTATGGGTTGAAGCTACTTGGGAAGTTTATGTTGGTGCGCTTGCAGCTTATGGTCTAATCACTATGATTGGTGCACATCGTAAAGTTGTTGAAATGTGGTTATGGATCGAAGTGTCTATGCTATTTGGTTCAGGTATCCTTGGTATGGGTCACCACTACTTTTGGATTGGTACACCTGAATACTGGTGGGAAATTGGAGCACTATTCTCTGCACTAGAGCCACTACCACTTGTCGCAATGTTTATCCACGTTCTTTATGACTGGGGTAAAACACAAGGCGAAGAGCATGCAAAAGGTCAAAATAGATCAGTCATTACAAATAAACCGGCATTTACTTGGTTTGTTATAAATGCATTTGGTAACTTCTTAGGTGCTGGTATTTGGGGATTTTTCCACACATTACCACAAGTTAACCTTTATACGCATGGAACACAATTTACATCGGCGCATGGTCACTTAGCGTTCTTTGGAGCATATGCAACTATTCTTATCGGTATGATGTATATTGCAGTTCAAGGTAAAAACGGTATCAAAGTTCTCAACCACACTAAATCTTCTATCTGGGCAACTAGTATGATTGTTGGAGGTGTTTTAGGTATGACGGTAGCGCTTACAATCGCAGGATATGTTCAAGTTCTTGTTTCACGTGCACAAATGGGTGCTACTTGGTCAGGTTACTTTGACGGTCAAGCAGGCACATGGTTTGCACAAGGTATGGATTGGAGATTGATTATGGGATTTGTTACCTTTACTGGTTTCCTATTCTTAATTAAAGATTTATTGAGTATCGGTAAAGCTACTCATCATGCACGTTAAGGAGAAAATATTATGAATGCAATGTTTGAACCATTTGTAGATGTTGTACCAAGTTTTTTTGCTACACTATCTCAAGGTCCATTAACTCTTACTATCTTTTTGCATACCATCATTGTACTTCCAATGATTTGGATTTACAGACAAGAAAAAGCTCGTCTAGAGCAAGAGGGTTAATCTAGCCATTAGTCGTGCAGGGCCTTCGGGCCCGCACATTTATCTATTTTAGAAGGAGAAATAAAATGAGATTACACAAGTTAGTTATGTCTGTTGCTGCAATGGCAGTAGTTGGTTCGGGCTTAGTTGCTGATACATCAAAGATGGATGTTGAACTGGTTTTTGAAAAAGAGTGTCAAGGGTGTCATGGTCCAAACCACGAAGGTGGTGTTGGTTCGGATCTTCGTCCTGCGATAATTGATAAGAAAAACTCTCAAGATCTTGCAGCTACTATTTTAAATGGTCGTGCAGGTACTGCGATGCCAGAATTTAAAGCTAAATTTTCTAAAGCTGATGCTGATGCAATGGTTGATTATTTACAACACTTCAAAGGCAAAAAAATCAAGCAGCTTACTCTTGAAACTGTAAAAGCTGGATGGAAAGGTCTTAACGATAGAATGACATTTTTCAAAAAATATCCACAAGCTGCAGATGTTAAGAAAAATACAGATATCTGTTTCGTAACTGAGCGTGATGCTGAGCGTGTTGCATTCGTTGATGGAACAAGCGGTAAAATTTTATCTAAGCATCCGGCTGGTTTTGCTGTTCACGTAACAGTTACAAACAAACGTCAACCTCGTTATGCTTACTCAATCTCTCGTTCAGGTTTAGTAACAATGTTCGACCTTAATACTCCGGGTCAGCAAAAAATCGCTGAGTGTCAAGTTGGTTCTGACTCTCGTGGTCTTGCTGTTTCCCCAGATGGTAAGTATCTAATGGCTGGAAACTATGTTCCAGGCGGTGCTGTACTTATGGATGCTATGACTCTTGAGCCGTTAAAAGTTTATCCTACATCAAGCGTTATTAAGCCAAACGGTGATATTGATTCATCTCGTGTAGCAGGTATTTTTGATACTCCATACGGTCCTTATATCGCATTTGCCCTTAAAGACGGTGGACATGTTTATATCGTAGATTACTCTAAGCCAAACTACCCAATCGTTGGAGATATTCCAAATATCGGCGATATTCTTCATGATGGTTTCTTAAATGAAGGTAAAGAGATTGGTCGTTACTTATTCATCGCTTCTCAAGGAAGTGACGTTGTTGGTGTTGTTGACTTTAAAACTAAATCTTTAGTTACTAAAATCTATACAGGTCCTGCATCTAAGCCACACCCAGGTCAAGGTTCTTCTTGGTTTAATGAAACTCTAGGTCAACAACTTGGAGCAACAGTTAACATGAATCTTGGTCAAGTAACTATTTGGGATGATAACTTTGATGTTATTCGTCATATTCCAACTGGTGGTGGTGGATTATTTATCGGTACGTCTGAGCATACACCTTTTCTTTGGGCAGATAACGTACTTGGCGGTCCTGAAAACTGGAATCAAGTTCACTTAATCAACAAACAAACTCTTGAGCTAGACAGAATTATTACTGTAGGTACAACAAAAGGTACTGTTATAAACCCTGTAACTCATAAAGTTCTTTATAGCTGGGATGTTCCAACTGTAAAAGATGACAAAGGCGAAGTAGTTGTTCCTAGAATTCTTCACGCTGAGCCGGCAAATCACGGTCACTGGACTATGATTTCTGAGTGGAATGCTGGTCGTATCGGTATTTATGAAGCTGAAACTGGTAAATTTGTTAAATACATCACTGGTTTAACAACTCCTACATTTACTTACTCAATCGAACACAGACAAACTATTCCTGGTGCATAATTTGCACTCTTTCTCTCTCTTTGGAGGGAGAAAATCTTTTTAATATTATTTAAGTTTTTCAACTAAAAATACTCGCAAATTATGACAACACCTGAAGCCCCTTATTACACGGCACTGTTCAAAACTAATACTTTTTGACAAATATAAGCCAAAGTTCAAGCTTAGTTTGGCTAAAATAAAACGTTAACAAAGAGAGACTATTATGAAAAAAAATATATTAATAACACTTTTCTCTGTACCTCTACTTTTGGCAAGTGAGCCAAGCGGGAAAGAGGTTTTTGAAAAATATTGCTGGGGATGCCATCACCAACACTCTGAAGCGTTTGGTCCCTCTTTTAGTGAAATTGCCTCAAAGCGTACAAACGAAGAGATTCAAGCATATATATTAGACCCTGAATCCATGTACAAGGCTTTTGGATATAAACGCACAGTAATGACAAAATTAAAATTAACTGATAAAGAGAGGGAGAGTATTACAGAATATATTCTTTCCTATAAAGGTAAATAGATGTTTAGATTATCAAACCTAATTTCTTCCGTAGTTGAAGCGAAACCGGAGAGGGTTCTTGATGGCTCTATCGCAATCTGGAACTTTACAAATCGATGCAACCTCTCATGTCTTCACTGCTACTCAAAATCAACGCTTAATGAAGTTGATACACTCACAACACAGCAGATTAAAAAAACAATTTTGCAGATGAAAGAAAACGGTGTTAAGTTTATCATCTTCTCAGGAGGAGAGCCACTTACGAGAAAAGATCTATTTGAGATTGCAGATTTTTGTAAGGCCAATGGAATTATCACTTATCTTTCAAGCAACGGTCTCTACTTTACAAAAGGAAATATACAGCGCATTGTAGATACTTTTAACTATGTCGGAGTGAGCATTGACGGGGATGAGCCTACTCATGACTACTTCCGCGGGCTAAAAGGTGCTTTCAAGGAGACACTTAAATCCGTAAAACTTGCAAATGCGACAGGAGCTAAAGTCGGCATACGATTTACAATGACAAAAGATACCATCAACTCTTTAGAGTATATTTTTGACCTTGCCGAGAGAGAAAATATTCCAAAAATCTATATCTCTCACCTTGTATATTCCGGGCGCGGTTTGGATAATCTTAAAATGGATCTCTCAAAAGAGCAAAGAAGAGAGGCCGTTGAGTTTATACTCAAAAAAGCATTTGAATACTATGAGACAGGCAGAGATATAGAGATAGTAACGGGCAATATGGAGCAAGATGCTATACTGTTTTTAGAAAAATTTGCTCAAAAATATCCACACCTCAAAGAGACTATGAGAGAACGCCTTGTTGCTTGGGGAGGAAACAGTGCAGGTCGCAAACTTCTAAACATAAATAGCGAAGGCGATGTGCGCCCTGATCCATTTTTTCCACTTACAGTCGGAAATATCATAAAAGAAGATTTTGGTGACATCTGGCAAAGTGGCGAGCTTTTAGACCAGCTACGTATCCATCCAAGAGAACAAATTAGCGGCATCTGTTCGGAGTGCCAACAGATAGACATTTGCAACGGCGGCTCAAGATCAAGGGCTTATGCTATTACCGGTAATTTATGGAGCGAAGATCCATCATGCTACTTAAATGAGCAAGAAAGAAGGAGAGATTAATGAAAATAGGCAAAGTGATATTGGGGGTTTCTTTAGTAGCTTCCCTGTTTGTAAATGCTCATGCAAAAGGAGTAAATCCTGTACTTGCGGCACTCAAAGCTAATGAAAAAATATTTGTTGTCGAGAGAGAGAGTGGATCCCTAGCAGTTGTTGAACAAGGGCTTACAAGAGGGTGTATAGAGGGCATGCATGACATGAATCATGGCGTTGTGAAATTTTATGATAATGACGGTTATGTGATTTCACGTGACGGTTACATCATAAAATTTGACCCAGTTACAGAAAAAATACTCAAGGAGTATAAAACAAGCGACAGCGCTATCGGTTTTACGGTTACTAAAAACTACATAGCCGTTGCAAACTACGCTAAAAAAAGTGTTGATATCCTAGATAGGGATTTAAATCCTATAAAATCATTTGAGACCGGTTCAAAAAATGTAGGGATTAAACAGTATAAAAATTATCTTGTTTTTTCTCAAATGAACAACGACAAAATTACCGTGCTAAAAGATAAAAATGAGGGTAAAGGACTGCCTGACTTTGAGATATACAAAGAGTTTGAAAATGTCGGAATTATGCCTTTTGATGCGATGATAAAAAACAACCATTTTATTACAGGTTTTTTCAAGAGCGACTTTTTTGGGGTTGTGGATCTCGATACCATGACATACTCAAAGATAGATATTTTGCTTGAAGATAGAAAGCCTGTGCTAAAAGTTCCGCATTTTGGATTTTGGAGCATCAGCGACGGTCATGTTTTTATACCTGCTGTTGGAAACAACAAGGTTCTTGTTTACACTCCTGACTTTAAATTTGAAAAAAACATTGAGACTGAAGGACTTCCTGTTTTTACCGCCTTGTCTCCTGATCAAAAATATATGGCAGTCACTTTTAGCGGTGATAAATTCCCTGTTGTTCAGATTATAGACACTCAAACTCTAAAAATTATCAAAAGATTTGAGTTTGACGGAAAAGTGCTTCATGTTAGATGGTCAAAACTTAGACCAAATCTTTATGTCTCAGTAAACGATACCAATAAAGTTGCTGTTATAAACACTAAAGAGTGGTATCTTGCACGTGAAATGTTCAACATCAAAAAACCATCAGGTATCTTTATTTATGAAGAGGACAATTAATGGGTAAAGTTTATTTAACCGGTGCGGGTCCTGGAGATATAGAACTGCTAACTTTAAAAGCACTCAGAGTAATTAAAGAGGCGGATATAATCATTTATGACCGTTTAGCAAATCCGGACATACTAAAAGAGGCAAAAAGTGGCTGTGAGTTTGTATATGTCGGAAAAGAAGATGGTAGGCATATTATGCCCCAAGATGATATAAATGAAGTAATCTACCAAAATGCCATTAAGTATGAGAATGTAGTGCGTCTTAAAGGTGGAGATCCATTTGTGTTTGGGCGCGGCGGCGAAGAGGCTCTTTACCTCCATGAAAGAGGTATTAAATTTGAAGTGATTCCCGGTATCACATCTTCAATTAGTGCTCCTGCATACGCTGGCATACCAGTGACTCATCGCGGTGTTGCGGTCAGTTTTAGAGTTGTTACAGGGCATGAGTCCCCGCATAAAAAAGAGTCTCAGATTCCTTGGGAAACATTTAAAACCGATGATACAATCATATTTTTAATGGGTCTTCACAACCTTCCTAAGATAAGCAAAAAACTTATTGAAATAGGAAAACCAGAGGATTGTCCATGTGCCGTAATCTCTAAAGGAACAACTAAAGATCAAATTGTTGTTATAGGAACACTTAAAGATATTGTAGAAAAAACCAAAGATGTTCCAACTCCGGCACTTATTGTTGTTGGAAGAGTCGTTGAACTTAGAAAACAGCTGCAGTGGTTTGAGGAAAATGTCTAAACTCCCCGATACAACTCAAGCAGTTTTAATCGCACCAAATATATACTGGGTCGGCATGTACCTAAAAAACGACCCCTTTCAGTGCCACCCATACCTAATTATAAACGGCAATGAATCCATTCTAATTGATCCGGGCTCCATGATTGAGTTTAGTGAAACAATTAGAAAAGTAAAAACCCTTATAGATATGAAAGATATTAAATACATTATTCTTCATCATCAAGACCCGGATTTAGCAGCAGCGGTACCAGAGATTGAAAAGCTTATAAACAGAGATGACCTTCAAATAGTAACGCACTCCAGAATATCACTTTTAATCAAACACTATCTTGTAACCTCTAGCTACTATAACATAGATCAACATGACAACAAGCTAATAACCTCCAGCGGTTTTGAGCTTGAATTTTTATTGACTCCCTACTGCCACTCTCCCGGAGCATTTGTCAGTTATGACCCTGATTCAAAAATTCTTTTTTCAGGTGATATCTTTGGTGGTATTGAGGAGTCTTGGGATTTTTATGCGGATGAGACCTACTTCTCAAAAGCAAAACAGTTTCATCAGGAGTATATGCCAAGCAAGGATATCTTTAACTACGCGTTAAAGAAAATTGAAAAACTAGATATAGAGATGATTGCTCCTCAACATGGCTCCATCATAGAGAAAAAATATATTGCAAAACTAATTCAAGATATGAAAAATCTCGATTGTGGCTTATATATAGAAGAGAAATATAATCAAGAGCTCACTGACACCATAGAGGAGTTGAAAAAAAAAGAACAAGCCTTAAAGGAGCATAGTTTACTGCTCTTAGAACAATCAAAAAGAGCTGAAATCGGGGAGATGATTGGAAATATCGCACATCAATGGCGCCAGCCCTTAGCAATAATCAACACCTCCCTTGCAATACTAAAAGAGAAAAACAAAGCAGATATGCTAAGCAAAGAGGAGATAGCAGACAAACTTCAAAAGATGGAAAAACGCGTACTCTATATGTCTGAAACTATAGAAGATTTTATGAATTATTACACTCCAGATAGAGAAAAATCTTACTTTAACATAAAAGAGGCTGTAGAAAAAGCGCTTGATATTGTAAATTTAAAATCCAATAGGAGTATTCATTTAAATCTTTTGCTAAATGATACGCATAATATCTATGGGCAAATAAATGAATTTGTACAGGTAGTTGTTTCTATATTATCAAATATCAATGATTTAATAGCAATCAAAAAAGCAGAGGAGACCAACATAACTATTTCGCTCTATGAGCAAAATAGTCTTATCACTCTTATCATTAAAGATGATTGTGGTGGAATTGAGGAGGAGAATTTAAACAAAATATTTGATCCATACTTCACAACAAAACATAAGTCAATGGGAACCGGACTTGGTCTTCATATTGCAAAAATGATTATAGAGGACAATATGAATGGCAATTTAAGCGCAAAAAATATCTACCTTGATGATGGTAGAAAAATTGGAGCAGAATTTATTATAAGAGTAAAAAATGAAAGTTGAAAAAATCAAAGATATGTCCATCTTACTTGCTGAAGATGAGACTGAACTACGTGAAACTTTATCTGAATATCTACAGATATTCTTCAGTAGAGTCTATACCGCAGCATGTGGAAATGAAGCGTATGATATATACAAACAGAAGAGACCGGAGATTATTTTAACAGATATAAATATGCCGAATCTTGATGGCTTAGATATGATTGCAAAAATAAGAAAAGACGATAAAGAGACGAGAATTATCGTTATGAGCGCTCACTCTGATCAAGAGAAGCTTCTTAGTGCTATAAAACTCCATCTTGAAACATATCTTATAAAACCTATAAAAACCGACGCTCTCAAAAATATTTTACTTGGAACTGTAAATCTTATAAGAAAGACTACTAACAAAATTTATATAAGTGAGACTATATTTTGGGATTACGATACAGATACGCTTTGGAAAAACAACAAAGAGATAAAACTTAGAAAAATGGAAACTCTACTATTGAAGCTACTCTTCTCAGAGCCAAACCACTGTTTTTCAGGCAAAGATATTTTTATCTCTTTGCATGAAGAAAAAAAGGAAAAAGAGTTCTCCTCACATGCTATAACATCCCTTATGAAGAGAATCCGCACAAAACTGCCCGAGGGAGTAATCCACAATATATATGGCTCAGGCTATAAAGTTATTCCTGTTTAAGAGTTTTTAAAACTCTTAATAGTTCTGCAGCTTATATTTTTTATATAGCTTTTCGGCTTCTTTGTTTCCTATATCTACTGCTTTTTGCGCCCATACTTTTGCTTTGTCAAACTTCTCTTGTTCGCAATATATCTCTGCAAGCAGATAATAAGCACTTTCGTCACCGTCTGCCGCATTTTTCTCAAGCCACTTTGAAGCGTCCTCAAAGTTTAATAGTTGCATATAAACACGCCCAATATTTTGCTCTGCTATTTTATGTCCTGAAATTGCAGCACTCTCTAGAAGCTGGGCTGATTTGGTAACATTTAAATCCACTCCCTCGCCGTTATAATACATTAGTGCCAAATCGTACTTAGCATTTGCATTATCTTGCTCAGAGGATTTACTCAGTAGCTCAAAAGCTTTTTTGGTATCTTTTTTTACATTGTTGCCGCGCAAGTAAAACATCCCTAAATCATACTGGGCATTTGCATTTGCACTGTTTGCCGATTGCTCAAGCCAGTATATAGATTTTTCAATATCTTTTTTTGTACCTAAGCCATTTGCATAAAGATAACTAAGCGCACTTTGAGCAACTCCATCACCACTCTTTGCATTTTTTTCATAAATCTTAAATGCTCTCTCATAATCACTCTTTTTAAAGGCTTCAAGCGCCTCTTTATTGTCTGCTTGAAGGTTAAAAAGCAACATAAACCCCACAATTATAAACTTGAACATCATTAGCCTTTTAATATTAATCTCTTATTATACATTGGACTTTTTAATCTTTTGTAACTGGTCTATAATTTTCACAACAACCAAGTCAGATGTAACATTTATGGATGTTCTTGCCATATCTAAAATTCTATCTACCGCTATTATTACGGCAATATACTCAACAGCCAAGCCAAGCTGATTTAAAATTACAACCATCATAACCAAGGAGGCACTCGGAAGTGCAGCAACACCAACGCTAAGGGCAACAACTGTTAACCCAAGAACAAGCTGCTCGCTCAGAGTTAAATCAACTCCCGCAAGATGCGAGATATAAAGAACCGCCACTGTTAGATATGCCGCTGTTCCGTCCATAGAGACAGTAGCTCCAAGAGGTAGCACAAAGGAGGCATTTTTTTCATCAACTCCGCCAACTTCTTCTACTACTCGCATAGATACAGGTAGTGTTGCGGTACTTGATGCAGTAGAAAAAGCCATTATCAGGGCTTCTCGTATATCGATTAAATATCTATATGGATTAATCCGCCCAAAAAAAGCCAAAACAGCAGGCAAAGTCACTATGGCATGAAAAACCAAAACAGCAATAACCATTAGAACATATTTCCAAAGCCCCAAAATTATCTCTACTCCCTGCTCTGCTATAACGTATGAGATAAGGCTAAACACGCCTATTGGTGTCAACTTGATAACCCACTCTGCCATTGTGAGCATCGCATTTGTAACAGCGCTAAAAAACTCCAACATCAAAAGTTGTCTCTCTTGTTTTAGATGCAGCGAGGCTACTCCAAATAGAGCTGAAAATAGAATAATCTGCATCATAGAGCCATTTGCAAGAGCGTTAAATATATTTGCAGGTATAAAACTTAAAATCATTCCACTAAAAGAAAACGGCGCAACCTCAGAAGCTTTTGCATACTCAAGTCCCTCAGCGGAGACTACTTCTCCAATAGGCACCATATTCATAGCTGCTATTGCTGCAAGAACAGCTAGCGCTGTTGTTAAAATATAAAGAAAAACTGTCTTGAGTCCTATCTCCTTTAGGCTTTGTAAATTCCCAAGCCCTACTATAGAGACATAAATACTTGAAAAAACAAGCGGCACCACTATCATCTTTAGAAAACTTATAAAAATCTGCCCTATTACCTGCTGTTTTAATGCAAGATGAGGCAAAAAAATTCCAAAAAGAACTCCTAAAATTATCCCTAAAAGAACCAGTCTGTTAGTAGTGGAATACTTTTTGAACTTTTGTATCATGCAGGCATCATCACTAGAGTAAAATATATGTTGCAAGAGCTAAAAAGCTAAAGAACCCGACAACATCAGTTACCATGCTTAAGATAACCGTGCTTCCTATTGCGGGGTCGATATTTATTCTTTTTAAAAAGAGCGGTATTGCTGCTCCAAAAAGACCCGCCATTAAAAAATTAATCATCATGCTTAGTGCCATTACAACACCGAGCATATTTATATTAAACCAAACAGCAGCAACTACTCCTACAACAAATGAGAATATAAGCCCATTCATCAAAGAGATTAGAACCTCTTTTTTGATAGTTCTCATAGCATCACCCTGGGAGATTGCACCAAGAGCAAGTTGTCTTACAACAACGGTCAAGCTTTGAGTTCCCACATTTCCACCCATGGAAGCGACAATAGGCATTAAAATCGCTAGTGCGACCAAACTCTCTAAAGTATCCGCAAAAAGACCAATAGTGATAGAGACAAAAATAGCTGTCAAGAGGTTAACCCCAAGCCAAGAGGCTCTTTTTTTACCTGCTTTAAATATCTCTTCATCCTCCTCAGCCTTATCATTGACTCCTGCAAGATTATACATCTGCTCGGTTGCATGCTCATTGATAATATCGTAAATATCATCAGATGTAATGCGCCCCAACAAAACCCCGTAAGCATTTATAATAGGCATGACGTAGAGGTCATACTCTTCAAAATAACGAACTACCTCTTTTATATTTTCTCTATCTTGCGCTTTTTTAGGTTCAAAACTATCTCCACTAGCCTCTATATTTTTTATCAGCGTTTTATCAAAGTCAAAAATAAGCAAATCATCCAGACCGATTGTAAAGAGAAGTTTTTTATCGTTGCCGATTATAAATAGATTTTGAACATTTTCTATCTTGTTGGCTTTTCTAAGTTCGGCAAATCTTTTTATTACGTCATGAACTATCTCATCTTTATTTGCTGTAAAGACTTCAAGTTGCATATACGCACCGGCTTCTTCTTGAGTGTATGACTGAAGCTTTGTAATCTCCTGCTTATCGATTTCATTAAGAGTGTCAAAAACTTTAGAAGCTACGCTCTCATCAACCCCTTGAAGTTCATGCATAAAATCGACTTGGTCATCGCTCTCAAGTGCCGTTACGGCATCTCTTAGCTCCTCAACACTGAAATTCTCTACAACATTATCAAAATATCTCTCAGGAAGAGCGAGTGCTACATCTCCGATTAAATCTTTGGGCACAAGCCTTAGAGATGCGACAAAATCACTATCATCAAGCTGCTTGAGTATTTTTGCTATATCTGAGGGGTGAATCTCGTTTGGTTCATGGGCACTTAGGTACTCTTGGAGTTTATTCATAGGCAGATTGTATTAAAATGTAGCTTTAATCAACAAATCAACCTGATCGCGCACGCACATAAATATCATACAAGGCATTTTGATGCCGTAATCACTCATTAGAATCATTGAAGAAGCATCTATTGTTAAGCTACCTTCTACTGTAGTTATTTTAGCATTTGCGCTCAACTCTTTTTTTTCACCGTGAAAATCCAGTATGCCGTTAATAGTGTAGCTATCTTCTGCATCAGCTTTTGTAACATTAGTTATGGTGTATGTGGCAAGCTTAAACTTATCTGTTTGAAGCTCTTCGTACATGCTCTTGTCTCTATCACCTTTATCGCTTGTAAAAAGAGTTATTTCAACCCAAAATTTCCCTTTAATAGTAGTAATATCATTGTTCTGTATAGTTATACTAGCATTAAGATAGTTATTTGTCGGATCAATAGTTTTATCCATAAGCATCTCTGTATGTGCAGCCACATAACCGCTCTTTAACTCCAGATTAAGCGCCAATAACGGAAGAGCTAAAAGCAGCATCATAAACATCTTTTTCATCATAAATCCTTATTCTATAAATTAGCACAATTTTAGCATATATTTTATTTTAATATATAACTTCTAAGAGAGCAACTGTCAAACCAAGACCGGATGCTATCCAGCCGACAAAAATCATCATAAAGGCAAGCTTATAGATGCTCACCTCTTTGCTCAAAGTCGTAAAAACCACAACGTTATAGTATGAGATTGTAAAAGGATAAAGCATGGCTAATGCAACAGTCCACCCAGAGTATGAGAGCATATAGCTCCCAATAAAGATGACCGCTATAAAAATATGTTTCTTTATTTTTGACATCTTTAGATAGTAAGCAGCCACAAGACCCAAAAGATGAAATGTTATGATTGTATAAGTGTATTTTGACCAGATTCCCAAATCTGCATGTCTTGATAAAGTTTCAAAAAGATTGGAGTCCAAAAATATCCATAACATTAGAGGCAGATACTGCAAATATGGATGTGAAACCTCCTTAGAATCTGCTTCAACCCTATAATCTCTAAGCATAAATGCACTAAAAAGAGCAATTAGAGTAAATAAAACAGCCATAAAAGTTCTGTGCTGGGCATCATACGTAAAAAAGTAAGTACCTATCGTATAAGCAATAGCAAGCGCTACAAGAAGCTCTTTTTGTTGCTTTGCTTTAAAGAGGTAAATTCCCAAAGGAGCCATAATACCCACTGAAATACCTAAGAGAAAAAGAGTGAAGCTGTTGTATTGAGGGTAGATAAAGGACAATATTAATTGCAGGCTTAAAGCGATTATTATCTTGTGTATAGGCTTACTAACTCTTGCCCAAGAGACTCCGCCTGCAATAGTTCCAAAAACACCTCCCACAAACATAGGAAAAAGCGTTATTAAATCGGAGTTGTAATATTCGACCACTCCTGTTTGAACTATCAAAAGATAGTAACATAACTCAAATCCAAGAAGTAAAACAAGAGCTAACGAGTGAATCATAGGCGGCTTCTAAAAACAAGGTATATAAGAGCATAAAAAATATCATAAAAACCTACAATAAGTCCCAGAGCGTCTATTGTCCCTAAATAAAATAGGGAGAAAAAGATGGTGCCTGTAATCAGGCGGGCGATAGAGGTGCAGTATGCCAAAAAATGTGCCTCTTTAGTTATCCCAGCTAAATGCAAAATACCTACAAATCCCATAAAACCAAAAACAAGGTAGTAGTACGGAGTGAAGTATAACCCTAAAAACTCAAACAGCACAGGCGCAGAGATAAAGAGTAAAAGCGCACCCAAACCATCCGACATAAAGCCGTTTATATGATACAACTCAAGCAGAGACGGCTTTGTAATTTTTATTTTTTTTATAATGTAATAAACTAGACCCACAACCGCTAAAATACCCCCAAAGAGACGAATCCACCACATAATTATTACATCAACTGCAAAAACTCCCGCTTCATCAAAACCTGCAAGTGAGAGCGATACAAATATAACTCCTATAACAAAAAGCCAAAAGAGCATAAACTTATCTGGCAATTTGTAAAAATACTTCAAGATGCTAAGCGACATAAAAAATATACCCAGTCCGATGGCTACATGAGCATGCGCAACAATCAAATCATTTCTATGAAACAGCCAGCGTATTTCTGGAATAAACAGTATATTTCCTTGAATCATTACAAACAAAAATGCCCAGATGGAAATTGCAAGATAGGGTGTCCGTTTAAAAGTTATTTTCGCATCTCTGCACCACTTAATTAAAAGCGGGGCATAGGCAAATGTTAGCCATTGATAAACCCACTCCTCACCGTACAAGAGTTCACCTCTAAATATTCGAGTACCCACAGAGAGCGCATATCCTAGAAGCGGAATTATCCAAAAAAGATGCCATTTTGGGGCAAAACTCTCTTTTGCATGTAGCTTTATCATAAGATAAAAAAGCGGAATAAGCGTAAAACTCATCCCTAGCGTATTATCTCCATGAGGTCCGATTAATGTTTTTTCAACCTGTCCGAAAGTGGGATTCATTAGAACAAGAAGCGATATAGGAGCAACAAACAGAAGCGCTTTGGAGACTTTTACCCATAACGGCGTAATCTTATAATGCTTTATTGTTTTAAATATGGCAACTATATAAAAAATTCCAGAAGCAGCAAGTATAAAATTTAACTCATAAGCAAAATCGTAAAAAGGCAAGCCCCTTTGAGCCCCCAGTAAAATAGAGACAACAGCCATAAAAAGAAATAAATGCCACAATAAAAAGTAGTTTTTAAGCGGCTCTACCGCTTGGCTTAAATCAAGTTTATCTTTTGCAAAAAGTGCAAAAGGAAGTAAGGAGAGGGCGAGCATTATCGGACCATAAAGCATTAGCGTAATATGCAGAGAACGGGTAGTCGAAGCATTTAAAAGCGTAGAGTCTAAGAGTGAAAAGCCCAACATCTGAGCCCCATAGATAACCCCTACTACGATAGAGCCTAAAAATATAAACGCCCAAATAGGCATAACCGAATCTACTAATTTATAAAATTTGTCCATCTTTTAACCTAATTATTTTAGTTGCGTAGTTCTCTATCTGCATGTCATGAGATGCAACTACTACTGTAGTGCCGTTTTTTGAAGCCTCTGCTAAAAGTCCATAAACTATTGTTGAGTTTTTTGAGTCTAAACTACCAGTCGGCTCATCTGCAAATATGATTTTTGGTTCATTAACAAGTGCTCTAGCCAGTGCCACACGCTGTCTCTGTCCACCTGAAATCTCATTTGGATAACGCGTAGAGAGTTCAGAGATACCAAGCTTCTTTAGTATTATCTGTATATTGTGCTTTTTATCTTCTAGTGCGGCTAATGCTATGTTTTCATACACACTTAGATAGTTTATGAGATAGTGAAACTGAAAAACAAACCCTACCTTGCTTTGGCGGAAATAGTCTAAATTTTTAATTTTATCAACCGACTCTCCATCTATTAAGAGCTCTCCGCTTGATGGTTTTAAAAGAGTTGAGAGAATACAGAGGAGTGTTGATTTTCCACTTCCGCTCTCTCCGCTTAAAAATATAAATCCACCGCTCTTAATCTCAAACGAGAGGTCAAAAAGAACCTGCTCTTCACCGTAAAAGTGTGAAACATGTGATACTTTTATCATGCACATCCTTGATTTATCAGAAGTATCGGATCTGTTTTAGAAGCTATCCAAGCCGGTACCAGTGAGCCCAGAAGAGCCATAAAGAGTGTTGAAGCAAGAACATAGATGGCAGTAGATAGTGAAAGCGTTCCATTTACATACCCCTGAAGCATCTCAACATGGGGCAGCATTGCCAATATGCCAAGACTTAAAAGAAGTGCGAACAAGTAAGCTGAAACACTCATGATAAGCGTCTCAAAAAAGAGATTTTTAATAATAAAAAACCTACTTTTACCAAGTGCGCGCATAATACCAAACTCCTCTTTTCGTGAGTTAACAATCATACTCATAACCGAAGCAATTCCCATTAGCCCCATAGCAAAAGCGAGTGTTGAGATTACAAGAGATGAGTTCTCAATAATCTTAAACTGGTTATACTCTTTTACAAAATTTTGTGTTGTCTTTACCTCTACCTCATCATCAAGCAGAGCAATCTCTTTGACAATACTATCTGTATTATTTGGCAAATCAGTAGTGACTAAAATAAAAGAAGCCGAGCGGTTAAAAAGTCGACCGGCATCCTCTATATTCATAACAACCCCACCCTCTTCAAAACCTATCTCGCTACTAAAGATACCTGAGATTTTAAAACGCTTGTTCCCTATGTTTACACTTCTAGTTGCAAACTGCTTAGCCAGATTTGCACCAAGAATAACTTCGCCATCCTTTGGATACTCTCCCTTTGAGAGCTTGTAGTGTGAAAAATGGTTTGCCGTTGTACCATAAATTCCAGCTATTGGGATATGTCCTATAGGAGAAGCTCCGACTATCATGCCGTAGCTTGAAGCTACACTCTTTAGCTTATCTATCTTTTGAATTAAGCCAATATCAACATTTGAAAAAAAGGTATCTGAAATACCTTTTTGGGTAATGATAATATCTCCATCTGTTTTTATCATCTTTGAGTACATTCCAATTACACCCTGAGATACTGAACTGATAAGAAAAATAGCCATTACCGCAATGGTAATGGATGAAAATATCAAAAGGCTTTTAAAAGGATTTTTTCTGAGTGCTTTTAGCGATATCATTTCTCAATCGCTGCTTTGAGTTCTTGTTTTGAAGAGATAAAAGTTATCTCTTTGATTTTTGAGTCCTCTATACGAAGCAGAGTAATTTTCTCCTCTTTGTTTGGAACCGTGTTTTGAAACTTATCGCCATAGTGCAGATAGATAAGATGCTTATATTTTTGAAGTTTTGGCAGAGCAAACATGCTTGTAATAATTGATGGCATTTTATTTATATCTGCTATAAATATAGAGTTATTTTTAAGAAGATAAAACTTACTTTGAGTATCAAGATATTCGTTGACTAAAGCTCCCGTATCTTTTTCAAAAGCAACTATTACCAACTTTGTTTTTTGTGGTATCTTCATCTGACGACCAGTAGGCGTCTCATACTTAAAATTATCCAATATATTGAGCGGAGAGTCTATTTTAAGAGAGTCCCCACTTAATAAAACAACGCTCATGGTTAAAGCTGCTAAAAATTTATTCATTTTTTTCCTTGAATTATTAAAATTGAATTGTACTACCATTATGTTAATTGATGGTAAAAACCGGTATTTCAGATGGAACCTTGTACCTAACATCAACACCCCAATATCCAAGACCTCGACAGACATAAAGAAGCGTATTTCTCTGTTTGTAGAGTCCAGATATATAGGGTTGAAAATATTTAACTATAATACTAAATGGATATATCTGCCCGCCATGTGTATGTCCACTGAGTTGAATATCTATACGAAAATTATCTACATATGAGATATCTTTTGGTTGATGTGTTAGCAGTATTGTCGATAAATCAGGATTTAGTTCCAAAAAAAGCTCCTTTATGGGCCGTCTGATTCCTCGGACAAAACTATATCTATCACTAAGCCCGACTAGCTGTAAAAGAGAGCCTTTTATTTTAAGCTCTACTATTTTATTATCAAGACAGACAACTCCACTCTCTTGCATTATGGTTTTAAGTTCTTTTGGACCATAAAAAATATCATGATTTCCACTCACATAGTATGATGGAACTTCAAGCTCTCTAAAGCAACGCAAATGATCTTTTACATGTAAGGCAGAGGTCTGGAGTATATCTCCACTAAAGAGGAGGATATCCGGCTTTATCTTGTTTATCTTCTCTACAAGAGTTCGAATATAATCAACTTTAACATTTTTACCAAGGTGAAGATCAGATAGCTGAACTATACGTAATCCATTTAACGAAGTGCAAAAAGTATCACTCTTTAATGCAACCTCTTCAAATGGAAAATGCTTCCAGCCGACCTGCAGAGACACTCTACTTTATCCCCTAGTTGGCAAAATAGTTTTTGACATGCTCTATCCATGCATCAAGAGCAGGTTTAATAGCTTCAAACTCCAAAGTATCACCATTTAATATAATCTTTTTATCTTTTATTATATCCATGCTCTCAATCAATACTTCTCCCGTTGTAGAGTCAACAATGCGCTTCTCACCTAATATTCTTACATTTTCATCCATGTAGGAGTTGTAGGATGTTACGGTAATATCCATCGCTATTGGTGAAAATTGATTCCATTTTTTATCCTCAAAGTGTACCTCTACCGCCGAGACTGCCGACTCAAATATCAGTGTATCCGCACCTTCTTTCTCTACTACCTTATATTTAGAGCTATTTTGAAGCTCTCTTTTATACCCTTTATCTAAATAGTCCGAAATCTCTTTGTAGAGTCTCTTTTGTGAGTTCGTCTGCTCTTTGGGCGCAATTATAGACATAACTTGAGTCGGAGCAATTAAAATAGTTTTGTACTTTGAGAGCTTAACCTTATCTGTACTCTTTAATTGTGTATAGTCTTTAAAAAATCCGCTGTTTTTGGCATCCACATTTTTACCTGCACAGCCACTCATTAAAAACATTAGTCCAAGAACAACCGTGCCAAATACTGTTTGTAGTTTCAATTTAATCCTTTGTCGGCAAAACGCCTTCTATTATATTTTCACTATAATAACATTTTAGATTAAAATCTCTCTATGGCTTAAAGTTTATCTATTTTAATAAATTATGTTATTATTATTTACAAAAATTAGGGCGCTCGCTCAAGGTTGACACAATGAAACATTTAAAATTAATTCTCTCTCTTCTTCTTATCG
>NZ_JALNZY010000098.1 GCF_023229105.1 Sulfurimonas sp.
CTTTCTTATCCTCAGATTTTGTATTATCTAAAATAAGATTTATGCCCTTATGAAAAGTTATGTCTCGTATGATAAAATCATCATTTCCAATTATTAATTGTTTTAAAAACATAACTCAACAACTCCTCTTTCTTGCTTGATTGTATCTGTAAGATATAACCAATCTAAAACAAATAGAAAAAGATTTATCGTAATCTCTTCTTCTTCATTAACTTTCTGGAATAAATCTAATAATGGTATTTTACCGTTACTATTGTTTAAAACTTCTATAGTCAAAGCACCAAGATAATATATTTCTCTTCTTGGATTAGTATCGTCATTCGTTATCATGATACTGGTTTTTCCAAGATTTTACATCGCATAAAAGCATCGACCATAATAATCGGGACGGCGATAAGAGCATCATCGTTAATTTCAACCACAGTCTCTTCTATTTCTTCAAATAGAAGAGTTTCTATTTTTTTAATTATTTCATCTGAATTATTTTGAATAATTTCTAGTTCATTTTCTGAACCAGCGATATATTCTCCTTTTACTCTTAAATATAGATTTCTAATTTTTTTTAAAAGTTTCTCTTTTTTAAATGAACCAGATTTTTCAAGTTCGTTATATAAGGTATCAATCTTCCCTGCATAAACCCTATATTCTTCAATTAAATATTTATTTATTTTGATACGATTGTAGTCAATCTTTTTACTAATATTAAATGATTTATTATTACTTTGTTCACTATCATCATTATTATCACAAGAATCAAGATTTGCTAGAATATTAACTGATTGTGATAGTAAAGTTGATTGTGTCATTTTCTTATTAAGCAACTTATTTTCATGGTCTCTTTTCCATTTTAATAAAAGTTTTTTTGGATAATTACTTTCATTTAATGGATTATCAATAATTTCATGGTGTTCATCACATAATAAAAGTAAATTTTCAAAGCTTCTCCTATCATCATCTATCATGCTAGGATTATATCTCGGTCCATTTGGGCTAGCCGCTTCAATGTGACAAATTTTCGCCACAATTGTTTTTTCATCTTCAGCAATAAGATTTCGTGCGCAATCAGGAGAATAACATTCATTACCAGATAACACAAAAAGTCTTTTAACAGTCGTAATCTTATATTTTCTTGCTTTATCTACCATAAAATGTTTCCCTAAAATATAATTCTAAAAATTTTATCATAATTGTGCTTATTCATTATGCAAATTTAAAATTTATTATAGGAGAAATTAGTGCCATTTAAGCATCTTTGACCCTGAAAAAACTGCTTCCGCTTCCGCTGAAATAGTATCCATGTTTATAATAATTTTTTAACTCTTTATACTCTTGAAGTGCGGGTTTAAAGAGGTCGTTTGCTTCATCTGCGCTCATCTTTTTAAGTATATCCAATGACGAGGTTTTTTTCAACTTCTCTACTTCAAATCCGTCTATAGGATTGTAAAAATTTTCTCTATATATCGCATAAACTTTTGGGGTACTTATCTCTAGCTTTGGAGTAAACAGTTCGATATCTAAAAGATGCTCTTTGAACTCCTCAACGACCTCGCCTATTCCGCTAACGTTTGCGCTGTCATAGCCGTAGATAAAAAACGGGATGTCGGCACCTACTTTTATGCCAATGGCTGCTAATTCGTTCTGGCTTAGTCCTAGATGCAAAACTTCATTACACATCTTTAAAAATGTGGCTCCGTCACTGCTTCCACCGCCCAAACCTGCAAATGCAGGAATTTTTTTATCTACCTTTACTCCATGTTTGTACATAAGATTTTTCAGTAAAGCCGCCGCATCTGCATCTAAAGCATTCAGCAGTGCCAAATATGCTTTATATATTGTATTTTGCTCGGTTTTACATGAAAAACTGCCGATAATTTTAAAATCTTCACTCTCCTCTTTTGCTACAAAAGAGAGTTCGTCATAAAGAGAATCAACCCTCATAAATCTTGAGATAATCTCATGATAATTCGCGCGCATACCCGTGATTTTTAAAAATATATTTACCTTTGCGTAAGCTCTGTAAAGCTTCATCTTCGTATCTCTTATTTTTTAATAATAGCGCTGAGCATAGTCAAATCATCTAGCCCTGTCTCTTTTGATGATGCTATATTCGCATCTTTTACATCTTCGAGGAGTTCTTGCCTTAGTATAGAGACATTTCTAGGTGCATCTATTCCTATCTTTACAACCCCTTTATCGATGGAGACAATCTTTATGATAATATCATCTGCGATAACAATTGATTCATCTATTTTTCTTGATAACACTAGCATTCAATCCTACCTAATTCATAATTTACTTCTGCATTTGTTATGTTTATAACCGAGATGAAACTACCGCTATCGAGCCAATAATGCCCATCTTCTTTAATCTCTAACTCATCTAAAGCAAGAACTCTTCCATATTTTAGGTTATCTTCATCTCCATGATAAAAATTTTCGGGTATGTTAAGGGATTTTTTAATATCTAATACTCTTTGCTCATCATACTTAAACTGCCCCTCACTCAGCCTCTCTAAAGCACTAAGACTCCCAAATTTTACACCGAGCCTCTTTGCTATGATAAGACCCAATGAACGGATATAAGTTCCTTCTGAAACTGTTGCCTCAAATGTAACAAAGGGGTGAGAGTAGTTTATAAGTTCTGTTTTATAAATCGTGGAACTGATTTTGTTAAGCGAAAACTCCATGCCGGCACGTGCTAAATCATAGGCTCTTTGCCCGTTTATACGTTTTGCGCTAAAAATTGGAGGCTCATACTCAAGAGAGCCCTCTAGGGATTTTATAACCCTTAAAACTTTATTTTCGCTAAACTCTTTTAAAATCTCTATATGTTCAATCAACTCCGTATCTAAAGAGTCACTTTTTGCTCCCAGCCAAAGAGTTGCACGATAGCTTTTTGGTGTTTTGTTTAAAAAACGAAACAGCTTTGTATGACTGCCCATCCCTATGAGAAGAACGCCCTTTGCAAAAGGGTCAAGAGTTCCAGAAAATCCGGCTTTTTTAGTTTTGTATTTTCTTTTTAGTTTACTTAAAAAGAAATTTGAACTAACTCCCGTTGGCTTATATGCGACAAAAAGCCTATTCATAGTCTTTCTACGAATGATGCCAATATATCTCTTTTTGTACCGGCGAAATTAATATTTAGCTTAAACTCTCTTCCTGATTTGCTGACACCGACAACTCTGCCCGTGCCAAAGATTTTATGTCGCACTAAGTCACCTTTTTTAAAAGCTGTGTTTTTTTCAACTATAAGCGAGCCTTCACAAAGTCCAGCTTCATTGAAAAATCTGCTCTTTTGCAAATCGCTTCTTCGCCCTTTGTAAAATCTGCTGTCCACATGCGAGAGCGTCAATGTCTCTTTTGCTCTTGTAAAGGAGACATATCCGAGTCTTCTCTCCTCTTCAAGGTCACTCCCATCACCCACAAGCGGCAAAAAACCCTCCTCCAAACCGATAATGAAGATATGGTCAAACTCCAATCCCTTTGAGGCATGAATACTCATCATGTAGATACTCTCGCCCTCTACTTGATCTTGCTCGCTTTGAAGTGTAAGTTCATTTAAAAACTCATCAAGCGAAGAGTCTGGAGAATTTTTTACGAAGTCTCTAAATAGAGCGTAAAACTCATCCATATTTAAAATTCTCTCAGCTTCATCGGGCATACCTTTATAGATCTCCTTAAGATGAAACGTATCCTCTAATACATCTATAAAACTGTATGTAGATTCAGTTGCAACTTTTGCCACAGCCTGAATATCTTTTACAAACTTTTTAAGAGTTTTTGCATTTTTTTGTTTTACAAGCTGTTCAAGTTCGGCAGATGAAATTTTTTTAATATACTCAAAAATAGAGCTGCCATTTGAATGTGCTGCCAACTCTATCTTATCTACGCTCGCCTTGCCTAAGCCTCTTTTTGGTTTATTTACTATACGTTTAAACGAAAAATCGTCATGAAAGTTTGTAATCACTCTTATATAGCTTATAAGATCTTTTATCTCCGCTCTGTCGTAAAATCTAAGACCTCCGACAAGTTTATAGGCAATACCTGCTCGGTTAAGCCCCTCTTCAATAGAGCGGCTCAGAACATTTACGCGGTAAAGCACAGCTATATCTTCAGCTTTAATACCGGAATCTAAAAGTTTTGTGATTTTTGAAGCAATTTTTCTTGCTTCTTCGCTCTCGTCGCCTGAATTTAAAATAGTAATATCTTCACCGCTTCCACGAGTAGGAATAAGTTTTTTCCCAAGCCTTGAGCGATTGTGTTCTATCAACGCATTTGCAACTTTAAGTATCGGCTCGCGTGAACGGTAGTTCTCCTCAAGCTTAAAAACTGCGGTATCTTGAAAATCTTGGTCAAACTCCATTATATTTCTTATATGTGCGCCTCTCCAGCCGTAGATGCTCTGATCATCATCGCCGACAACACAGATATTGTTGTGTGCGCTGCAAAGTTTTTGCAAAAGCTTAAGCTGCAGCTCATTTGTATCTTGATACTCATCCACCATGATGTAGCGGTACTTCTGGGATGTAGCAAGAGAGAGCTCTTCATTTTCATCTAAGAGCCTATATGTCAGCGCTATTAAATCATCAAAATCTACTAGATTGTTCTCCAAAAGATAAGCTTCATACTCCTCGTACACTTTTGCAATCTGCTGATAGTTATATAACTCCGCTTGTTTATAAGCATCATCAGGGCTCAAAAGAGAGTTTTTGTATCTTGATATTTCACTAGCAATAAGAGGAGTGGGAATTTCACTGTTTATCTTTTTTATGATTCTTTTTTTATCATCAGTATCGATTACGACAAAATTATTTTCTCGATTTAAAAGATGTATATGAAACTTTAAAAAGAGCAGTCCAAACTTGTGAAAAGTACATAAAAGCGGAGGATATGCAGGATTGTTCATCATATCAGATGCCCGCTCTCTCATCTCTTTTGCCGCTTTATTTGTAAAGGTAAGCGTCAATGTGTTTGAAGCGGGAATCCCAACTCCTTCTATGAGATATGCCAAACGAGAGATAACGGTCGTCGTTTTTCCACTTCCCGCTCCTGCTAATATCAAGACAGGACCTTCTGTTTTTTTTACAGCATTAGTTTGTGATTCGTTTAATTTACTGAATATTTTTTCCATCTCTTTATCACTACTCACTATTGATTTAAATTATTATAGCCAAAAAGTTATAAATTATTACAAAGCTATTGCTTTAATTATAATATTGAGTTATAATTTCGCTTATTATCTAAACTTATAGGAATTATTATGTTAAAAGACTTTGCAAAATTACAAACTTTTTTAATGGTCATAAAAGAGAAGAGTTTCTCTAAAGCATCAGCAAAATTAGGCATTTCGCAACCTGCTGTTACACAACAAATAAAGTTTATTGAAGATTATCTTGATACTAAAATAGTTGAGAGAAAAAAGAACGGCATACTCCTTACAAAAGAGGGTGAAGATCTTTTTAGAATCGCATCAAGACTTGAAAAAACAATTACAAGTAGTGAAAAAGAGCTTTTAAAAATAGTAAATAAAGACTTCACATTTGTTATCGGCTCCTCAAATACCATCGGAAACTATATATTACCAAACTATCTTAGTGAGATAAAAAAGAGAATAAACAATAATGTTTATATGAATGTTGCGCTTTCAAGTGAAGTTATAGACCAACTTGAAGATAAAAAGACAGATATTGCAATCATAGAGTCTCCTGTATTTAAGGATGGAATTGTTTATCGAAAATGGGTTTTAGACGAGCTTGTAGTTTTTTCAAATCAACCTTTAAAGAAAAATTTAAATGCAGAAGATCTCCTTGAATTTGACTGGATATGCAGAGAGGAAACTTCTCATACAAGAAAATTAACAAGCGAAGTTTTTGATGAGATGGGCGTTCAGTGTATTAATTTTCAAGTTCTTGGTGTTTTAGCTAGCCCTACGGCAATAAAAGAGTCCGTTTTACATGCTAATCCAACAAATTCAAGACCTGTTGTCTCAATCATGTCAAAACATGCCATAGCAAATGAAGTAAAAGAGGGAAGGCTTTTTGAAGCAAGACTTCAAAATTATAAAATAGAAAGAAACTTTTATATAGCCTATCTAAAAGACAAAAAACATGACGTATTTGTTGATAATGTCGTGAACTATCTACTCTCATTAAATAAAATATAAACTTCAAACAGCTTGTAGCGAATTGCTACAAGTTACCTCTATAAAGCTATTTTTTTAAAAACTTTGAGTTCTCCGGATTTGATAAAAAAGAAGCCATTGAATTTTTAACTCCACCTTTATCTACTTTTTTAGAACTTTTTGCACTCTCTTTTTTATGACTTGCCAAATTTATAAGCAGCGGTGTCTCATCTACTATTACCTGCATAATACTAAGTAGCGGAACAGCCACAACACTACCAAAATTTTCAACTCCAAAGCCAGCTTCAAAAATGAGTTTCTCATCTACAATACTAGCAGTATCAAAAGTATAACCTGCAAGAAAAAAAAGTGTCATAGGTCTAAACTCTGCACTTATCTCCTCTGGCAAAGGAGGCTCAAAAGTTACCTCTTCTAGTTTGCACA
>NZ_JALNZY010000099.1 GCF_023229105.1 Sulfurimonas sp.
CCCCCATGCTCGGAGCCTAACCTAGCGAGATTCTTCCTTTTGCGGAGGCAGTCTCCCCCGCATATCAAACCCAGAACGGCTGTCCGACCGAATGACCATATATGGTCATCAGACTGAACAACCCCCCAGGGTCATTTAGACCCGCTCGGCCAGCGATTTGTGCCACTGTGCCATGGCACAACTTGGCGCACATCTGGCCCAATGTGAGCCAGAGCGGCACACTGCCATGGCACACGCCTTCGGCGTTAGCCGGGGGCCCTGTGGGGCTCGGATTCTCCGGACCGGGAACGCTGGCGGTGCACAGGGTGTTCGGGCAGCTACCGTGTAGGTAGGGAACACCTATCGCCCGCAGGGACGGAAGCGCGGGCCAGCGAGGACTTCGGTTGTATTGTCGGGAGCTTAGGGGGTCCGACCTGGCTTTGGGGGGACTCTCGGTCCGGGGTGTCTCAGCTCGCCGTGGTGCGCTCCTAGGTCTGTTCACCCCCGTGGGGGGTTGGGGGACTGGCCCGAGACGCTGGCGGAGTGAGATTCCGGGGTGAGGGGCTCCTGGTCTGCCGAGGTCGAGCGCCGAAGGCGCCTGACAGGGCAGACCTTAGCCCGGGTCCCGGGGTTCGGTCAAGAGTTATTTTCGGACCCACGGAAAAAAGATCCTGGTGAGGCCCTTACCCTCAGGGACCCCGGGGAATTCCGTGTACCAGGAAGGGCCCCCCACGGAGCGGGTAGGGTCGTGGACCCCCGGGCCTTCCGTGTGGATGGAACTGGGGGCTCTGGTGGGGGTCCCTACGGAGCCCCCCGGCTACCCGCCTTGAAGGGGCGGCGTTCCATCCCTATGGAAGGGGGTTCCGAGGTAGGGGTTGCGGGTGTAGAGTGGGCCCATGACCATCTGGCTGTACGTAGCTCTGGGGGTGTACGCTGCCCTCTGCATCATCCCGGTAGCGTTCGTGGGAGGGCTCGTCTCGATGATCGAGTACGACTTCCCGAGCGGGGGGCACCTCAGCCTAGGCATTAGTCACGCCTCACAAACCTCTCGGTTAACGAGGCGTTCCGATTCCTGCTTCACCGAGGGCCGCCGCCCACCCCGGCCCTGACGGGCCTTGGTCGGCGGGCTTACACCCTCTCCACAGGCGTTTTTCGTCTCCCAGTACCTCCGGGCGACGGTTGAACTTGAGATCCCCAGCTTGGTTTTCGTTAGGGAGATCAACGGATTGGCTTCTGAACTCTAAGCCTTTTACCCCGAGGAAGCAATTCGCCTCGGGAACCACCTAAAGCTTACGTTTCAGAGATCACGCTTAGGCTTGGTTTTCACCTAAGCGGATTTCAGTGTAGACTCCCTAGGATCCTCAGTCAAGAGGGAAATATGACCTCTCAGACAAATCCGTTAGAGTACCGCCCCCGGCTAGAGTACCGCCCCTTAGGCAGGGGGTGGTGCCGGACGATCCTTCTTGGTGGGTGCCCCTTCTTGGTGGGGTTGGTGCCGGGGCGACGGGCTCGGGTAGCCTTCCGACCTAAGGGCCGGAACCAGGGGTGGCCATGGCGGGGTTTCGTGCGGACCCTTGATGGCCGGGAGCTATGGGCCGGGGTGCTACGCAAACCCTTGGGGGTCCGGGGGCTGCTCGTTGCCGCCGAGATCCTGCCGCGAGGTTGACTCAACCCGTAGGTGTGCTACTCTACAAACACCGTAGAGGCGCTATGATCCCGGAGGAGAACTCCGGGTCTGTCGCGACAGCATGAAACACGCCTCGGCAAGGGCCTTCACCTTCACGGGTGGGGGCCCTTGGTCTATGGGCCTCCGGGTTTGGTTGATTCTCAACTTCGTCGGTTGATTCCGGGAGGGTTCCTGCGTAGTAGAGACATGTACACCCTGGTCATCGTTGACGTGCAGACGATGTTCCCCGCGGCGGCCAAGCGCAAGGTCCGTCGGGCCATCGTCCGGGAGATCGAGGCTGCCAAGGCCGCCCAGTGCCCGGTCATCGTGGTGGAGTTCGAGGCGTCCGGGGTCACCTACAAGAACATCCGGGATGCGTTGTCCGACTACCCCCGGAAGGCCCGGGTGCTGAAGGACAAGGACGACGGGTCGGAGGGGGTTGATGCGGTCCTGCCGAAGTTGAGTCTCAACCGGAAGGTACGCCTTTGTGGGGTCAACACGGACGCCTGTGTGCTGGCCACGGCACAGGGGCTCAAGCGCAAGCGGTACACGATCGAGGTCGTGGTTTCCGCGTGTGCTGCTGAGGACGAAGAAGAGCACGAGACGGGGCTCTACCTCCTGGCGGAGATGGGGGCCAAGCTCCTAGAAGAAGAGGCTGCATGACGGGGGAGAGCATCCTACGGACGGGGGAGTATCGGGGGGTGACCTACCGAGTGGGGTTCCGAACCCCTTGCCCCGGGATTGGGTGGGAGGTCTTGAACGCTCAGGGTAAGTGGGTTGAGTCCCAGGGGGCCTTCTACGACGGCGCTCTAGACCACCCGGAGGGTGCTGTCCTGTGGGCGGAGAACGCCGTCAAGCGGTTCATCGACTGGATGCAAGGAGACAACCATGCCTGAACACCCGCAACCTAGCTCTGGCTACGCCTACCTGGCAGACGACACGGTCCATGACCGGAACTTCCGTCGAGTCCCCGATGAGCGGTGGACGACGGTGTTGATCACCCCGGACAAGGCGGGGCCTTGGACCTGGCTGGGGACCCGGGAGATCGACGGCACCCGCTGTAACGTGTGGCGGGTCATCGAGCCGATGACCGGTTCCCCCGTGTGGTACGCCCAGTCGATGGTGGGCTGTTGAAGGGAGCATGACCGTGACCTACCAGCATCTGACCCTCCGCGTGCAGCGTACCCACTCCGACCAGGTGGGAGATGGGTGGGGTGACGAGGACCCCCAGGAGGTAGCTGAGCGGGCTACCCGGCACGAGATGCTGGCCGTCATGGCAGAGTACCCTGGGGCCCAGGTCGAGGTGTGGGGCCGGGTGCCCGAGGCCGTCCGGGTGGAGGGGGCAACTACCCCCACGGAGAAGCTCGAAATCACCGAGAATCTGGCTGAAATCCGGGCTCAGTCGTGGCAGGCGTTCTGCACCTGAGGTTGATTCTCAGCTTTCTCGGTTGATTCCGGGGAGGGGGCTACGTAGTAGAGACATGGACGATCGAACCCCCAGCAAGTTGACCCGCGAGGAGCGAAACGAGCTGGCCACCCTGTGGTCGACCTACCCCCTGACGGCGGCCGAGAAGACCCGGGAGCGGGAGCTGGTTGCCAAGATGAAGCTGACCCCCGAGGAGAAGTGACGATGACGACTGCCAAGGAAGCCTACGAGAGCGCAGTGAAGCGCCTGGTCGACCTCGACGAAGGGACCGAGGAGTACGAGGAGGTGTACGACGAGGTTCAGGTTGCCCGCGAAGCGTACTGTGACTCCGACGAGCCGCGGACCTGGGTGTTCGGGGGCGAAGGTGGGGAAGGCCATGACGACGTGACCTGCCGCCCCGCCGAGCTGGACCTCCAGGAGATCGCTGAGGACGGCACCTGGGATGTGGACCCCGAGAAGGGGTCCATCGCGGTTCTGGTGACGGCCACTTGCGAGGAGACGGACGAGGAACGCTCCCGCCTCTGCATCATCGACCCGGAGGAGCCTACGTGCCCGGTCGACGAGGAGCACGAGTGGACCGACGCCCTGGACCTCGCAGGTGGCTGCAAGAGCAGCCCTGGCATCTTCGCCAACGGGGCGGGGATCACCAGCATCCACGTCTGCGGCCTCTGCGGCATGAAGCGGGTCTACACCACCTGTTCGCAGGGGTGTCACGCTGAGACGGAGCACGACCACGACAAGACCCGCTACGAGGAGGATGCAGTCAGTCCCGAAGACTTGGCGGCCTACCACATTGGTGACCCGCCCGAGGCGGCCTTGGACGCGATGGCGGAGGGCAAGGGGCCCCCTCGGGACCTGGTCGTGGCCTGCTACCAGTGGGCCTCCCAGCACCGGGAAGCCGACACCATCCACGAAACGGCTGAGGACTGGTACGAAGCCTACGGCTGGCATCTGACGACGCAGCAGAAGGGTGATGTGGAGCTGCAGGCGGTGCTCTGGGCTGACCTCGACTCGGAGGACGAGGACATCGTCCAGACGTTGACCGAGGACGGGCTCACCCGCGAGGAGGCTCAGGCCATGGTGGCCAAGGCCCGGGAGATCCGGGAGGCGGCCGAGGGCATCGTGAGCGACCTCCAGAGGGCTGTGTCCTGCTGGGAGCAGCACGCCATCGAGTCCTGTGTGCGCTTCCTGCTGGATGCTCGCCGGAGCGAGTCGGAGCATGGGGACACCCCGGCCACGGACGCCCTGGGCGAGAAGCTCTTCGGCTACGAGGGCTGGCTGGCCTTCCGGAACGCCTGACCCCAAGTTGAGACTCAACCAAAGAAGGGACCCTACCTCGTGCCCCGTAACCCGAATCGGTTCTCCAAGGCCAACCTCGTCCAGTGGTTGGAGCGGCTCGTGCCTCCGAAGCTCACGGTAGGGTCGGCCCGGTTGGAGCAGGACGCGGAGCTGGGGCACATGAACCGGGGCATGGCAGCGGCTCAGGACGCCATCCGAGCCGAGGTGAAAGCCCGGTCGGGGCAGATTTCTCGGGCCGTGTGGGAGGCTCTCTTGCAGGACCACCTCCAGAAGGCCCGCGAGCAGGCGAGGACTCCGATCCTCAACGCCCACAACGGGTGGTCCCAGTGTGTGGGGTCACCTCCGGAGCGGTGGTTCTGGTACGGCTACTTCCGGCAGACCCTCGATCTGGGGGAAGACGCCGAGTACTACTTCCCTCCCAGAAAGTAACCGCTCCCGGCCGAAGTTGAGACTCAACCAAGAAAGGACCCCATGGACGCCCGCCGTTTCCCCGAGTTCCGGAGCCTAGTCACCATCGCCGTGAAGGAGGGGTGGACGGTGGAGATGACGGGGAAGAACCACTGGCGGTGGGTGCCCAAGGATCCCTGCCAGATCATCCTGGTCGTGTCCGGGACGCCCGCCAACGGGGATCGGTTCATCCGGAACCTGAAGGCTGACCTTCGACGCCGGGGGCTGGGGGTGTAGGTGCGCCCCTTGGGCCAACCCCCACGGAGACTAGACCGGCTGGACCCACAGCAGTTCGGGGGGTTGGAGTCGGTACCCGTGTGGTGGGACGAGACAGAGGAACCCGATGACGCTTCTCCCCCTGGGGATTCTTACGGGGACCGAGGGGTCAAAGCCCGTCGTTGTGGTCTGGTGGATCCAGCTCGAAAGCAAAATCACCCCCGCTGGTGGTTGCTTCTCAACCAAACCCGGCGTAGTAGAGACATGGCACAGACGATCAAGTGGGCAAAGACCGAGGCAGCAAGGTTCCTGCGCACGGTGACCCGGTCCAAGTGTGGCCGGTTCGTGATCGTGCGCAAGCAGTACAGCCTCCCGGCGGCTTCGGTGGCCTACATCGTGTACTACGCCAAGGCCGGCAAGGTCTGTCGGTTCCATGAGGCCCGCCTCGTCGACGCCAAGGAAGCCATCGAGGACATGATCGAGGACGGGGAGGTCTTCGACTGTCTCCCCACGGACCTCAAGCTCTGAAGGAAACCGATGAGAAAGCTGTTTTGGGCCCTAGTCTCGTCCTCTCTGGTGTGCCTGTCCCCGCTGGCTCAAGCCGATGAGCCGGTCCGGTGGAAGACCACCTGGACCCTGTACATCACCCCCAAGGTTGGACCGGAGCTGGTCCAAGAGCTGAGTTCCGCAGGCGGGGAGATTGCGCTCCCGAATCCGTCCGGTTGGGTCTGTCGACACGAACCCCCGGATTACTCGGACAGCGAGAACGTGGTCCGCTACCTCATCTGCCAGAACGTGGACATGGTTGCCACCGGCATTGCATGTGCTCGTCGATCCCGCACAGTCCAGTACGGAGCGCTCAAGCTCTTCGTCCAGGACCCTACCGAGTTGATCTTCAACAAGACCCACACCCTCGTACTCAAGTGCAGCACCCAGCCGGAATAGCCTCCCCTGTGGTTGATTCTCAACCAGATCCGGCGTAGTAGAGACATGGCACTCTGCATCACCCAGCACGAGCACCGCGGGGTCGAGTTCACGGTCAGCCCCCGGACCCCGTTCGGGGGCATCGGCTGGAAGATCCCCGCCCATGACCACCTGGGAAACCCTATGGCCCCCCCTGGAGTCTGGGGGAGCCTTCTACGACGGCTGCGAGGACCACCCCGAGGGGGCCTACGCGTGGGCCGAAGCTGCCTGCCGGAAGTTCATCGACAAGCTACTGGACGCACCATGACCCTCGGCGAGCAGTACGGCAATGAGGTCCGAGTAACCCAGGCCCTCAACGAGTCCACCCTCTGTCGGGAGTACCGGGAGCGGCTCACCAAGGCCCTGGGGGCGGACCCCATCATCGAGCCACCGGGCTCAGGGGCCTCGCACCGGGCCTGTGCGCCCCGCTGGTGGGCTGTTG
>NZ_JALNZY010000015.1 GCF_023229105.1 Sulfurimonas sp.
TATATAACTTGTGAAGTTTAGTTATAGCCCCCTTTCTCACTCGGATGTGCTATACTGATAGGATTTTTCTTTTTAGTCCATTTTGTGTTATAGCCCCCTTTCTCACTCGGATGTGCTATACTAGTGGTGCACTTGCTCCCGCCCGCTCAGAGTTATAGCCCCCTTTCTCACTCGGATGTGCTATACTCTTTGTCATAGTGTCTATCTTGTTAGAGAGGTTATAGCCCCCTTTCTCACTCGGATGTGCTATACTGGCGTATTGCGACGCAAAACAACTCAAATTGTTATAGCCCCCTTTCTCACTCGGATGTGCTATACTGTTAATTTCAAAATACACAGCAAAAGAAGTGTTATAGCCCCCTTTCTCACTCGGATGTGCTATACTGGTTTACAGCTTCATTCTCTTTGATGTGGAGTTATAGCCCCCTTTCTCACTCGGATGTGCTATACTTTTAGCTCCATAGCTTCATCAAACTCTTTGTTATAGCCCCCTTTCTCACTCGGATGTGCTATACTACTACCTTCTGAAGCCTGCTATAGTGGGCTTCAATTGTTTGAAGCTTACTTTTAAAATCATCAAAATATGGAAGAAAATTACTAGATTTTCTTATTTTTTTTAAATAATTATTAAATAATTAGAGATTTTTTATTTTAAAACCAAATTTTTTTGTTTCATTTTTACTCAAAATAGTAAAAGTTGTTTTTTTTCTAGTTTTTCTTCAACTGTTTTGATTCCAATAAGCGTTTCCATTTTGGCATATTGCAGGTCGGTAATGGAAATCATCCTAACATTTCCTTTTGGCGGTATATGCTCTTTTACTCTTTTTTTATGCGTTTCTATACTGTCATCGCCTTTACATATTCTTGTATAGACTGAAAATTGCATCATTATAAAACCGTCTTTTAGAAGATGGTTTCTAAACTGTGTATATTTTCTTCGCTCCTTTTTTGTTTTGGTAGGCAGGTCAAAAAAGACAAATAACCACATAAACTTAGACTCTTTCATGAGAGCGTCGGCAGTTTTAGATAGTTAGCGTCATTAAGTTTTAAGGATTTTACAAAAGAATGAGCCATCACATCACATGTATGCAGCAGAGTGACATTTTCACCATCTAGCTTCATCTGCATGTTTAGAACATTTATAAGTGCAGATTTTACGCTTATACCGAGATGAACATCAAGCTCATCTTCTAGTTCAAGTTTTTTTACAATCATATCTGTCATAGGTCTAAGTGGCTCTAACATATCATCGGCTAAGTTATAAGCATTTAACTCAGAGTTGTGAAAGACTCCAAAAGTAGGGAGCAAACCGTAAGAAACTAGAGATCTTGCTACCGCACCTCTTAGTATAGCGTAGCCATAATTAAGCGCTATATTCCTCGGGTCTAGTGCTTTTTGGTCTCGCAAAAAATCTTTAAATAGTTTTTGCCAATATTTTCTAGCGGCAAGTGCTTCTAGGTTTTGGCCATCGCCGGATTTGACTTTGTCTTTTAAGAGTTCAAGCTGGATATTGTCAATCTCAAAGTAGTTTAGGAGCTTTGATTGGTTTGTGATTTTCTGGGTAATGATTTTTTGCCATAGCTGTTTTTTAAGAGGCAGTTTTATATCTCTTTGTATGTGAGCTATCTGAGAGAGTCGCGAGTGTTGATGAAATGGTGTAAAACAGCCGTTTGGCATGTGGTAGCCGTCACACGTAAAGAGTGCTATGTTTTTTTCGGCTATCTGGCTTAAGAGCGCTGTTGTGATAGTTGCCTGATTGCTCTCAAGCACTATGACTGTTATATCTTCAAGCGGGACTTTTATGCTCTCTTCATTGTGCGGTTCATATACAAACTGAAGATTTTTGACGCTTAACCTGCAAGGTTTTGTAACTAGTATGGTTCTCCATGCAGCCATAATCACTCCTTTTTATAGTTTATCTTTTTTGTTTTTTTGTTCCTTCTCTCTTCTGGCTTTTTACTTCAACATAGTTTCCTAAAGCATCTACTTGATATTTTTTTACAAAAACTAGGTTTTGGGAGCCATAACTATATTCTTCACTTCCATTGTGTGCTTTTAAAGTTATGTTAGCTGTTCCACTATGCGTGCCGTCGTAATAACCTAAAATCTGAACAGACTCTTTTGTCGCTGTCTTTTTTGTTTTAATCTCTATTAAATCACTCTTATAAAAGGAGAACAAAAACTCATACTCATCATCCATTTCAAGCCATGGCTTATTTCCTTGTACAATTGCCTTATTTGGAAGAGTATCTTTTATAAAGTCGCTTACATAGATGGGGACCAAATAGTATTTTTTTGTCTTTTTATTTTCAAAGAGATCAACTCTTGGCATAGTGTCATTTAGTGCAATGCCGTGTTTTAGTTTTATATTGTTTTTGATGCTGTTTCCTTTTAGGGAGTCTATCTTGCCGTCAGGTTTTTTTACACTTAATGTTTTATCGCTGTAAACAGTCTCTTTATGAGCCGCCCCGCTAATTTTTCTCCTTGGCATGTGTGAAACAAATATATTTTCCACACTCTCTTTAACTTTGTTGCCAAATTCGTCCATTGGTGGCTCAAACTTGAGATTTTTTGCTTTTTCCTCCCTATTTTTAAAACTAAAACCTTCTCTCTTTCCAGATATAGTAGATAGTTTCTGTACTTGAGATTGTGTAGAAAAAGCTAAAATAATTGCATCTTCTGCATGGTGAAAATGGTTATCTCTGTTTTTATCTCCGACTCCCCATTTGTAGCGAAGCTGCGATGTAAGCATACCGTTACGGGTAAATACATGTTGTTTAGCTTTTGACTCTTTAAACTCAATGTGAGCTTCTATGTAATTTTTTACAAACTTTGATATATAGGAGGTGTCATTTTTATTTCTCTCTTTAAAAGCATTTTCGCTGTTTTCATCAAAATTTGTTTTAAGAAGTCTGCCTTTTTTAGCATGTCTAATGTTTTTAAGTCCTTCTATTCTTCCTGAAAACCCTTGCCACACTACAGAGTTTTCATCTGCTTTAAAATATTCAAAAGGTGTTTTATTTCCTTTGTCCTGATTTTGCTTTGTAAGGCATAAAACTTTGTTGTTTAAGGAGTCGTCAAGTGAGCGGCTATATGGTAGTATGTGGTCTATCTCTGTTGCATAAGGGTCTGCCAAAATATTTGGGTTAATATACTCTCCGCTATAAATACACTCTTTGTTTTGTTCTTTCCAAAGTCTAAACTTTAAAAGCTCTTTTGCGTTTGGTTCTTTGCCTAAAACTTCAGTTGCATGAGTTTTTGCTTCTTCTTTTAGTATTTGGAACTCATCTTGTGCTTTTTTAATATCATTTCTGTCTTTGTGAGATTTTTTAATATCTCTTGTAAACTCTATATGTACGGCATCAAGAGCTCCATATTTTCTGGAAATTGCATTATAAACAAGCCTCATTTGGGCAATTGCACGCTTTACTACTGGGTTTGTCATCTCTAGGTTTTCCTGCGCGCTTAGAGGAGGTAAAAGTTTTGATTTATTGCCTTTAAATATTGCTTTAAAATCATATCCAGCCATCTCACAAGCTTTGTCATAATCAAAACCATCTTCTAAGAAAGGGATTATCTTTGCCAATGCTTTTGTGCTTATATGTCCAAAGCCTGAAAACGAGAGTGTTATAAGTGCATTACATACCGCTACATTGTCGATAAGCTTATTTAATTCTTCCAAGCTTTTTTTGTCGTTTTTTTCGGTACTTAGTATTTTTGCAATTTTGTCTAAAGATTCATCATTATTTTTTATATTATCCCAAAACATATTGTCTATGCCTTCAATAGCTTTTTGTATCTTTTGATACGCGCTAAAATCTACTAATTTTGTACTTTCTGAATCCTTTACTTCTCCAGTTTTATGATCAAAATATGTTAAACCTTTAAATTGTGCATCCTTATCTAAATCAAAAAGTTTTTTAAGCGATTTATATGTGAACTTGCTTGTGGTTTTTGCATTTTGTATAGCTTGATTAATCTGCTCTTTATTAAGAGTAATTTCACCGTGTTGAGTGGTTATTCTAAGATTTTTTAGCTTTTGCAAGGCTCTGAATTTTTCAAATGTGCAACTTGCTTTTGGTGCTCTTTTTTCTAATGGTTCAAAAGGGCAATTGGCTACCATGCCCTCCACAGATTTTAGCGGTCGCTGTGTAAAAGCTATCTCTTGGTAACTGTTTAATAATTCATTACTGACAAATTTATTTCCAAACTCTTTTTGTTTGTGAAAAAGTATATTTATCTCATCAATTAACATCTCTCGTGAGACAGAATTTTCATAGTTTAATTTTCCTTCTGAGTTTTTGCCATTTCTTTTTTTCTTTTTTGTAGATATATATTCGCCTATAGTTAAATAAGCTTTTTCTTGAATTAATTTTTTATTTTTTTCTATTCCACCTAAAACTGCTTTGCCTTCGCTATCCGTAGGCTCTTCACTTTTTCGGTTTGAAGCATATCCTCGATGTTTTGCCAAATGTATCATGATTCGAGCCAACTCTTTATTGTCTAGTAGTCTATAAATAGCATCTCTCCGTAACTGCCATGCATCTTTTTGATTTTTATTGCCTATAAAAAGGTTCTCAAGCTCATCAGCCGTTATAATTTTTTCATTAATTAGTAATCTTTTAATAGCTCTTAATTTTTGAGCTTTTCTTTTGGTTGTACGTCTTGCGCTTCTGGCTTCTCTGCGCGGAAGTGCTAATGATTTTCCATCCTTTGGATGTTCTGCTATTGTAAATATTCTTACACCACTATCTATGATTTTATTGTTTTTAGGCTCGTTGTCGTCAATATTTGCCAATGCCCATCCGATGGAAGTTATTCCCAAATCTAATCCCAATATAATTTTTGACATTTCAACTCCTTTTAATGGTAGTAATTATATCATATTGGATATAGTTTATCCGAGTGAGAAACGAGTGGGCTATAATAAGCAGGTTATGGTTCCTGCGTAAGGCTCTGAACACTGTTCATCCTTTTTAAAAACCAATTTTCTTATACATCCAGCCATAAATCTTGATATAAATAAAATCACATCATTTTCTCAGCTATTTCTTGATACTCTATCGGTTATAAAAATACTCGTAAAGGTATAGTGTTGTCAGATAAAATAGATACAAAATTTGAAGATGCGGTAAAGACCATGATGTTTCATGTCGGAGAAGACCCAAGCAGAGAGGGACTTTTAAAAACTCCTCAAAGAGTTAAAAAAGCGTATGAATTTATATTTGGTGGCTATAAAGAAGATCCTCGTGAGATACTAAGGTCGGCTCTTTTTACCAGCTCAAATGATGAAATGGTGCTTTTAAAAGATATAGAGTTTTACTCTACATGTGAACATCATCTTCTACCGATTATCGGGCGCGTGCATGTGGCTTATATCCCTGATGGCAAAGTTGTAGGACTATCAAAAATTCCTCGTGTCGTGAATGTTTTTGCGCGCCGTATGCAGATTCAAGAGCAGCTTACCGAGCAGATAGCAGATGCAATCATGGATACAATTACGCCAAAGGGCGTAGCAGTCGTTGTTCAGGCACGTCATATGTGTATGGAGATGAGAGGAGTACAGAAGATAAACTCAACAACTACATCCTCGGCACTTCGCGGATTATTTAAAAAAGATGAAAAAACAAGAAGCGAATTTTTCTCTTTAATAAACTCTCCTACTGGTACCCGTTATTAGAAAAGCACAAAAGCAAGGAGATTTTTAATGCCTTTTTCCTCATTTAAAAATAAAATCTCAAATAAAAGATACTCGGTTGCTTTTGGCGAAGTTGTTAAGATAAATGCAACAGTAATTACTGCGCGCGGGCTAAAAGTAAGCATAAGCGATATAGTGAAGATTATCTCAAACGAGACAAATCAAGAGACTATAGGTATGGTTACAGAGATAGATGGCAGCACCTTTTTTATCTCACCTTTTAGCTTTGTTGAGGGGTTCTGCTCTGGCGATAGAGTCTTTTTAGACCAAACAGGCTTAAATATTCCGGTAGGTCAATCTTTGCTTGGACGAGTTGTGGATCCGTTTATGAGACCGATTGACGGCAAGGGGGCAGTAAATGGCTCTAAGCTGATGCCGATAATAAAACCCCCGATAGCCGCTATGAAGCGTGGTATGATAGATGAGGTTTTTAGTGTCGGAGTAAAGAGTATCGATGGACTCTTAACTTGCGGGAAAGGTCAAAAACTCGGTATTTTTGCGGGAAGTGGAGTCGGAAAGTCAACACTTATGGGGATGATAGTAAGAGGTTCTGATGCACCCATAAAAGTGGTAGCGCTTATAGGCGAGAGGGGCAGGGAGGTTCCTGAGTTTATTAAAAAGAACCTAGGCGGAAATCTTGAAAATACCGTAATCATAGTAGCGACTTCGGATGACTCTCCGCTCATGAGAAAATATGGTGCATTTGCAGCGATGAGCGTTGCGGAATTTTTTAAAGACCAAGGACTTGATGTTCTTTTTATCATGGATTCTGTTACAAGATTTGCAATGGCTCAAAGAGAGATAGGGCTTGCTCTTGGCGAACCACCGACTTCTAAGGGCTATCCGCCATCATCTTTGACACTTTTGCCTCAGCTTATGGAGCGTGCCGGAAAAGAGGAGGGCAAAGGCTCTATTACCGCTTTTTTTACGGTTCTTATTGAGGGCGATGATATGAGCGACCCTATCGCGGATCAATCCCGCTCTATTTTAGACGGACATATAATTCTCTCGCGTGAACTTACCGACTTTGGAATTTATCCGCCCGTTCACATATTAAATTCAGCTTCGAGAGTAATGAATGACATTATCTCAAACGAGCATCTAAGAGCAGTTATGAAGTTTAGAAAACTTTATACTATTTTAAAAGAGAATGAGATGCTCATTCGTATAGGTGCGTACATTAAGGGTACGGATCCAGATTTGGATGAAGCGATAAGTAAAAAAGCTGAAATGGAGAAGTTTTTAATCCAAAATTCGACACAAAAAAGTGAGTTTAAAGATACAGTAGAGACTCTATTAAAAATCATAAATCCTTCACAATAATATCGTTATGTCTCCAGCTGTCTCTCGTCGGTCTATCTTCTTGCGTTTGTGTTATAGCTAGTTTTTGTGATGCTGTTTTTTCAAACTTTTTCATAAGGTGGCTGATTTCACTGTCAATGCCAAAGATATCTATGTATGTATATATTATTGCCTCTGCACTCTTAAAATTATTTTTACGCATTAAAATCGTGATTCTTACATGAAAACTGACTCGTAATAGATCTCCTGTTTTGTTGCTTCTGCTTGATAAAGTAAGAAGCTGCCCTAGTGTTTTTCTTATATCTTTTATATTTCCCTCAACTGCATACTCTTCACATTTTTGTATAAGCTTTAACCAATGTTTTTCAAGAAGCACTCCAAGTTCTGTACTTCTTAAATCTTCATAGATGTCCAAAAGCTCATAGCAGCTTATAAAATTACCGTTTTTATAAGCAGTTTGGAGAAGGATTACATGTTTGCATTTTAGGTGCAACTCTTCAACTTTTTTTGTCAAATGTGGAACTTCTCTAAGAGTAAACAAAATCTCTTTAGCTTTCTCAATTTTAGCGGCTCTTATATCAGCTTCTATCTCCAAAATAGTCTCTTGTGTCTGCTTGTTTAGAGCTATATAATTTGGTATTTGTCCAAAGAGTTCATTTTTTTCCACAAGGCTGCTGATGCTTTTAAAGTCTCTTTTTTGTATTGCTCTTAAAAACTCCACAAACTCTTTATTTTGGGTAAGCAAAAGTTTAATAAGAGGCTTTTTTGATATTACCGTGCCGTACTCTCCTAGAAGTGCTCTAGCACCCGCAAGATTGTTTTTTTGTATATGTTTTTGAGCGTTTAAAAAGGCTAATCTAAAAATCTGCTCCATATTTTTATACAGGAGTGTTCTCTTTAACGGTTCATGTTTAGAGCTCATAGCATATGCCAAAGCGTACCTTTTTTCTAAAAAAAGCTCTTGAAATCTAGCGTAGTTTTCAAAAGCGAAAAGGAGTTCTCTTATTTTGTTCTCTTTTGACTTTATATCTTTGTATGGGTTTAAAATTTGAGTGGCTTTGGTTCTATTTTGGCAAACTAACGCTTTTAGAGCATCATCGTAGCTTTTTTCAAACTTCTCTTTTAACATTTTATGCTCATGCGAACCTTGAAGCATCGGCTCTTTTGTGATGAGTTCAAAAGCTTCTTTAAGTGAGTTTTGAGCCATAAGCGACTTTAATTTTGTAATGCCCGGCAGTTCTACATGTAAAATCTCACTGTTTTCAAGAGCAACAATGAGTGAGTCGCTATTTACAATATCCATATATTTTATGCGTCTATCAAACTCAATATATTTGCTGTGAACAATTTTATAATTTTTTATATCAATTATTGTGATTATTTTTGAATTCCCACTAACCATAATATAGTTTGGATTTGGCATTATAATGATTCTATCTATTGATGTTATGGGCGTATCAATGCTTCTTTGGCTCTTTTCATCTAGGAGCGATACAATATCAATTTTGCCGTTATCCTTAGCGCAAATGAGCGTTTGTTCATCTAAAAAACACATAGCGTTGATGCGAGTTTTATTGTAAGTGATGACTTTTTTATTTGTCTGTGTATAGAGGTCAATAATATATATAGCTCCGCCGTAACCACTACATGCAAAGCTGTTGTTATAAAAGGCAAAGGAGCTTACGTAATTCTCGCCCTCTTTTGTGATGCTTTTTCTATCGTAGGGAAAAGAGCAGAGTCTAGAGAGCAGTGAGGGTTGGTTTATTTTGTATTGAAGCACTCTTGCGCGTCTGCTTCCGGCCATGATGTAGTTTGAAGAGAGGTCAAAACTTATAATCTCAATATCTTCGTCATTTACCTCAATGGTGTGAATTATCTCCTTGGATTGCATCTCTAGGATGTAGATAACCCGGTTCTTAACAAAGGCAAAAAGCTCAGAGTTTGGACTAAAGGCAGAGGCAGTTACATCTGCATCAAGGTACATGTTAGCTATGCTCTTTTTTATCCCACACTCGCCGAAGTCAAATATTTTTATCCCATGAAACTTTGTGCCATAAGCAACTAAAGAATCACTCAAGACTTTCATTGCAGTAATATCTGATTTTGCTCTTTGGCATTTATATGTTTTAGGCATAAAAGATTATAAATTACAAAGGTAGTGTTTGAACTGAATTTTAGTAAAAAAGAGTAAGGGCAGAGCCGCTAAAGAGCGGTTCTGTTGTTTTAGAAGTCAAGCATCTCTACTTCTGAGTAAGCTTTCATCAAATGTTTGCCCATTTGACCCTCATAAGCATCCCAGGAGTGATAAGCTTTGAGTTTTTCATCTACCTCGGGCTTTATTTCATAGCTTGCCATACCCTCTTCATAGGCTTTTTGCGCGCCTTTGAGTACAATTCTCATATAGTCTAAAAATGGGTCAATAGTTTTACTTATCTCTCCGCTAGAAGGACCATGCCCCGGAACATAAAGCGTGTATTTTTTAAACCCGTCTTCTTGGTTTTTAATCTTCTCTAGCAGTTTAATATTTTCTACAATGCTAGATGACTCATCAAATGCCCCAAAACGATTTATAATAAGATTATCGCCGATAAAAAGTGTATTTGAGTTTGTATGTTCTATAAGAATATCTGTATCAGTATGCCCTTTTGCAAAATGGCGCATGATAAATGTTTGTCCGTCAACAACAACTGTTTGTTTGTTTTCAATACCTTGATTTGGAAATGTAAATGGTTTTGTTCCCTTTAGATTTCCTGTTAATCTATCTAAAATACCATACCATGTATCTGCTGCATTATCTTTTACCTGCTCTATCATGTATGTTAAAGCGTAAATAGGCACATCAGGGTATTTTTCTTTAATATTTTTATTTGCAAACCAATGGTCCCCATGTTTGTGGGTATTAAAAACGGCAATAATAGGTTTTTTACTTAACTTTTCAATCTCTGAAAGAATTTTCTTGCCTACATTATAATTTCCGCCCGGATCTATTACTATTAATCCGTTTTGGCTCTCTATAACCGCAGGATTATTCATAAAACCTTCGTTTTCTTTGCTTGGTTCTTTTTCCGGTCCATGCATGACATAAACATTTTGGTTCATTTTTTCAAATTTGAAATCCCCGAGCGTACCTAATGTAAAGGCATTTAGCGATATTGAGAAGAGTATAGTAACTGAAGCCAAAAAAGTAGCTTTTTTCATCTTGTTTCCTATGTTGAATTGAATTTTATTGGAAGGATTATTATACTTTGTAAAGAGTAAATCCCCCCTAAGGAGGATTGGGATAGTTTTTGGTTACGCTCTACCTGAAAGCATACCGTGGATTGTCATTGGTTTGAGTAGATAAACTTTTAACAACCACATAATCCATCTCTCTTGTGTTGGGTCAAGAGGGAATGAAGGAGTTGGTTTTTTACTCCAGTCAAATTCTGCAAGCATAACAGTTCCGATGCCTGTAATAAGTGGACAAACAGTATATCCATCATATTTAGACGTAAGTTCTTTACCGCCCATAGCAGAGATAACATTATCAACAACAACTTTGTATTGTTTACGTGCAGAACCTCCAGTTTTACCCATTGGTACGCCTGCACAGTCACCAACTGCCCAAACATTAGGGAAGAAAGATGATTGAAGAGTCTCTTTGTTAACTGTAATCCAGCTACCTGCAGAACCAATTTTTGATTTACCGACAACATCAGGTGTTTTCATCGGAGGAGCAACGTGCATAAAGTCATATTTAAACTCAACAGGTTCGCTTACTTCTACCTCTTTAAAGACTGGATCACCCATTTCATCTTTAAACTCTTGTTTCTCCATACGCCATTTGTTGAATGTAGCTGTTTTAGTAGCTGTGTCTACCGCTACTAGGTTATGTTTATAGTTTGCAATAAAACCTCTCACTTCAAACTGCTTAACAATCGGAACATTATAAGCAGGAATACCGAATAATGCACCATTATTAGTATTGAAAGTAAGCTCAACTTTATCACGAACTCCGGCTTCTACAAGACGAGCATGTGTTAAATACATAATTTTAAGTGGAGCACCACCACATTTGATAGCCCCTCTAGGGTTACTAAAGAGTGCTTGAAGTTTTTCAGGGCCGCTATGTGCTTTTGCTTTAGCGACAAGCTCTTGGATACCTTTCCATGTTGCTACTGCACCGTCTTGGAAATATATAGAGTGTAGACCATCTTTAGTGATAGTTTGTTTTGTAGCTTCGTTGTTTTTTCCAGCAGAAGTAATTTCACCTTCTATGCCTCGGATAGCTGCGTAGTTAAGGTTTGCACCGGCTGCTACAATTAGTTGATCGTAAGTTACCTCTTGTCCCCCATCAACAATAACTTTGTTATTTTCAGGATCTACAGAAGTCACACTCCCCTTTATAAGTTTAACACCACTTGGAACAAAATCATCTCTCTTATAAACAATGTCATTTATCTTCCAGATGCCAGAAGCAACCAAAGTTTGACCAGGCTGATAAGAAACAGATAAAGGATCAGGCTCAATTACGGTAATATCCGCATTTGAGATAGAGTTGTTAAGACGTGCCGCCGTACTCATACCAGCTAGACCACCACCAAGAATCACTATTTTACCCTTAACGTCCGCAGATGCAGATGCAGTTGCAGTACCAACAGTAGCGCTTGCTAAAACAGATGCCGCTAACGGCGATACTGTTAAATATTTTAAAGCCTCACGACGAGACATAATCTCCGGATGCTTATCAACTTCATTTAAAATCTCTTCTAAGATCTCATTCTTTCTCATGATTTTCCTTTTTTTGTGATAAAGTTATCAATTTTACATTTTTGCGCCTTAAGGGAGTTTTAAAATATACTATTTTTTAATACTTTAACGCTATTTAAGTCGTATATGTACCATTATGCTAAGAAGAATTTTTATTTAATAATTATATATTTTATTTATAATAAGCTGAGTTGATACTGCTGAGTTAAACTCATTTTTCATAACTCTGTAACTACATGTTAACTTTTTTTCGTTAGGCATCTTAATAGCTCTTTTAAACAGTATCAGCTCTATACTTTTTCTATCATGTACAAATTGTCTAATTATTATTTTAGTGTGGGATTTATCTTTGCCAAAATATTTTATCTCTACTATCTGAGCATCCCTTATCAAAAAAAGAGGACGTGAGTTTGCTTCGCCGTATGGTTCAAAGTTTCCTAGTAGTTCTAAAAGCTCAAAGTCTATCTCTTGGCTTGGAAGTACGCCCATGATGCTATCTAAAGGCAAGAAGTCTGAAGAGTCAAGCTTTGAAGCACTTTTGTTAATGGCATTTTTAAAGGAGTCTATATTTTCTTCTTCCAATCCAAGACCAGCTGCCATCTTGTGCCCGCCGAAATTATTTAGAAAAACGCTGTTTTGCTTTATGAGTTCATATATATCTATATTTCCTATGCTTCTGGCACTTCCTTTTGCAACTCCATTGTTTATACTTAGAACAATAGCTGGTTTTTGAAAATGTTCTACCAGCCTTGATGCAACAATTCCGATTACGCCCTCATGCCATCCCTCTTTGGCAACAACTATGACGTTACCCTCTTCCTGGGCAAGCTCTAATGCTTCATTTGCCGTTTGAGTCTCAGTCTCACGTCTTTGTTCATTAAGGGAGTTTAGTTTTTCAAATTGTGTGTAGGCTTTGTTTGTTGTTGTGGCAGTTAAAAACTCTAGCGCAATGCTGGCATCCTCGAGTCTTCCAGCGGAGTTTATGCGCGGCGCTATTTGAAAAGCTATATCTTCGGAAGTTATAGAACTTTTGTTTAAAAAATCTCTTATTATAACAGAAGAGGGTCTTTGCGAGCGCATTAAAACACTTAACCCCTCTTTTACAAGAGCCCTGTTTATATTTTTAAGGGGCATAATATCGGCGATAACGGCGATGCATAAAATATCCAAAAAACTCTTCATGTCGATGGCAAGAGAGAGCTCTTTTTTCACAAGCCCAAGCAGCAGCCAGGCAACCTGTGCCCCGCAAATATCTTTAAAGGGATAATCACATTTTGAGAGTTTTGGGTTTACTATAGCGTAAGCCTCCGGAAGTGTCTCTAGCGGAGTGTGGTGATCTGTGATGATGAGATCTATACCTCTATCCATGCAAAGCTTTGCGGCTTCTATGGCAGTTATGCCATTATCTACCGTTATAACGATGTCAGCATCTACTCTATTTAGTACACCAGGGCTCACGCCATAGCCGTCATTAAAACGGTTTGGAATGATTGTTTGAAGAGGGTAGGGGATTTGCTTGAAAAAATCGACCATTATTGCAGTTGAGCTGATGCCATCAACGTCATAGTCGCCAACAACAGTTATCTTTCTCTTGTTGATTATGGCATCAGCTATTTTTTTAGCGGCCCTTGGAGCATCATGGAGCAGGGAAGGGTTTGGGATTTGCGAGAGTGTTTTTTCTTGATTGTCAAGTCTTTGAGAGAGCAGCTCAAAAAGAGCTGACTTGTTTAATATAGGTACATCGTCAAAAACATGCATAGTAAAGCGTTAGCTATTTTTGTTGTGAAATATTTAGAGTCGCTTCAACAAATGCAAGAATCGAAGGGTTTGGAGTCTGAAGTCTTGAGGTAAACTCAGGATGAAACTGAACACCTAAAAACCATGGATGGTCTTTAATCTCAACAGCTTCAATGAGTCCGTTTGATTCCCCTGTAACAATCATGCCTGCATCTTCAAGCTGCTTACGGTAAGCAGGATTTGCCTCATATCTGTGGCGATGTCTCTCGAAAATTGTTTTTGCACCGCCGTAAGCTTTGCGTATAAGTGAGCCCTCTTTAGTATCACAAGGGTATTCGCCAAGTCTCATAGTTCCGCCCATCGGAGATTTGTGCGTTCTAAGCTGTGTATTTCCGCTTTGGTCTAAAAAGTTGTCTATTAGGTAAATCATCGGATGAGGTGTGTTTTCATCAAACTCTATGGAGTTAGCATTCTCCAAAGAAAGTACGTTTCTCGCATACTCTATAAGTGAGAGCTGCATACCAAGGCAGATGCCAAGAAATGGGATTTTGTTTACTCTTGCATACTCTATAGCTTTGATTTTGCCCTCAACCCCGCGATTTCCAAATCCTCCAGCTACCAAGATGCAGTCACAATCGCCAAGAAGAGTTTCTATATCTCTGCCCTCAATCTCTTCACTGTCAACCCAGTTGATATCTACGCGGGTATCAAGGTGTGCACCTGCGTGGATAAGGGATTCTGTTAGAGATTTGTAAGACTCTTTTAGTTCAAGATATTTTCCGACAAATCCTAAAATTATGCGGTTTTTAGGCTGAACTATTTTTTTAACAAGTGAGTCCCATCTCTCCATGTCTGGATTAAGCTCGCCGAGGTCTAACTCTTTTGAGATAGGCTTTAAGATATTTTGTCTTAAAAATGAGATTGGAATATCATATATTGATGCCGCATCAAGTGCTTCTATAACGCTGTCTGAGGAGACGTCACAGCTCATTGCTAATTTTTTCTTGAATGTTTTTGGCAGTGCATTCTCGCTTCTTGCAATTATCATCTGTGGGGTTATACCGATACGGCGAAGTTCCTGAACAGAGTGCTGCGTAGGTTTACTCTTTAATTCACCAGCAGCTTTGATGTATGGAATAAGAGTCACATGCACAAAAAATGTACCCTCAACCTCTTCATCATGTTTCATCTGACGAATCGCCTCCATAAACGGAAGACCTTCAATATCTCCTACCGTTCCGCCAAGTTCTACTATTAGAATCTCATGCCCCTCGCCTGCCTCTTTTATACGTTTTACGATTTCGCCTACGATATGCGGGATAACTTGAATCGTCTGACCGAGGTAGCCGCCTGCGCGCTCACGCTCGATAACGGCGGAGTAAACCTGACCGGTGGTAAAGTTGCTTGATTTTAGGTATGAACTGTCTAAAAATCTCTCATAATTTCCGATATCTAAATCGGTTTCAGCTCCATCTTTTGTAACAAAAACTTCGCCATGTTCGAGTGGACTCATGGTTCCAGGGTCAACATTTATATATGGATCTATTTTTAACATACCGACTTGTTTGCCTGCATGTTTTAGCAGCGTGCCAATGCTAGCTGCTGTTATTCCTTTTCCAAGAGAACTTAAAACTCCGCCGGTAACAAAAATATATTTAGTCATAAAATAGCTCCAAGATGTTAAACATAGCCGCGATTATAGTATAGAGTCTCTTAAATTTAAGTATATGATTTTTTTAAAGTATTTAGCTCAAAGTTTTTTTTGTTATAATTGCATAACTTCCAAAAGGGCACTCTTAAAACCCTTAATATAATATTTGAAAGACTTTTATGGATTCAGCACTCTTATATATCGTTATGGCGTTAGGTGTTTCAACTATACTAAATCTTTTTTTGAAACGCTTTGGCATCTCTCAGATAATAGGATATATTTTTACCGGTACTATAATGGTTTATGCGCTTGATTTAAGATATATGAACGACTCAAAAACGCTCGAACATATAGGCGAATTCGGCATAGTTTTTTTGATGTTTACTATAGGTCTTGAGATATCTTTGGCAAAAATGAATAGTATGAAAAAAGAGATATTTTTCAACGGGTTTATGCAGGTTGGCTTTACTGCTCTGGTAGTTTATAGCATAAGCCACTATCTGTTTTCGTTGGAGTCAGTCCCTGCTCTTATTCTCTCGCTCGCTTTTGCTCTCTCCTCTACCGCCGTGGTTCTTAGTTTCTTAAAGAGCTCAAAAGAGATACATAACCCTTATGGGCAGCGCGCAACGGGGATACTGATATTTCAAGATATCGCCGTTATTCCTATACTTATACTTTTGGGATTTTTAACAAGTAGCGGTGATCAGTCGATTCCTGAAATACTTAGAGTTACGCTTATAAGTGCTGTTTTTGTTATCGGATTTATGTTTATCGTGGGAAAAAGAGTTATGACGTGGCTCTTGCACTTTTCGGCTTCAAGTGAAGTTGACGAGCTTTTTATGGGTTCAGTCCTTTTTATAGTTGTAAGTGCCGCACTTTTAGCTTCTTACATGGGCTTTACATACTCTCTAGGAGCTTTTGTTGCGGGGATGATTATAGCCGAGACGAAATATCATCATAAAGTAGAATCCGATATTGCACCGTTTAAAGATATACTTCTTGGAACATTCTTTATCGTTGTGGGTATGAAGGTAGACGTTCTCTTTTTTATTGGCAATTTCTGGCTCATTATCGGTATCTTTTTGCTTGTTTTAGTTTTAAAAACTACTATTACCTATCTTGTTGTTCGCTTAACATCTTCACATGTGCTCTCTCTTAAGACTGCCCTTGCAATCTCTCAGGTAGGAGAGTTCTCTTTTGTTATCTTTGCAGTTGCTAGTATGGGCGGTTTATTAGAAAAAGGGCTTGAATCTCTTTTTGTTCTTGTTGTTATATTTTCAATGGTAGTAACTCCGTTTTTTATCTCAAAAATCAACAGGTTTGTGAGCTATGTAAGCCGTCATCAATATCTAGGACTTGATATCTCCGCATTTATATCTAGACAAAACCATGTAATCGTCTGCGGTTACAGTGTTGTAGGTAAGTTTGTTGCTAAAAATCTTGATGCTCTTGGTGCTCCGTATGTCATTATAGACAATAATCCAAAACACGTTAATGAGGCAATTTCTGCAGGAAAAGAGGCATATCTTGGAGATATGTCAAAGCTCTCGCTCCTAGAAGCGCTTCATGCAGAGAGCTCGGCGGCAATTATTGTAACATTAGATAATATTGAGAAAAAAAGAGCAATCTGCGAGGCAATCTTAAAGCACACGAAAGATATCAAGCTAATAGTAAAAGTATCAACGCTTGAGGATAAAGAGAATCTGCAGGATTTGGAAATAACATCTATTGTTGACACTAAAGTTGAGGTGGGACGCCTGCTTGTGGAAAGAATGCTTACATGCAAGATGAGGTACTAATTGATGTTACGCACTAAAACAGAGATTGGGTACTAATAAGATGAAAAATGTATATATTACCGATTTGGACCACACCTTTTTGCGAACAGATTTAAGTGTAAGTGAATTTACAAAAGAGATGTGGAACGGTTTTTCAGCCCACTCTATCCTTAGCATAGCAACCGCTAGAACATATAAGAAGACGACACAATTTTTAAAAAATGTAGATATTAACGCTCCCATGATACTTCTTGATGGCGCTTTGATAGCAACGATAGAGAAAAAAATAATTGATACAAAATTTATAAACAAAGAGGTAGGAGACGCAATCATAGACGAGGGCGCAAAATTTGGCATCTATCCCTTTGTCCTCTCCTTGGCGGATACCAATCTAAGCGAAGCATTCTCCTACTCTAGCGTTTTAAACATGCATCAAAAAGAGGTTCTTAAAAACTATAAAAAAGATGAACATCATCATCAAGAGAAAAATCTTCGTGCAATGAATGACAATTTTAAGATAGTCTATTTTGGTGAAGAAGAGCTTCTTCGAAGAGTTGCACAGCATCTTAAGGGGATTTTTGGAGATACGCTAAAGTATATATTAGCTCCGGAAGCTTATGTCGGTTGCTACTTTTTAACTCTGCTTCAAAAAGATGCAGACAAGTCGCATGGCATACGAAGTGTGAGCGAAGCTATGGATTTTGATCTTCAAAAACTGACTGTATTTGGAGATAACCTTAATGATATCGGCATGTTTGAGTTGGCCGAAACATCGGTTGCGGTTGCCAATGCGCAAGAGAGCGTCAAAAAGGCGGCAAAGATAGTTCTTCCTCATACAAATGACGAAGATGCGGTTGCAAACTATCTTATGAATCTGAAAAATGTCTAGCAAAACCTCACTGCTTCCAATGGTTATCATTGCCATCTTATTTTTTATATTCGGATTTGTTACATGGCTTAACGGCTCGCTTATCCCGTTTTTAAAAGTCATCTGCGACCTTAATGAGTTTGAAGCTCTTTTTGTAACCTTTGTCTTTTACATAGCTTATACATTTATGGCTTTACCGATGTCTTATGTGATAGAAAAAACGGGTTACAAAAATTCTATGGCACTAGGTTTGGCGATAATGGCAGTAGGGAGCCTTCTGTTTATCCCAGCGGCACAGAGTGCTAGTTTTTTGCTCTTTTTGCTAGCTCTTTTTACACTTGGATCAGGCCTTACTATTTTACAAACAGCCTCAAACCCATACATAGTGTGTATAGGACCAATCGAGAGCGCGGCTATGCGTATAAGTATTATGGGACTTATAAATAAGGGTGCAGGAGTTATAGCTCCTCTTCTTTTTACAGCCTTTATACTCTCAGATATAGGCTCTTTAGAAAATTTATCCGTTGAATCAAAAGAGGAGCTTGCCTCAAAGCTTATAGTTCCTTATATAGTCATGGCAGCACTGCTTTGTGCTCTTATTGCTCTTGTGAAGTTCTCTAAGCTTCCAGAGCTTGAGTTTGAAAGAGATGAGATGCAGGAGCAAAAGAGTATCTTTGCATTCCCTCGTGTTGTTTTGGGTGCAGCCGCCCTCTTTTTTTATGTCGGTATAGAGGTAATAGCGGGGGACACCATCGGGCTTTACGGTCAGCATCTAGGTTTGACAAATGTAACTGCTTTAACCTCTTATGTAATGTTCTTTATGGTGCTTGGCTATGCAGTCGGGGTTGCTTTTATACCAAAGTATCTTTCGCAAAAAGAAGCACTTACAGGCTCCGCACTTCTTGGAATACTTTTTTTAACAGGGGTTGTAGTGTCCTCGCAGAGTCACGATATATCTGAGGTTTTATGGGGATGGAGCGGCATCAGAACACTTCCAAATACAGTAATGTTTGTGGCGCTTTTAGGATTTGCAAATGCTCTAGTGTGGCCGAGTATCTGGCCACTTGCATTAGAGGGTTTGGGAGAGCGTACTGCGCAAGGGAGCGCTCTTTTGATTATGGCCATAGCAGGTGGGGCAATCCTTCCACTCATCTTTGGAAAAATCTCCCATGTCAGCGGAGATATGCAATCGACTTACCTCATAGGAATAATCTGCTATATTTTTATACTCCTTTACGCACTGAAATGGTATAAAATAAAATCTTGGGATGAGTTGTGATTGCGCATAAAAAATTGCCAAACGGCTTTGAATATATAGAGATAAAAAATAGCACCACAGAGGCAAAAATAGCACTTCAAGGGGCGCATCTTTTTCATTATGCAAGAGTTGGCGAGGAGCCAATTCTATGGCTTAGTGAGGTTAGTGACTTTGAGTATAAAAAAGCGATTCGCGGCGGTATCCCAATTTGCTGGCCTTGGTTTGGATTTAATGAGGACAAATCTCTGCCTCAGCACGGCTTTGCAAGAACCTCTATATGGCAGTTTATCTCTAGCGAGGAGGTAGATAAGCAGACAGCAGCTTTGATCCTTAGGATGACTCACAACGAAGAGACGTTAAAAATGTGGCCATACAAATTTGAACTAGAGCTACATGTGATAATCTCTAAGAGATTGACAATAAAGCTTAAAACTACAAACAAAGATGAAAAATCTTTTAAAATATCTCAAGCACTCCATACCTATTTTGGTGTTTTAGATATCTGTGAAGTAACTGTAAAAGGGCTAGACAAAAAACCATATTTGGACGCACTGACATGGAATCATGAGATCCAAACAGGCGATGTAACTTTCAATCAAGAGGTCGATAGAGTCTATCAAGAAGTAGATGGCGAAATAGTATTAAGCGACAGAAATAGAGAGGTTTATATAAAAAGCAGAGGCTCCTCTTCTGTTGTTGTCTGGAACCCGTGGATTGAAAAAACCAAAAGAATGAGCGCCATGAAAGAGGATGCTTATAAGAGTATGCTCTGCATAGAGACATCAAATGCTTTTGCTGATGCAAGGGTTTTAAAATCAAAAGAATCACACACTCTAAAAGCCGACATATTTACAAAGCCGCTGTAAAAGAAAGGTTTTTAATTTAAGTAACTTTTGGTAAAAAAGGTATCAATTATAATAAATTATAATTTAAGACCATCTGCAATAGAATATTTGCAGTGAAGTAAAAATTAAAGATAATGTGAGGATATAACTATGAGAGTTTCACCAAGAAGAGTGTTTTTTAAATATATGGTTATTATGGGTTTTGTTACATGGAGTGCTACTGCGTTGCATGCTAAAACAACAAAAGAGAAGACAGCGTATCAAGAGAGCCCAAAAGATGGCAATATATGTGCTGATTGCTTGCATTTTCTTCCAGATACAAATGAGTGTAAAATAATTGAAGGCTCTATAAGCCCAAATGGTTGGTGTAATTTATACTTTAAAGACCCAAGAAAAAAGTAGGTAAAAGCGCTTTTTATTTTAGTCCCAAGTGAGCATCATAGGCTAAGCGCATCACGCCTATGGCGTAGTTTGAGGAGTTATTATAACGCATGATTCTTTTTGCATACTCTCTTAAATATGAAAGCTCTTGCTTGTCGCAGGTAAAGCAGTCATATTTTTTTTGCGATTTTGAATTTTGCTCATAAACCAGCGAAGCGTTCTCATTTAGAAACTCATAGTCATACCATGTTGATTCGATACTTACAATATCTGGTATTTTTCTCCAGTCTATAAGCTCAGAAAAATCAGCCTTTTCATGTAAAAATTTACTAGCAGATACAATAGCATCTTCCATCTTTGTTAAATCTGCAATTTCACTTTTATACCCCTGAGCATAAACAAAACTGTTGGGCATAAACTGGGGAATTCCGACGGCTCCGGCATAAGAACTTGGCAGGTTGCACTCTTCTGGGCTTACCCCTTTTTTGTAACAGTAAGTGATGATAGAAGCCATGTTTGTTTTGCCCATGGATATAAGCCACTTCTCTCTGGGTGTGTTTGGCTCTGTTCTTAGCACTAAAGTGTTAAAGACAATAAACGCATCATGAGTAGGTTTTATCTTTCCAAGTTTTGTCTCTTTGATTAAGATAGCGGCTATTATTTCACGATTTACGCCATATTTTTGTTCTGTAAAGTCATAAACTTCAGCATACTCTTTTAGATGCTCAATCATATCCGGCACATATTTTACAAGCACGTTATTTGCTTTTTTCTCATTTTTTTTATGAGTTTGAATATATTTTGGTTGTAGATATTTATAGCTTACCTCATCAAACTTCTGCGTTTTAAAGTAGGAGAGTAAAAATTTGTTTGCATACTTGTATGATACGCCGTTTTTTACGACCTTGTTACATATATCGGTGTAGTCTCTGTTTTTAAATTCGCAGTTGTCATGTTTGGCAAAAAGGAGGGTAGAGAACAAAAGTGTGAAAAATATTTTAGGCATCAGAAACTCTTTTTAGATTTTATTAACCCTAGTATAACATCTTCTATAAAAATAATTTTAAGCAGTAAGAAGATTTGTTATAATTTCAAAAAATATTACAAAATAGGAATAGAAATGGAAGTAGATAAGGCTTGTAACAACAAGATATGTATGAAAAGTGATGAGTGCGCAAGATACCAATCATATTTAGACGGCAATAAAGATTATAAAACCTTTAAGGGAACAGAGACAAAAGGGTGCGGGCAGTTTATGCAGAAGTAGCGTTTATCTCTTTTAACCTTTGAGGCGTGCCTATATCGTGCCACTTGCCTTCATAGAGTGAACCGCCGACATTGCCATTTTTTACCGCTTCTCTAAGCAGGGGAGCAAGAGGCATTTTTTTACACTCTAAGCCTTCAAAGAGTTTTGCAGAGTAGTATCCAATACCTGAAAATGTAAATCTTCTTTTTATATCGTTGCTCACTCTATTTTTGTGTAACGCAAAGTCTCCATCAGGATTATGCTGAGGGTTTGGAACTAAAATAAGATGCGCCAAGTCGCCATTTAAATTAAAGCTTGTTTCAAACTCATAGTCGCACCAGATATCGCTATTTACCACCAAGAAGGTGTCGCTCTGGATAAGGGGAAGTGCGTTTATGATGCCGCCTGCACTCTCAAGGGCACCGCTTTGTCTCTCATCAGAGTAGAGTAGATTGACTCCCCACTTTGAGCCATCGCCCAAACTCTTCTCTATCATGTCTCCGAGATAGTCTATGTTTATTACTATTTCGCTAAATCCGAGGGAAGTGAGCCTCTCTATATGCCAAACAATAAGACTTTTACCGTGAACTTTTAAAAGTGCTTTTGGAGTTTTATCCGTAAGTGGGCGCATTCTCTCTCCGCGTCCTGCCGCTAAAATCATGGCTTTCATTTAAGACCGCTTAGAAATTTTGCAAGCTCTTGCGTTTGGTTATATCTATTTGCTGTATCTATAACATACTTAAGAGTTAGCGGTATATCTTTTAAAAAACTCTCTTTTTTATCGCGAATATGAAGACGAGAGAAGACCCCAAGCACCTTTATGTGTCTTTGAAGCCCCATAAAATCAAACCATTTTATAAATGTTTCATTATCCACTTTTAATCCTTTTTTATCACGAAATTCCAGTGCCAACTCCTTGATGCTTCTTCTATCATAGGCGACGTAGCAATCTTTTAAGAGTGAAACTAAGTCATAGGTAATTGCGCCATTCATGGCATCTTGATAATCAATCAGACCAATTTTGTTATTCTCTTTTAGCATGATGTTTCTTGAGTGAAAGTCACGATGCACAAATATATCTTGAGGCTGCTCAAGAACAGTGTTTGAGATAGTATTAAGGGTCTCTTCTAGGAGCTTTTTTTGTGCCAGAGTTAGTTTTACTTGTAGATATTTTTCAATATACCACTCCTGCATCAAGCTCATCTCAAAATCCAAAAACTCTTTATTGTAAACGCGGAGCCCTTTCACACTTGCTTTTTGCATCTTCAAAATAGTATTGATAGCTTTTGTGTAGTATGCTTTAAAGTTGTTTTGATTTAAAATATCCAGATAGTGTTTTGTTCCAAAATCTTCAAGTATCAAGTAGCCGTCTTGTATATTTTGTTCAAATATTTTAGGTACGCCGACATCTGCATTTTGCAGTTTTGAGGTGACATCCAAAAAGGATTTTAAGGACTCTTTCTCAAGAGAAGAGTCCATCAATATTGCTGTTTTGTTTCCATCTCGCAGTCTGTAATATTTTCTAAAACTTGCATCAGCTAAGGCAGACTCAATGATATAGTTTTTAAAAGTAGTTGTTTTTAACCATGACTGTGTTTTACTCATAAATAGCACCCAATAAAGAATCTTTTGACGCTCCAGTAACGGAGGATAGTTTAACACAATTTTTGTGCACTCTCTCATGTGCGAGCCATGCAAAAGCCATAGCCTCCATAAACTTGCTACTTACCCCGCACTCATCGCTTGATGCCACTTCAACTCCTCTAAGTTCATCTGCTAGCCTCTGCATTAGATAGCCGTTTTTGACACCGCCGCCGCATACTATAAGTAAAGTTACTTCGTTTTTTCTGACCTCATTTGCGATGCTTGAAACTGTTAGCTCCAAAAGTGTTGCCTGCATATCTCTGTTTTTTATATGTAGAGTGCCGCCTTTTTTCTGCATGAAAATCTCAAGCTGCCTCTCAAGCCATGTTTTGTTAAAAAGTTCACGTCCTGTGCTTTTTGGAGCTTTTTTTGAGAAATATGGCTCACTAAGCATCTGCTGTAGCAGTTCGTTGTTTGGAGTTCCGGATTTTGCCCATCTTCCATCCTCATCGAACGTTGCGCTATTGTGGAGTGAAACCCAGTAATCCATAAGAACATTCCCGCATCCGGTATCATACCCTGTAAGATTTTCTCCCAAAATAGATAAATTTGCCATCCCACCGATATTTACAACAGCGATTTTAGCTTTTAGTCTTGAAAAAACATATTGGTGAAAAGCGGGTGCAAAAGGAGCGCCTTGCCCGCCCAATGCTATATCCTTTCGTCTAAAATCACTAACGACACGAACACCCGTTAGCGCCGTTATAATGTTTGAATCGCCCAGCTGCATAGAGAAAGGGTGGTCACTATCAGGATTATGCCAGAGCGTCTGCCCATGCAGACCGATAGCCGTTATCTGCTTTTTATCTATCTTTTTTTCAGATATAAAACGCTCCAGTGCATCAGCGTACATTTTACCCAAGCGCATATCAAGTTCGCCGATTTTTTTAAGCGTTGTCGGAGCATTTATGGCTTTTAAAACCTCTTTTTTTACCTCTTTGTCAAACGAATATGCCCCCGAGCACAAAAGCTCAAAACTCTGTTGTTTGATTTCGCAGTAAGCAATATCAATGCCATCAAGGCTCGTTCCGGACATTACGCCTATATAAAATTCACTCACTTTTTACTCCTCCTAGCTGAACGATTGCAAACGCTGCCGCGGTGCCAATAACCATCTGCCATGAAAATCCAAGTTCTACTCCAAAACTGTATGGTTGAAGCGCTAAAACTGTTACAAATCCGCCGACAAGTCCCCATAAAACACTATCTTTATTTCCGCGTGATGTAAATAGTGCCGAGAAGTATACACCCAAAAGCCCTGTATATGCAAATGCCATAACGCCAAGCGCAAAGCTGATAAGTGAGAGGTCGCTGTAGCGTTGCCAGAAGTAGCTCAGCATTGCCATAAGGGATAGAACAACTGCAAAAAACAGTACCGCAAATCGTGAAGCTTTTACAAAATGGTACTCCTCTACCTCGGCTCGTTTTAATCTCCATGGACGATAGAGGTCCTCAATTGCAACTGATGCCATGGCGCTAAGGACGGAGTTCGCGCTAGAGAGTGCGGCGGCAATCGCCCCGACGGTAACAAATCCTTTTAGCCCCTCAGGCATCTCGTTTAGTATGTAGTACATAAAAATCGTAATTTTTTCGCCCTCAAAACTCTGTGTTACGTTGCTTTGCATGTAAAATAGGTACAGAAGTGCTCCGATTGCCAGAAAGAGAAGCACAACAGGCATAGTGAGCAAAATGGAGATGATAAGCGATTTCGCCGCCTCCTTTTTATCTTTGCATGCCAATACTCTTTGCGTCATATCCTGATCAAGCCCAAAAGCGGCAATGTTTAGAAGTAGCCAGCCGCCAAGTAGTCCGATAATGCTAAAGTTACCATCAAGAGAGGTGTCTAAAAAGTTGAGTTTGTTGTGTTGGCTAAGTGTTTTGAATATCTCTATATTTTCCAGCGAGATATAGAGATAGACAAGAACAGCGATGCCGGCTCCGATGTATGTCACGGCTTGAATAACATCGCTTAAGATAACAGAACGAACACCGCCAAAGTAGGTGTATGCAAGTGCTCCTAGCATTAAAATTAAGATGGAGAGAGCAACATGAAAAAAGAGTATATCGCTAAAGAGAATCATGGAGATAGCGAGTGCCCCTATGTAGAGTCTCGCTCCGCTTGCAAGCACTCGCCCGATGATAAACATAACTCCCGCCTGCTTTTTCGCGCTTTGCCCATATCTGGCTTCTAGGAGTTCATATACTGTAACTGCTTTTATTTCGTAATATTTAGGAACTAAAACATAAGCTACAAAAATAACTGCCAAAAGCGCAGAGAGATAAAACCCTATAAATGTAAAATCATGCACAAAGGAGTATTCGGGAGCACCCAAAAAAGTAGCGGCTGATTGTGAAGTCGCCAAAACAGACATTGCTACGGCAAACATAGGCATTGTGTTTGGAGATAAAAAGTAGTCTCGTGAAGAGTTGATTTTGGTTCGGCTTAAGATAATGGACGTTATGCCAAGCAGAAGAAAATAGGAGATAAATACCAGCCAATCAAGGGTTGAAAAAGCACTCTGCATTATTCTGTTTTTATATTAGCGAACAAACGCTCTACTCTTTTGTTTGACTCCAAAATCCTCTCTAAAGGGATAGAACCGTTTTTTATCTGAGCCAAAATTGTGCTAATGAGCACATCAGTATCTTGATATGAGAGTTGGTTACCAAAGAGCAGCATGTCCACCCCTGAGTTTATACTTAAAGTTACAATTTGCTCAAGAGTATAATGTTTTGCAATTGCTCCCATCTGCAAATCATCACTCACTATTACCCCGTTGTAACCTAACTTATCTCGCAGTAATTCTGTATTTACTTTGTATGAGAGCGTTGCCGGGTAGAGCTCATCAAGATTCTCATTAAAGACATGCGCTGTCATTATCATGTTGGCATCCCCTGAATGTATAAGCTCTATGTATGGCTCTAGTTCAGACTCGCTCCATGTTTCGCTGATATCTACAAATCCATTGTGTGAATCTTCAAGCGAGGAGCCATGCCCGGGAAAATGTTTTATGACACTGATAATGTTTTTATCCCTTAGTGAATTCATAAAAATTTTTGCATATTTTATAACCTCTTTAGGTTCGCTTGAGTAGGAGCGTTTTAGCCCTGCTATAACCCTATTTTTAGGATTTATCGTTAAATCAACTACCGGCGCGAAGTTGCAGTTGATGCCTGCATCTTTGAGTGTTTTTGCGAGGTTGTCATAGACATGTTTTGCCATGTAGGCATCCATCTCTGAGACTACTTTGGCAGAGGGTGTGGCCTCAAATCCATAAGCAGGCTTGAGTCTTGCAACTTTTCCCCCTTCTTGGTCAACTGAAATAAGAAGCGGTTTATAGGCGAATGATTTGAGTGATGAGGTAAGAGTTTTTAACTGTTTTGGCGAGCGTATATTTTTTGTTTTAGCTCTGTCGTCAAAGTGGCGGTCAAAAAGGATAACACCACCGAGTGTATACTCTTGCAAATATTTGACAATCACGCTCTTTTTAGTTAGAGATTCGCCCTCAAAACCGACGATAAGCATTCTGCCAATCATCTTCTTTAGCATAGCATCATTTGGTAGGTCACTAGAAGCGTGTGCACCTTGCATCAAGAGCAAAAGTGCGAAAAAAATGGCAATGAGTCTCACAGAACTACCTTTAAAAAGCCTTTTAGAAATCTTAGTTTTCTCTTGAGCCTGGCTTTATAGCTTCACTTCCTTCTTTACAAAGCGGACATGCATCAGGTGTATACATCTCAAATGTAAAATCAGCAAGTGCAAAAAATGGAATATCTTGCGGCAGCTTGCAGTTTGATTTTGTGGTAACGTTACTATTTTCGCGTTTACAAAAACCGCGATTTGCTAATGCCGCAACGCCTACTATCTCCCCGCCGAGGCTCTTTATGGCTTCTGCGGCTTCCATAGCGGAACCACCGGTTGTGATGACATCCTCACACATTAAAACTCTCTCGCCCTTTTTTATCTCAAAGCCGCGGCGAATGCTCATTTTTCCATCTACCCTCTCGGCAAAGATAGAGCGAACATCAAGTGCAGTTGCCAGTGCAAACCCGGCAATTAAACCGCCAAGAGCGGGAGCGCAGACAGCATCTACTTGTAAGCCGCTTTTTTTAATCTCTCGTGCTAGAGCATCTGCTAGAAATTTTGCAGTTTTTGGATTTTCTAAAACTTTTGCTGATTGTAGATAAAATTGTGAATGATTACCACTACTTAGTTTAAAATGCCCCTCTAAAAGAGCATCTGAATCCATATATATTTTTTTAATATCCATCTAAACTATACCTTTAGTATTTCTGCTTCTTTTGTTTTAAGAATACTATCAATTTCTGAGATATATTTATCTGTAGTTTTTTGTATAGTATCTTGAGCGGATTTCGACTCATCAATAGTTATTTCTTTGTCTTTCTCAAGCTTTTTAATTTTGTCGTTTGCATGTTTTCTGTCATTTCTAATAACAACTTTTGCATTCTCTCCCATGCCCTTCATCTGCTTTGCAGACTCTTGTCTCTGCTCAACCGTCATGGCAGGAAAAAAGAGTTTTATTTGTACACCGTCATTGTTTGGAGTTGCTCCGATATTTGCTTTTGATATAGCACTCTCGATTGCAGAAAGAAGATTTTTTTCCCATGCATTTATAATGATTGTAGTTGCATCCGCTACCAAAATAGAGCCGACTTGATCAAGTGCAGTCATGGTTCCATAGTAGTCAATTCTGATATTATCCAAAACAGATGTGGTTACTTTGCCTGTTCTTAGTGTCTTGAAATCTTTTAGCATGTGATTTACGCTTGCTCGCATCTCTGACTCGCATGTGTTGAATATTTCATTTAGCATTTAGTTTCCTTATGTATGAAAAATAGTGGCGCCATTGTAGCGAGAAAAGGCTAAAAAAAAGATTTTAAAAGAGGGTAGTTGCAAAAATTGCAACTATTTTGAAGGTGTTGTTTCACTCTGTGCGGGTGGTATAGTAGCAGCAGAAGGTGCCCTGACATCAGTTGATTCGACTAGGTTATCCATAACAGATTTAGTCGAAGCCGATGAGTACATGTAGCCGAGGGCAATTGTATTTACAACAAATAAAAAACCTATCGTAAAGGTTGTTTTTGCTAAAAAGCTTGCCGGACCTTTTGCCCCAAAAACAGAATCATTTGAACCGCTGTATGCTCCAAGACCTATGCTTGAGCTTTTTTGTAATAGTACTGCTATTACAAGCATTACAACTAAAATTATTTGAACAACAAAGAGAAAATTGGCTGTCATTATATGTATCCTGAGTTTTAAAAGTTGCGAATTATACCCAAAAAAACAAATTGTTGCAAAACAAGCTATAATTTCAAAAAAAATTAGGGATATTAATGAGCTTTAAAAATGGGATTTTCAGAGCTTTAACTGTGCTGTTTATAACAAATTTATCTCTTTATACAAATATCTTGATTGCCAAGAAAAGATGAAAGTAAGCTCCGAATTTTCAAAATATGCATCCTGCTACAATAGTTACAATGTGATACAAAACAAGGTTATTGAAAAACTTTTAAGCCATGTAAAGCAAAAACCAAAAAATATTTTAGATTTAGGATGCGGAAGCGGAAACCTCTGCAGGGCAATTGAGTGGGAGTATGAACACTTTAGCGGAGTCGATTTTGCAGAGGGTATGTTAGAGCTGCATCCAAAATCATCAAAGATAGAGCTTATCAACGCAGACTTTAATGAGGATGGACTTTTTGAAAATAAGCTTACATATATATATGATTTTATTTTTTCAGCATCAGCTTTGCAGTGGGCTGATGATTTAGAGAGAGTCTTTGGCAGGATTAAGAACTTAAACGCCCCCGTTGCTCTGGCTATATTTACATCAAATACTTTTAAAACTATAAATGAAACAGCATCTATTAGCTCTATACTAAAAAGTGCAGAAGAAGTGGATGTGCTTCAAAAAAAGTATTTTGATGCAGAATTTGAGGTTGTAAAATATAAGCTTGAGTTTGCATCTACAAGAGAGATGTTTAAGTATATAAAAAGAAGCGGTGTTAGCGGGTCAAGGAAAATATTGAACTACAAAGAGAGTAAAAAACTTCTGCGTGAGTACCCTCTAAGTTATTTGGAGTTTGAGGTAGCTTTTATCTACTCTTCTAATATGTAAACAAAATCTTCTTTTAATATCTCTCCGCCTTTAATTACCTTTGCAAAAATTCCTCTGTAATTTTTTATAAGTTTAGGTATTCTTGTATCTATTGCTGAGAGATGTGTGCAAATTGTGCAGTTTTGACTTATTTCTAAGAGCGTGTTGCCGATTTTTAGTTGTGTGCCAATAGGTAAATTGTAAGGGTTGTAATCGATAAAGATATTTTCACCCAAAGATCCAAGCGGCATATCTATTTCATAACTTTTAATCAACTCGTAGCTATGAATTGACGTAATTAAAACTGAACGATTAATCTGCTTGTTGTAAAACTTATCTTCAAGAACTCCAAACTCATCTACTTTGAGAATTGGTTTGTTAACTCTTTTTGAACTCTCTTTAGTAGAGATGAAAAGCTCTAAAACTCTTCCGACATTTTTATTTGCCATGACACGATACCTTTTTTGCATATTTTATAGTTATATTTTATATCTGTAAAATTCTAGCATAGTTTTTGAGTATAAAGATTGAGTATAAATATTAAAATGTGAGAAAATTATTACATTATTGATATTATTCCTTGACAATTCAATTTAATTTCATATATAATCTCCGTCTTGCATTTTGTACTATGCATAAAAAATGTACTGTGTATACTATAAAATCTACAAGATTAAAGAGAAGGAGGTAGATGAAAAATGAGTAAAATTTCTGAAAATAACTTAGAAACTACTACAAACAGCGTAGAGCAATCAAGTAGAAGAGATTTCTTCAAAAGAACTGCTGCTTATTCTGTAAGCGCAATTGCAGCTACAAGCATCTTAACACCGGCTAAATTATTGGCTGATGATGAAAATATTATTCATCATGTTGAGTGGGGAACAAGTTTAGGTGATGAGCTTAATAAACATCCATACGGTATCCCGTCTGCTTATGAGCATAATGTTGTAAGAAGAACATCGGCGCTTCTTTCGTCTGCGGGAGACATGCATGCTGCGGTCTCAATGACGCCTATACATGAACTAGAGGGCATTATTACGCCAAACGGTTTGCATTTTACAAGAACGCATAACGGCGTTGCTCATGTAGATCCAAATAAGTTTAGACTTATGATTCATGGTCTTGTTGAGAAGCCTATCGTTTTAACTCTTGAGCAGTTAAAAAGATATCCTGCTGAGAGCAGACTCCTTTTTTTAGAGTGCCCTGCTAACGGTGCGGCTGAGTGGAAAGGTCCTCAATTCAACTCCTTACAGTTTGTAAAAGGTATGATGAGTAATGCTGAGTGGACGGGCGTTCGCTTAAAAACTATTCTTGATGAAATCGGTCTAAAGCCTACTGCAAAGTGGATGCTAGCAGAGGGTTCGGATGGTTCAGAGATGAGCAGAACAATTCCAGTTGAGAAAGTTCTAGATGATGCAATGATTGTTTGGGCACAAAACGGCGAAGCGCTTAGACCTGAACAAGGATATCCTGTTCGTCTAATGTTGCCGGGTTGGGAAGCAAACTTATGTGTAAAATGGCTAAAACGCTTAGAGTTCGGTGCAGAGCCATGGTACTGCAAAGAAGAGACTTCTAAATATACAGTGCTTACCGCTAGCGGTAAAGCAATTCAGCACTTCTATCCATTAGAGGTTAACTCAATTATTACAACTCCTTGTCCTGAGAAACCATGGTCTGACCTTAAAAAAGGTGATATTGTAGAGGTTGAGGGTATTGCTTGGAGCGGTCACGGAACTATTGCGGCTGTAGATATATCATTTGATGGCGGCGATAATTATGTTGAGGCAAAACTCAAAGGTTTGGTTCTTCCTAAATCATGGACAAGATTCTCATATATGTACAAATATGAAGGCAAGCCTTTGTTAATTCAATCTCGTGCTATGGATGATGCTGGCTTTGTTCAACCTTCAGTTTCGCAAGAAAAAGAGATTATAGGGGTAGAGGGCGTTTATCATAGAAACTCAATTTGTACTTGGGAAGTTAGACAAGATGGTTCAGTTCACAATGTTCAAGTTAGAACAGATAACTGTCCAAAGTAGGGGGGAGTAGATTATGATGAAATTAAATAGTAAATTAATTATTTTAGGCATTTCGGCAGTTGCAAGTAGCGCACTGTTTTTTACAGGCTGTTTTGCTTCAAATACAGGCGTAAATAAAACTGCTGAAAAATCTTTGACAAAAGATGGAACTGCTACAAGTGCTTATAATCCAGTCAAAGATGCTATAGATGGAGGTGTTACGTATAAAAGAGAAAATGGCAAATATACTGCATACCATATAAACGAGCAGCCGACAACAGGTGTTAATTTTGGTAGAGCTCCAACTCCAAATGAGCTAAAAGCTTGGGACACTGATATTATGCCTGATGGCACAGGATTGCCTATAGGTTCCGGTACAGTAGGAGAGGGGGAAGAGCTATACGATAAGGATTGTGCAGTTTGTCACGGTGAGTTTGGTGCAGGCGGTAAAGGCTATCCAACGTTGACGGGCGGATCTATTGCTTCACTTAAAAATCAAAGAACTTGCCCAGGCAAAGATGCTCCAAATAGAACAATTGGTTCATACTGGCCACAAGCAAGCACTCTTATTTGGTATATCCGTGACGCTATGCCGTATGCGAACCCAAAAAGTTATACACCGAATGAAATGTATGCTATGACTGCATATTTACTCGCTGAAAATGGTGTAAAAATGGAAGGCGAAGATATTGAAGAGTTAAATCAAGATAACTTCAAAAAGATTGTAATGCCAAACCGTAATGGTTTTTACCCTGATATAGACGGAGCAAACGGTGTTGAAAATGTAAGAGCATTTTTTGCTGAACCTAAAAATTTCGGTGCAGTTGGAACACGTTGTATGACTAATTGTGGTAAAGAGACTGTTTCGAAAATTGGAAATGAGATTACAGCTGTTGTACCTGCGTACTCTACTGTAAGAGACCTTCCAAAAGTAGATCCAAATGCAAAACCTGTTTCAGAAGCTGAAAAGATGTACGAGAAGTCTTGTTCTGTTTGTCATAAAACTGACAACATGGGAGCACCCGCTCTTGGAAATAAAAATGCTTGGGCTACAGTGATGGAACAAGGGTTAGATAGAGTTAATCACAACGCTATAAACGGTATTGGTGGCATGCCTCCAAAGGGCGGCGCTATGGATTTAAGTGACGAACAAGTCAAAGATATTGTTAAATTTATGGTAGAATCCAGCAAGTAAGATTTACTGGATCTACTACACTATATAAAGGAAAAAAAATGCAAAGAAGAAAATTTTTAAGTTTAAGCGCAACAGCAGCAGCTGTGGCATCAGTTTTACCGGCTAGCTTAAGTGCTACGGATTTTAGAACGACAGCTCCTAAAGCTTGGGAAGCTCCTAGCTCTAAAGAAGCTATAGAGGCATTATTTGGTTCAGCAGCTATGATAGATGGACAAATTGAGATTAAAGCTCCTAAACTAGCAGAAAATGGTGGCGCAGTGCCAATCGGTATTAAATCTAATTTAGATTTAGCTACTGTTGCTTTATTTCAAGATGCAAACCCAAGAAGTGCTGTTGTAGTATTTGAACTACCGGAAAATGGTGTTGCTGATCTTATGACTAAAATAAAGATGAGAAAAACTGCTAACGTAACTGTTGTTGCAAAGGGCAGAGATGGCAAATTATATTCGGCAGTACAAAAAGTCGAAGTTTCTATCGGTGGTTGTGGAGGTTGATTTCAGCCTAAACAAACTATGTGTATAAATAAAAATAAATAAAAAGGATTATATTATGAAAATAAAAGCAAAAGAAAAAAAAGGCATTGTTGAAGTTAAAATCTTACTTGACAACCCGATGATAGGTAAAGAAGAGTCAGTATTGAAAAAAACAGAAGTTGATTTTCTTACTCATGTTACTGCAAAAGTAAATGGCAAAATTGTTTGGGAAGCATCAACGGGTCCATTTTTATCTAAAAACCCTTATTTTATGTTTAACTTTAAGGGTGCAAAAAAAGGCGATGAAATTGTTATCGAAACTATTGATAACAAAGGTAAAACTGAAAGCGATAAAGACGCAATCAAATAATTTTCACCATTTCCCTCCAACTTGGAGGGATTATTTAGACAAAGAGTAGATTTGATGTGTTGTTTTACACACCAACTCTACTCTTGTGAGAATTAAACTTAAAAAGGGAAATTTATGTTAAAAAAAATGACAAATCCACTATCGGTATCAGCAATTGCGCTATCACTATTGATGAGTGCATGTTCTTCAGACTCTTCTAAATCAGAAGCAGCATCTGAAAGCACTGCAAAAAACGTTGTTCAGGCCACAAGTACAAAAACTCCTGATTTTGATTATAAACTAGAGCCAAAACAAGTTAGTGAAAATGTTTGGTGTTTATTTGGAGCACTTGAAATGCCAACAAAAGAAAATGGTGGCAACATGTCAAATAACTGTTATATCAAGACTAAAGATACTTGGGTATTATGGGACACAGGGGCATCTTATGTATATGCAAAACAAGCATATGCAGCAATGAGCAAGATTGCAGATCTTCCCGTAAAAACTATTCTTTTAAGCCATGAGCATGATGATCACTGGCTAGGCAACAACTACTACAAAGAAGTGCATGGTTCAAACATTGTTGGTCCTGAGTCTATTAATCAAAACTACCATACAGGTGACATTACTAGAATGTTTAGAGTGTTATCTGAGAATGCTATTAGGGGTACAAAAATCATTAAAGTTGATGAATGGCACGATGAGTCTATCAAGTTTAATATTGGCGGAGTAGATTTTGAATACGTACCAGTTGGGAATGGACACTCCGTGTCAGATTACTTCTTATATATGCCAAAAGAGAAAGTAATTTTTGCTGGGGATTTAGTTATGAACGGTAGAGTTACATCAAATAGAGATGGTTCAGTATTAGGTGAAATAGCTGCTATTGAAAAAATGAATACAAAAGATTGGACTACTATGATTCCAGGTCACGGGTTCATTATAGATAAGACAGCTGCTGATGAAGCTATGCAATACTTTACTTTAACAAGAGATAGAGTTCAAGCTGCAATGGATGATGGTGTTGATAGTACGGGAATCGTTGAAGCGGTACCTCTAGAAGAGTTTAAAGATAAAAAAATGTATGATATACTAAACTCTTTAAATATATCAAGAGCATATTTAGAGTTTGATATGGGCTTACCAGAACATAAAGTAGAACACTAAAGATTTGGCCTTAAGGCCAAATCATACTAAACTTCTTTTGTATAAACTTATTTAAAATCCCCTACAAAATATAAACTCTTACTATTGGCTAGCATCAATTAAAATAGCTTTTTCCAATGCATAAAGTTCATACCTTATCTGTTTAAAGTTCTCACTATATTGAGCACTATAAAGCTTGTATAGCTCTTCAAGCACTCTTGCAGACTCTTGTGCTCTTTTAAAGTTGGCAATAATAATTGAGGAGATATCACAACGATTTAACTCACTCTTAATTGTATCACGAAGCACATCATTTATACTATCACGCTCTTTAAGCAGCTCTAACGTCTCTTGAATTTTTGCTTTGTGTCTTAAGTGTTTTAATTTGCAGGAGAGTTCTTTATTGTTGTCTCTATATCTTACAATATCTTCAACAACTCTAATTCCTTCTTTGAGGCGGTTTAGGTTAGCATCTATCACCCGATAAAGCTCGGGCGATAATTGATTAGTCATCACTTCCAAATATACCAAGTAGGTGTAGAAGAGAAGTAAATATGTTTAAAAAGTCTAGATAAAGAGCAATAGCGCCGTCGATAGGCGTTTCATACGCACCTTTAATAATATTTTGAGTGTCATAAACAACTAATATGCTAAACAGTAAAACAACTGCTCCAGAGATAGCTATCGCCATTAGTGGATTTCCCAAAAAGATATTTATAATAGAAAATGCAACAATAACAACAAGCGCTATCATTAACGGTTTTGCATATCCTGAAAAATCCTTAGTTGTTTTAATAGCATAAAAGCTCATAGTGCCAAAAACAAGAGATGTCATTGCAAAAGCATTCCCGACAATTGTTCCACCATTGTTCATCCCAAGGGTATGTGAAAGCAGAGGTGCCAACATTAAACCTGTCATAAACACAAAGCCAAACATTACTGCTAGGTTGATACCCGGCTTATGTTTTACAAAATGCAACCCAATTAAGAGTCCAATTTCCAAAATAAACAGAGGGAAAAAATTAGCGGCTATAGTCCCAGCCATAGGTACGCCAACGTATGCACCAGCAGCACCCGCCATCATTGAAGCAGCAAACAGCTTGTAAGTCTCTTTTACAAAAGATACAATTTGCGTATCACTTCTAGCTTGAGTGCTGTATGCAGATGCGCTCCCCCTAGCATAATCACGATTGTAAAGTCCCATATTTTTCCTTTATATATGTAATACAAAATAATTTACATATTTGTATGTTTAAGAATTTTATACATAAAGAGTTAATAAATAGCAACATGCCATATATTAAGAGAGAAGAGCATTGGTGAAATTTATTAAAAAATGCAGTAAACTTAACACTTGAAAAAAAGTTTTAAAATTCATTTAAAAAACTATTGACAACTAAGTTTGATTTGCCTATAATTCCCCTCCACAAACAAAGGGACCTTGTAAAAGAGGAGTAGAGAGACTTCGAGTTGAAGCTTTTGAAATTGTTTGAGATCATTGAAAACTAAGCAAGTAAATAGACTGATATAACTATAC
>NZ_JALNZY010000100.1 GCF_023229105.1 Sulfurimonas sp.
TACCTATAACAATAAGTCCTCCAAGCAAGGAGACTATGTTAATTGAGTAACCCATATAGTAGATGCTCAAAAGCCCTATCATAAAGGAAAAAGGGATTCCAAGCGCTACTATGATTGCAATTCTTAGATTTATCAAAATATACATTGAAAAAAAGACCAAGATCAAACCAAGCATAAGATTTGAAATAATTGTGTCAAGTCTCTCTTTTACAGGCTTTGAACTATCTTGATAAAAATCAAAAATAGCTCCCTCATAATTTTTTTCTATGCTCCTTACATACTCCCTTAGCTCTTTTGACAAAACAAGCGAATCTCCGCTTGCTCCCTTTGAGATAACTAGTGAGATTGTTTTTTTATTGTTGTATGTTGCAAGCGTATCCGTCTGCGGATACTCAACGCTTACCTCAGCTATGTCGCCTAACTTTATAAACTTTGAGTCTATCTTTAAAATACTCTCTTTATACTCATTGGCATCTACTTTTTTATTTGCCGTAGATACATATGCAAAACTTCCCCTTTGCTCTATATTCCCGATGGGAAAAATATAAGAGAGGTTTGCTATCGCTTTTTGAATGCTTGAGTGCGAAAGTTCATACGCTAAAATAGCTTCTGAGTTTAGTTTAATAACTACCTCTTGATCAGAGTCTCCGCGAATTAAAACCTCGCTTATATTATTTAGCTTTGTTATTTTAGATTTTACATCTTGTGCGATTACCGTTAGTTCGTCTATTAAGAGCGTGTCTGAGGAGATAGCAAGTCGGATGAGAGATCTTGTCTTATCAAGTAGCCTTGCAACAGGTTCGTTCATGTCTGATGGCAGATACTGCCTGCTAAGCGCAATAGCATCCTTTACACGTCCGAGAGTTATCTCTTTATTTGCGTTATTGCTAAGTGTCAAAAGTATTGCAAAAGCGCCCGGTGTTATAGTGGTTTCCATCTTATCGATACCGCTAATATCGCTTATTTCATCCTCAATATCACGAACTGCCATTTTATCCATAACATTGGCACTCGTTCCTTTGTAGGAACCTAGCACGCTGATTTTGTCAAGTTCAACATCAGGAAAAATCTCTTTTGGAATATTTTTATAAGCATATATTCCCATGAAAACCAAAAAAGCTAAAAGAGCATAGTTTAGTCTGGAGTTTTTAATAAAGTATTCGATAAATTTAATCAATATATCTCTCTTAGAGAAGCGATTTTATAACGTTACTTACACCTTGATGCAGATTGTAGTTCGAGATTGGAAAATCAAGAGATTCCTCTTCAAGATTTACGGTATATCTTGACAAATAATCACCCAAAACTTTCAAATCAATGCTTCTGTATTTGTTACATGTTGCCGCATCTAGTTTTGTTCTAAGCAAAACTCCCGCCTCGTTTGACTTTTGAATCGTAAAAGCCAATGTTTTTAAACTTACAAAATCACTCCACTTTAAAAAAAGCTCTGGAGTAAGTTCGCTCTCTACCCCTCCTTCGGGATTAAAAAGCATATCTGCATCTCTTAGAGCAATTAAAATAGATAGTATTGCAGCGCTAAAAGGCACAACCTTGTCTCTCCAAAAAGGAGACTCATTTCTATTTTTTAACTCAGCCTCAATTGTTTGTAAAATTGTTTGCGTATCTGCGTTTTTAAAAAGTGTATAGCTCTCTTGTTTCATAAACTGTTCCATTAAATTTTATTGTCGAAGATTTTAGTATAATCTTGCTTTTAAGATACTTTTTTTTATAAAGGCAAAAAATTGAAACTAAATAAAAGTTTTATCACAAATCTACTCGCTGCAACTCTTGTCGTTTTATCATTTTTTATTGACTCAAGTATGAGTAATATGATTTTATACACTGGGCTTTTTGCACTCTCGGGTGCTTTAACAAATCAACTTGCAATTCATATGCTGTTTGAGAAAGTGCCGTTTCTTTACGGTTCTGGTGTAATTCCTGCACGTTTTGAAGCCTTTAAAGAGGCTATTAAAAACCTTATGATGAGTCAATTTTTTACTAAAGAGCAGCTCGACTACTTCTTTAAAAATGAAAAGAGGAAGATAGATTTGGTGCCAATCATAGAAACAACTGACTTCTCTCCCGCTTTTGATGCGCTAACCAAAACAGTTATGGAGTCCTCCTTTGGCGGAATGCTGGGTATGTTTGGCGGGGAGAGCGTGTTAGAAAGTCTTCGCGAGCCTTTCTCCTTGAAGATGAAAAATGCAGTTGTGAAAATAGTACAAAGTGAAACTTTTAATTACACCCTGCAAAATCATCTACAAAACTCATCCCTAAGCGAGGATATGATTAAAAGCATTGAGGATATTATAGAGATAAGATTAAATGAGTTGACACCCGTGATGGTTAAAGAGATGGTTCAACAGCTCATAAAAGAGCATCTTTCATGGCTTATTGTATGGGGCGGAGTTTTTGGTGGACTAATAGGTCTTGTGAGTTCATTTCTATTCTAGCGCCAAAATAGCAGAGATTAAAAAACCTCTATTTTGGCATCAGCGACTTCTATAACATCCCCGCGAACAATTTTTGCTCTTTTTCTCAGCTCAACGCTGCCGTTTCTCTCTACATGACCATCAGCTATAATCATTTTAGCTTCTGCTCCACTATCAACCAAATCCAAAACTTTTAGAAGCTTATAAAGTTCTATGAACTCATCTTTTAACTCATATTTCATGCTTTTTCCTTTTATGCGTGAAATAATATCAGACAACGCTGATATTTCAGCACAAACTCAAGCATTAAACTTCTTTATCAATTATAGAAAAGCCTAAATCATACATTGCTTTATCTACCGTCTCTATAGCCTTTGCCATAGTTTTTTGTGAAATTTCTGGAAGTTTTCCTCCCCACATTGCTTCTGCTTCTTTAAATCCTTGAATCATTCCCTCACGCCCTGCACGAAGTTTAGCCTCATCCTCACCTGCTCCGTTTACTACAAAGTCAGCGATTCTAGCAGATGTCTTCTCTATGCCAAAAAAACCATCTTCGCTTACAAGCTCTGATGCTTCTGCTTTTGAAAGCTCGGCTATCGGTTTTCCGTCATATCCGATATTTTTTAAAAAACTTTGAAAATCTTCATGCTGTTTTGCAAAACTATCCTCTGCATTAGAGACACTGCCTTGAATAATAGCAGAGTTAAAAGCTATAGCATTACTATTTTGCCTAATCTGCTCTCTTATCTCTAAAGCTTCATCTTTTGATATTTTCTCTGTAAAAAGCGGCTTTATTGACGAACTTTTTATTGCAGGCTCGAAAACCTGACTTTCTGAAGATATTTTCATATTTTAAATTCCTCCTCTTTTCTTGTATCTTTATATATCGACATAAAGTTAACTTATATGAAATTTTACTTTTTATGCACAAATATTAAAACTTTTGCTATAATTTTCTTGATGAAAGATTTGTGTGTGTGAGTTCATCTATAGTATATTCTGCTAGACAAACGACTCCCCTATATTTTGACTCCACTTCCAAAAGAAGTGAATTTTTACCAAAGAGGTACTCCAACATGGCAGAATTGCTAGACGGATCAGTTAAATGGTTCAATGAAGAAAAAGGTTATGGTTTTATACAACAAGAAAATGGCGGTAAGGATGTATTCGTACACTTTCGTCAAGTAAACAGAACAGGACCGGGTCGCGTCTCTTTAGCTGAAGGTCAAAAGGTAACTTTTGAACTAGGCGAAGGACAAAAAGGTCCTCAAGCTGAGAACGTAACACCTTTATAGGTCTTACTTTGCAGGTTTCATCTCTATGATGACCTGCAAACTTTCTATATTTTTTCCTACTCTTTAAACAAGCCTAACTCAAACTCTCTTTAAAAAAACAAAACTTTTTTTCTCAAAACCGTTTTTTTCATAAAACTCATGTGCCTTTTCTCTTTTAAATCCTGAGGATAAAACTATATTTTCACACATTCCCATCTTTGCATAATCATGCAGATACTCAAGCATCATTTTTCCATAGCCGCTGCTTCTATACTCCTTGTCGGTAACTAAATCAAAAACAAAAAGATGTCTTTTGTGATAAAGATTTGTTTGAACAGCAGCGCCCGCATAAGTTATCAACTTTTCACCATCCATAATTCCAAACATTTTATACTCCATGTTTCTCATCTCGTATATAAGATCTTCAAACTCATCATAAGCTAGTTCGGTACGAAGTTGTGAGAGAACCTCATAAACACTAAACAGCTCTCTTAAATCTAACTCTCTAATCTGCATGTTAACTCTATCCTTAAGAAATTATAAAATATTATAATAAATTCGCTACAATACAGCTAAAAAGAGTTAAAAAGAGGCGGTAATTTATAATGGCTACTAAAAATTTTGAAGTAATAATTGTTGGAGCTGGCGTATCAGGAACGGCGCTAGCATATGAGTTAGCAAGATATACAGATATAAAGTCCATCGCTGTTATAGAAAAATATGAAGACATTGCCACTCTTAACTCTTGCGCGACAAGCAACTCTCAAACTATACATGTAGGGGATATTGAGACAAATTATACGCTTCAAAAAGCCGCAATCACAAAACGTACTGCAAAAATGGTGGAGAAGTATTGCCTAGGGCACCATTATCAAAACAGGATAATCTTTTCACATCAAAAAATGGCTCTGGGTGTAGGTAAAAAAGAGGTTGAATTTCTACTGCATCGTTATGAGGAGTTTTCTGAGTTGTTTCCATATCTTGAAGTTTGGGATAAAGAGAGATTAAAGGAGCTTGAGCCTCGCGTTGTATTTGATGAAAACGGCAACGAACGAAAGGAGGATATAGTAGCTATAGGCACTAAAGATCAGTGGACTACGGTTGATTTTGGAAAACTCTCAAGCTCCTTTATAGAAAATGCAAAAAAAGAAAAAGATGTAGAACTGGAGCTTTTTTTAAATACCAAAGTAGAAAAAATTGAAAAAAGTAAAAAACGCGGATATGTCGTTAAAACAAAAAACAGTACCTTTTATGCCGACTTTGTCGTTGTAGATGCAGGTGCGCATTCTCTATTTTTGGCACATGAAATGGGCTTTGGCTTAAATCTTGGGTGCCTCCCTGTTGCCGGAAGTTTTTATATTACAAATGAAAAGATGCTAAACGGCAAAGTCTATATGATTCAAAATCCAAAACTCCCTTTTGCAGCCCTTCATGGAGACCCTGACGTTTTAGCAGAGGGAAATACACGATTTGGTCCGACTGCCTTGATGCTTCCAAAGCTTGAGCGTTACAAAAAGGGAACTTACTTGGATTTTTTCAAAACTCTAAGATTTGATAAAAATATAGCCATGGCTCTTTGGAAACTTCTAAAAGAGCGTGACATACGCAAATATATCTTTAGAAACTTTCTTTTTGAAGTCCCTTTTTTAAACAAATACCTCTTTTTAAAAGATGCACAAAAGATTGTCCCCTCTTTGAAACTTGATGAATTCAGATATGCCAAAGGTTTTGGCGGTGTACGTCCACAAGTGCTAAACAAAGATGAGCAAAAACTTCTTCTTGGCGAGGCTTCTATCTATACTGGAGAGGGCTTAATATTTAACATGACACCATCCCCGGGTGCGACATCTTGTCTTGGAAATGCAGAGAGAGACCTTAGATATATAGTAAAATATTTAGGGAAAAATTTTGATGAAAAAAGATTCAATGATGAACTTACAGACGGAGATTATTGCACACTTCCTGAACCTATTGCATCTCAAAAAGCTATAGTAAATCTCATCAGAGCAGAGATTCAAAGAACAGAAGAAAAATACCTCAAAGATATTCATCAAAATAAACCCGATGCTGATTTTTGGGATAACCCGCACAGTAAAATATAGCATAACGGCTAAATCAAGCTTTAAACAACATTTAGTTACAATCGCGAAAAATAAGAGGCAGATATAAATTTTGCCTAAGCGAGAGATAAACTATGGTAACTGTACAAAAATTAATAATGCGTTATGGAAATAGAGTTCTATTTCAAGATATAAATCTTAAATTAGATCGTCATAAAAGATATGGACTAATCGGTGCAAACGGTGCCGGAAAAACAACCTTTTTAAAAATTCTCAGCGGTCAAATCAAAGAGTATGAGGGTGAAGTTATAATCCCAAAAACAAATAAAGTCGGGGTTTTAGAGCAAAATCAATATGCTTATGAAGATTTTACTATTGCTGATGCTGTTCTTTATGGAAACAAAAGACTCTATGATGCTATCAAAGAAAAAGAGATAATCTACGCAACAGGCGACTTTGAAGATGATGCTGTAAACAACCGTCTTGCAGAGCTTGAGACTATCTGTGTTGAAGAAGACCCTACTTATGAGTATGATGTAAACATAGCAAAAATTCTTGAGAATGTAGGGA
>NZ_JALNZY010000016.1 GCF_023229105.1 Sulfurimonas sp.
CGATTGATGTATGGCAAACTCCATTGAAAAGTATGCTACGCTTGTGTTGTATTTTTCATTTATGTTATATGATATAAATTTTGACATCTTTAGCCTTTTGATAGTATTTTTAGACCTTCTATATTTGCATCCTCAATATCTGAAATAGATATTTTCAAATCCCCCCGAATTGCTCTAAAAGAGCTGTTATTGTACTCCTCTTTTAGGAAATTTAAAAGAGATGGATTGTTTTTTACAACGCCTCCGCCTAAAATAAAAACGTCTGGATCAAACAGATTAAGTACAGTGTGAAATGCAAAAGCCAAGCCATCTAAAAACTCTTTTTTTACATCCTCACTTGCATCATTAAATGTGCCATCTTTAAAAACTTTACCGCTTACGCTTAGCTCTAGGCAGTCACTCCTGCCGCAACCGCACATAAAATTCTTTTTTCTAAAGGGAATATGACCTATTTCGCCGGCTATATTGTCTTTGCCACTTAAGATTTCACCGCCTATAACAAAGGCACTTCCAAAACCTGTGCCTATATAAAGAAGAGCTAAAACATCTGCGTCCTTGTGCCTTGAATGTTCATAAATTGCGGCACAATTTATGTCATTTTTTAAAATAATCTCAATATTATAATTATCGTAAAAATATTGTTTCAAATCAAAATTTTGTATCTTTATATTTGGCGCTGATACAATTTTGCCGTTTTTTACCTGCCCTGCAAAGGAGATAAATATTTTTCTGATATCTTTTTGCAAATTTATCTGAGTCTCTAAAAAGGCTATCAACTCTACATCATCGCTTTTTATGTTAAAGAGTTTACCCTCATCAAAAGAGTATCTAAAGTTTGTTCCGCCGTAATCTATATATAGATTCATCTGTAAACCCTCATATACTCTTTGGCAGAGTGCCTCCAAGAGTTATCTACACTCATGTTATGCTTTGCAAATTTTAGATACTTTTTTTGGTTTGCATACAAAGAGATTGCCTTTGTGATAGCGTGCATGTACCAAAATAGGTTGTACTCTTCAAAAGTAACCCCTATTCCTATCTCTTTGCTATGATGCTCTGTGTCCGTATAGTCTATTACGCTATCTTTAAGTCCTCCCGTTTTAGCTACGAGAGGAATTCCTCCGTATCTCATAATAATCATCTGATTTAGCCCGCAGGGTTCAAAGGTGGAGGGCATAAGCAAAAAATCGGCAGCCGCATAAAGCTTTCTTGCAAATCCTTCGTTATATCCTGCTGTAATGTGAATATTTGGATACATGTTTGCCAAGTTTGCAAAAACATTGTCGTAATAGCTATCGCCGTTTCCTAAAATAGCAACATTAATCTCAAAATCTTTTAAAAGATGTAAACTCTGCAAAATCATATCTACACCTTTTTGTGGTGTAAATCTACCGACAAAGATAAACAAAGGGCGATGCGGTTGGGGTAAATTTAGCTCTTTTGAGAGTTTTATTTTGTTTTTTAGTTTTAACTCGTAACTCTGTTTGTCAAAATGTGTATATATGTTTTCATCTGTAGAGGGATTAAATACCTCATAGCTTATACCGTTTATTATTCCATGGAGTTTATGGTTGTTAGCAATAAGCATCTTTTCTAGAGTGTTGCCATAAGAGGGCGTTTGTATCTCTAGCGCATAAGTAGGGCTTACCGTTGTGATAACATCGCTGTAAAAAATACCGGCTTTTAGGAAGTTTACTTGGTCAAAATACTCAAATCTATCACTTTTAAAACACTCTTCCCAGCTTAAATCTAGTTCATTTATAGCACTTTTGTGAAATATTCCCTGATAGGCAAGATTATGGATGGTAAAAACTATTTTTTGGCTAAGAGCGTATTTCGTTTTTGCCAACAGTGCAACAAGAGCACTTTGCCAGTCGTTGAGATGTATAACATCTATTTTTAGTTTAAGTCTCAACATAGTTTCAATAATAGCGTAAGAAAAAATCCCAAATCTTAGATGGTTGTCGCCAAATTTGCCATGCTCATCATGATATAGACCATCTCTGTCGCATAAAACAGGGTTGTATAAAAAAAACTCAAAATCATTGTCTTCTCTTTTGTACAAATCAATTTGGTGATTGATTTTGTTTAGGAGGATATTAAATGAAAAATCGCAAGAGCAGATATTATATCTCTGTCTCTCTATAGATGCATAAAGAGGCATAATAGTATAAACTTTTGCATTTCTTTTAAGTTCAGCAGGCAGACTCTGCGCAACATCAGCAAGTCCTCCGCTTTTTGCATATGGAAAAATTTCACTTGAAGCAAATAGTATATTCATTAAAACTCCTTTTAAACCTCTCTTAGTTTGCCGGCTGCAATATTAGGCAGAATACTGTTTAGATATATTTTTGAATCTATCTCAAATGCTGCAATTCCGCCAAGTCTTGGAAAAATATTTACACAAAACCTAAAGTAATCTTTTGAGTTCTCGCTATACTCTTCGTATGGATGATTCTTAAAAACCATATTAAATGAAAAATAGTCTAGAACATTTTTATACTTTTTAAAAATCAACTCTAAAGATATTGCTAGATTTAAAAGTGTATTTTCATCAAACTCTATCATAGAAGAATATTTGTCTTTTGCAACAATTTTGACTTCATATGCAAAACTTGAAGCGTAGGGTGCGTAACAGATAAACGACTCATTTTCAAATATTATATTTTGTTCATACTGTTTTTCTTCATACACCAAATCATCTAAGAGTGCGCGTTTGTATCTCTTATGATACTCTTTTTTATACTCTATTTCCTGGGTAGTCTCAGTCGGCAAAAACGGCATAGAAATAATCTGTGAATGGCTATGACTAAGCGAAGCACCGGCTTGTTGTCCATGATTTTTAAACAAAATGGAGCAGGCAAGCCGTGTGTCATATCTTAAACTTGCAATCCTCTCTTTTGATATTTGCAAGTAGTCAATAAACTCTTGCAAAGAGTAGTCAAACATTTCAAGATCATGTTTTGGTGTCTCTATAATAACCTCATGAGCTCCAAATCCGCTAAAGAGATCAAAATAATCATCCTTTTTTCCGATGGGTGATATATCTGTAGATAAAACATTGTAAAGATTTGGGACTACTCTTGCTCTCCACTCTTTGCCCCCGCCGATTCTTGTAATCTCTTTTGGTGTAAGATGCTCATTTTCCGCGTCAAAAGGGCAGACGCACTCATCTAAGGGAATCTGTTTTTTTATAAAATTATTTGGTCTGTCCGACCTTTTTGGAGCAAAAAGTACCCATCTTTTGGTAAGCTTGCAGTATCTAAATTCTGACTCTCTAGATTTAAAATCACTCGCTTGATGCATAGCACCATATTCTGCAAGCACTATCTCGTTTTTTGGAACTATGGGGTGTGTTACTATTTGGGGAATATTTAGCCCCATCAGAGTATATATATTTTGAAGATGTGCTCTGAAGAGTTCATCAAAAAGTGGTTTTAGTGCTGTGAAGTGGTCATCGTCATACCACCAAAACCAGTCACTTCCAAGAGCAACGGCAAATTCATCTAAGATTTTTTGATTTGTTTGTGGGCTTAAGAAGGCGCTATTTTTTATATAATCCTCTTTTGAAGATGCAAGAAGCTCCCAAGCTCTGTTTTTTTGCGGCTTTCCTATCCAGATATTAAAGTTTGCATCTATCCAGCTGCCCGCTTGTATGTACTCAAGTGGAAGCTCCTCTAAGTTTAAGTTTATAGCTTCACTGGGCAGAATAGTTTGTACAAACGAGTCGTTGTCTTGCAATGTTTTATATAGTTCTCTGAAAAAATCCTCACCGTTGTTTGGATAAAATTCCCAAGCATTTTCGCCGTCTAAAATAATAGATACAAGATAGTCTCTGCTACTGTAGGATTGAATTTTTTTCATTTTATCCGCAAAATCAAGCGTGGCAATCTGGGGAGCAATTTTAGAGTATTCAAACCCAATTAAGTCACTTATATGTTTATCTCTAAAAAACAGAAGAGTTTTAAACTTTTTATGGCGGTAAAGGTTATAGAGCTTGTCTTTAGTGTGATTTTTTATACTTTTATATAAAACCTCTTCATCACTCGCAACCCATTTAATGCCATGTTTTGCAATAAGCTCAACTGTCTGTTCACTTATAGCACCCTCAGATGGCCAAAAACCGTTTGGTTTTGTGCCGAAGGTTTGTTCAAAAAAATCTACAGCTTTTGTGACTTGCGGTTCACTAAACTCTTTGAATGTATCGTTTGGAATATTTGGCAGGTTCATAGTGCTGTTTGCATCTTTTGCACTGTTTATATCTATAAGCAGGGGTAAAATAGGGTGGTAGTAGGGTGAAGTTGAGAGCTCTATCTGTCCTTGTGAAAAAAGTTGTTTATATAATTTTATAATATTTGGCAAAAACTTTATAAGTTCATGAATCAACTCCAACTTTTGTTGATGCGTAAAGTTTGCCCCTTGAGAAATAAGATTTTTAACTGTTGCGTTGTTTTTTTTCAGATAGTTTCCGCACCAAGAGAGTAAAAACAGTACTTGAGCATCTTCAATCTCATTTTTGTCAAATATTTTCATCCCCATTTGTGAACTTTTAAATTTTTGATGTAACTCTTTATATCTCCAAAACGGTTGAATCATATTTTTTTCATTTGAGAGAAAAATATATCTGTTTAAAATATCCAGTTCATCATCACTAAGCGTACTTGCATCTAGTGATAAAATATCTAAAAGTTCATCATTTGCATTGCCGTCTATGTAGTGATTTATCTGCTCTATCAAAGAGGGAACTAGATTGAACGTTGCTTTTATCTTTGGATTTAGACTTAGCATATAAGGCATGTCGTAATAATTTTTAATAGCATGTAAAAAGACCCAGGGCATCTTTGTTTTGCCCGATAGGTTGTCTCTATAGTAAGGTTGATGCATATGCCAGATAAAATTTAAGTAAACCATCTATTTGTTCATCCATAAGTCAATTTTTGTTTTGTATTCGTTGAAAATCTTCTCTGCATTTTTATCATCTTTTGCCTGAATATAAATGTTTAAAAACTCTTGATGCTCATTAGGAACCATTAAAATCCACTCATTTTTACTCACCCATATCTTAACACCGTCAGCTTGAGAGCTTTTTTTGTCTTTAGACTCTTCTAAAAACTTTCTCATCATCTTACCCTTAAGAGCGTTTGAACACGCTATGTTTTCGCCTCTGTAGGCAAAGTTTGGCAGCGTATCTATAACAGCGCTGAGAGTTGTTTTGTTCTGTATTAGAAGCTCCAAAAATTTAAAACTTGAAAAAACCGCATCAGTATTTAGGGAAAACTCACTAAATGCAAAATATCCGTCGGTGTCTGCTATAAGATTATAGTCTTTGAGCTGCTTCGCTTTTAATCCGCAAGCTTTATCCCTTGAGATATCAAGATGTTTGTAAGTTATAAAATCAGGTGCCCAAGCCGGCAGAAAGATTTTTTTTATTAAGGTATCGCTGAAATCCAGCAGACTAAGCAGTGCCAGAAGAGCTATATAGTCTTTTACCAGAGTTCCGTCATTGCTTATAAATTGAAGCTTGTGACCGTTTGGATATATCAAGATACCGCAGTCAAACTTTAATGATTTTACAATTTTGCCGACTTCACAGTGCGCTCTTTTGATGACGGATGGCAGCTTTTGCAACTGTTTATCATCTCTGTATGCATTTAAGAGGATGAACTCTATGTCAAGACTGTTTAAGATATTTGGATAAATTTTTGAGGTTGAACCAAACATCAAATCGGTTACTATTTTTATATCTCTGTTTTTAAATAGGTTGGTGTCTATTTTTTCTCTGATGGCATTTATATATTTCGTATTTGTCTCGGTGTCTTTGTAAATATCCCCGATTTGATCAGATTTTACTCTTCTGAAATTTTCTCTAAAAAATATTCTCTCTATGTTTTTTGACAAATTTGTATCTATATAAAAACCCTCGTTGGTATAAAATAGGATTTCAATCTCCTCTTGATTTTTTGCCGATTGTCTAAAGTGAACACCGGCGATTATATCATCTTGAGTCGAGAGATTGTATCTCATTACAACAGAGGGTATGATTGATGCATCTACCGCATTTATTCCGGTGGAAAGAAGCCCGCTTAAAAAAGCACGCTTAAGCATTCTTGAACCCTTATGATAATCACGCGACAGATAAACATTGCTGCCCACAGGTAAGATAGAGCCCAGCGCTTCGGCTAGTTTGATACAGAGTTCACATGAGAGTTCTATATTTGCTCTTCCTGCAACACTGCCTGATTCAAAGATGGAAGATTTATATTTATCCATCCAGATAACATTGTTGCTAATTATAGAGTTTTGCTCTATTATTTTATTTGGCCAAACCATTACATCTTTTAGAAATGATACATTTTTATAAATTGTGCAATTTTGGGCTATTATGACACCATGTTTTGCTTTTACTTTTTTATCTATTTTTACATCATTGCAAATTACGCCGTTGTGTATATTTGTTTTTGAACCGACACTGCATCCTTGCCAAAAGATGGTATTGCTCAGGCTGACCTCCTCGCCAAGAGTACACCCTTTACCCAAAATTGAGTTGTTGAGTTTGCACAAACCCTCTATTTTGCTATTTTTTCCTAGAACCACTAAGCCTTTTATTTGAACGCTTTTATCTACGGATGCGCCTTTTTCGAGATAAAGAACCCCTTTTGGATATACTGTTTTTTTGCCTTTTATCGGAAGTGCTATTTTGCCCTCAAATATATCTTGATAGACTTCGCGGTAGCTCTGCGGATTTCCCACATCTCTCCAATATCCCTCTATATGGCAGCCCCAGAGTGTAATATTACTTGCCATAAGATGCACAAATAAGTCTTTTGCAAAATCGTAGTTTTCTCCTCTGGGTATAAAATCCAATATTTCAGGCTCAATGATGTATATGCCGGTGTTTATAGTGTCGCTAAAAACTTCCCCCCAGCTAGGTTTTTCTAAAAATTTCTCAATTTTACCCTGTTTGTTTGCTATGACTACGCCAAACTCTAAAGGATTTTTTACGGGAGTTAAAGCGATAGTGAGTTTTGATTTTTTTTGTTTGTGAAACTCATAGATTTTGCTAAATTTAAAATCAGTTACCAAATCCCCGCTGACGATTATAAAGGTCTCATCTAAAAAATCTCTAGCAAACCCGACGGCACCAGCAGTTCCATAATCATTATCCGGTAAAAAGTAGGTTATATTTACCCCTAAATCTTCGCCATCCTTAAAATACTCTTTTATAACCTCAGGCATAAAATAGAGCAAAACAGCTATATCTTTTATACCTAAATCATCTCTGAGCTTTATGATAATATGTTCCATCATGGGAGCATTAAGAATTGGCAACATGGGTTTTGGAATAGTGTTGGTAAGAGGTTGGATTCTTGTCCCGAATCCTCCTGCTAAAACAATTGCTTTCATGATTTAAATCCTTCTATAGTAATACTAACAAAAAAGTGTGAAGCAATTGTGAAACAGAAGAGAATAACCTTTTATTTAATCTCTCTTTTTCTTCGTTGTCTGTTTTATTGTAACTTAATTAGGGTAATATTGTCAAATATTATTTAGGATTATATGATGAAAAAAACAAAATTACTTTTTGGGGTTCATTCGCATCAGCCGGTTGATAATTTTGATGAAGTGCTCTTTAATGCTATAACTAAAGCTTATAAACCTTTTTTTCAAACATTAAAACTATTTCCTGATTTTAAATGCTCTGTACATTTTAGCGGCTGGCTGCTGGAATTTATCAAAAAAAATGATAAAGAGTTGTTCCTCCTTATGCAAAACCTCTCAAACCAGATAGAGTTTTTCAGTGGCGGTTTTTACGAGCCGATTTTAGCCTCTATTTCCTCTAGTGACAGAATAGCTCAAATTCAAAAATTAAATATATTTATAGAGAAAAATTTCAATCAAATACCAACTGGTTTGTGGCTTACAGAGAGGGTTTGGGACGACTCTATAATATCTGATTTGAGTCTATGCGGCATTAAGTATGTAATTGTTGATGATTATCATCTCATAGCAAACGGCATTACGCAAAATCTCCAAGGGTACTTTTTGACAGAAAACAACTCTCATAAGATAGCGTTATTTCCAATAAGCAAATCTTTGAGATACTCTATTCCTTTTAACGATATAGATTATGTCAAAGAGCAGCTTTTGTCGATTGCCACAACAAAAGAGGGTAGCAATGGAGCTATTATCTTTGATGATGGCGAGAAATTCGGTATATGGCCGCAGACTTATGATTTATGTTATACCAATGGGTGGCTAAAGGATTTTTTTGAGCTCTGCACCTCAAGCACTATAATTGAGACTCAAACCTACAGGGAGTTTTTTGAGACAAACAGGGCATTAGGACTTGTATATTTGCCAACACTCTCTTATGAGGAGATGGGCGAGTGGTCTGCTCTTGATGAGAAGCAAAGTTCGCGAGGCGGAATATGGAAAAACTTTTTTCTCAAATATCCACAAAGCAACTGGATACACAAGCGGGTGCTGGGACTTTCAAAAAAACAGATAGATGATAAGAACTATTTAGAGTGCTTATATAAGGCGCAGTGTAATGATGTGTTGTGGCACGGGGTGTTCGGCGGGATTTATCTGCCTAGCCTTAGAGATACGGCTTATAGGTATATTATAGAGTGCGAAAATATTTTAAAAAGCAAAGATGCTGAGATAGTTGATATAGATTTTGATGGATATGATGAGTATAAGTTAAGCAGCAACGAGCTTTTGGCTATCATTAAACCAAATTACGGAGCGAGCATGGTTGAACTTGACATAAGAGATGAAAAATTCAATCTGCTAAATACGCTCACTAGAAGAGCTGAAAAATATCACTCTCAAACACAAAATGAACATCAAAAGCAAGATGATTCCAAGATAAAAACAATTCACGGTAATGTTTTTACAGCAGGAGAAAATAAGCAGATATATATAGACAGATATCAAAAATACTCCAATCTTGACCATATTAGCGACAACTCTTTGAATATAGAGAGTTTTAAAACAAACAGATTTTTACAGCACGGCACTTTTGTTAACTCGGCGTATGAGAGCGTAGATGAAAAGGGGACTATTTTTAAGTGCAGAGGCAAGATTCTTGAGACTGAAGCGGAACTTATTAAAAGCTATGTGCTAGATAAAAACAATCTTTTATGTGATGTTGAGATAAAGGGTGATGCCCAGAGAAGTCTGGTCTATGCAAATGAGTGGAACCTCCATTTTGCTATGTATGATGCGTTGCAAATAAATAATCTGCCCTTAGAAGAAGATATGACTTTTCGTACAAAAACTTTGAGCATTTTTGATTTATATTTAAAAAAAACCATAAGATTTTCTTTTGAAGAGGAAGTTGAGGTGTTTATCTGTAAAAACTACACGGTAAGTCAAAGCGAATCAGGAGTTGACTATACGCTTCAGCATCTATCTTTAATGTTTATGAAAAACTTTACAAAAGAGTTAAAATTTAATTTTTGCTTGAGCGTGGAGTAGGGCACTGCTGCTTTAGAGTTCAAAACTTCTTGACATGTAAGTTTTAATATCTTCGGTTTTTAGTTCATAATCGACAAAAAGCTCATTTGCCAGGATGCCTTGTCCTAAAAGCATATCGGCACCATCTTTGTATATTATATTTTTCTCTTTTGCCATTTTCAAAAATGGTGTCAGTTTTCCGTAGATGGCATCAGCGGCAAAAGAGGTATTGTTTAAAACTGGTTCTATTATCTCTTTTGGAGCAGGAAGTTCTTCATCTTTTAGTCCCGCGCTTGTTGTGTTTACGACTAAATCATAATTTCCGATTGAAAAATCATTCCATGTAAAACAACTGCAACCAAGTTCTTTAAAATATGCAAGCCTTGAAGCACTTCTGTTTAAAACAGTCACTTTTATACTCTCTTGAATAAATCTTGATGCTAGTGCTTTTGCGGTTCCGCCGGCACCTAGAAGTAGAATGTTTTTCATAGTGCCAAACTCTTTTATGGCAAACATAAAACCATCGGCATCAGTGTTGTAGCCGATAAGACGACCATTTTCATTAATGATAGTATTTACAACACCGATTTTTTTCCCAAAGCCTCTGACTTCATCACAAGCCTCATACGCTGTTTCTTTATGCGGAACAGTTATATTAGCGCCTTTGAGTTTTAGGGCAAAAAAAGTCTCTCTGAGTTTTGAGCCATCTTGAAGATGAACTCTCATGTAGCAAGCTTTGTAGTTTAGATTTTTAAATACGCTGTTGTGCATAAGAGGAGAGCGGGAGTGCGCAACAGGATTACCAAAGATGGCAAACAACTTCATTTGTCTTATTTCTCGTCTAGGTCTTCAAGTGAAGCGACAAGAGCGCCGAGTTTGTTTTTAACTTCAAGATACTCAAGCTCATTCTGGCTATCAGCAACAACGCCCGCACCTGCTTGTAGAACAACTTTGTTATCTTTTACAAGAGCAGTTCTTATGGTAATAGCGCTATCCATATTTCCATCAAATCCAAAGTATCCTACGCTTCCGCTGTAAAAGCCGCGCTTAAGTCCTTCAAGTTCTGCTATAAGCTCCATCGCTCTAATCTTTGGAGCACCCGTCATAGTTCCTGCAGTAAATGTTGCCATAAATAGATCAAACATATCTTTATCATCCGCAAGCGTTGCCGTAACGTCTGAGACTATGTGCATTACATGTGAAAAGCGCTCAATATGCATCATGTCCTCAACCTTTACGCTTCCAGTCTTTGCAACACGGCTTACATCGTTTCTACCGAGGTCTATTAGCATAAGGTGTTCAGAGAGCTCTTTAGGGTCAGCTAGAAGTTCTTCTTCTAACTCCTTATCTCTCTCTTTGGTATTTCCTCTTTTGCGAGTTCCCGCAATCGGGCGAAGCAATAGTTCTCCGCCAGTGAGCCTAACCATGACTTCAGGCGAGCTTCCGACAATATTAAAATCTTCATACTCCATTAAAAACATGTAAGGAGAGGGGTTTTTTGTCCTTAAAACTCTGTAGAAGCTAAACGGATCAACTTTTATCTCTCTTGTAAAGCGGTTTGTCATAAGAATCTGAAAAACGTCGCCGCTTCTTATCATCTCTTTTGAGGCATCAACCATTTTGAAAAATTGTTTTTTGGTATGAGCAAAAGTTCCTTTGTCCTCTCCAATATTTCTTTTCATATTGATATATTCATAGGAGCCTTTGAGTTCGCTCTCAATCATCTCAAATTTTTCACTTATCTCTTTAAGGGTGCTTATTAAAGTGAGTTGATGATTTTTATGAGAATATACAAGGATTATTTTAGGAAGGATAAGATCTAAATCTGGAGTATTAAGCTCATCTGTCAAGCCGTCCATTACTGCATGGAGCTTTGGCTCAAATACTTTAACCATATCGTAACCAACGTAGCCTATAAAACCATCAACATAGCCTACTTTTAATTCAGTTGAAGCTTTTTTATAGAGTGCAGTGTCTATATTTTTATAGTAGTTTTTTAAAAATGTAAAAGGGGACTCATCTTTAATGGACAAAATACCGTCTGCATCTGTATAGAGTGTCTGGTCATTTGCATACTGCACCCTTTCTCTGGCACCTATGCAGATAAAGCTGTAATTTCCCTCACTCTGCCCAGCACTCTCAAAAAGATAGGAGATTTCATCTTTAAAAATCGTCTTTAATTTTGCATAAACAGCGATAGGAGCAAGTTGATCTTGTATAAATTGTTTAGAGTAAATCAAAAAAAACCTTATTGTGGCTATATCTTAGTTAAAAAAGCACCTGCTTCAACAGAACTCTTAACCGAGGTCAACGCTTTTCTTGCTTCAGCTTCACTATTAAAAGGACCAACTAAAACTTTGTTTAATGTTTTTGAGTTAATGGTTACTTTGTGAAACTTATATTTATAACCCAAATTTAAAATTGAGTCTAAAAATTTTTTATTTGGTTCATATTTTGCAAAGGAGCCGACTTGAATATAAAACTCACCCGTAGCTGAAGGAGCAGTTGTTTTAGGTTGCGCGGCAACTTTCTTTTTTGTTTCTACTGTTTTTGGTGTTGGTGTTTTTATAGTGCTTTGAACAATCTCTTGTTTTATCTCTTCAGTATTCTCTTTCGTGCTCTCTTCTTTTAATTTTTGAGCGATTACATCTAGTGACGAACTCTCCGGTGCAGACTCTTTAACAACATCAACCTCTTCAAAAAGAGGCTCGTCTGTTTGAGCTTTAACCTGTTTTTGCGGCTCAGGAGGAAGAACAGCTTGCGGCAGATTGTTTGTGCCGTTTGATGCAAGAGTATTCATCAGCATCACAACAACTATTAGAACAACTCCTAAAATTGCTACTGCTAAAATAATCTTTTTATTGCCGACAGAGGAACTGTTTTTATTTAAGATAATATCATTTAATTCATTTTTTTCTTCCATAACTTCTCCTTAGTAACTCTCTTGCCCTAATAATACCAAAAACTTGTTTATTCTCGCTATTTTTAAATCTAAATTCTATTTACAAAAGAGCATTACATGTGCTTTGACCAAGAAGCTCCACGCTCTTTTGCATAGATTTCATACGGTAATGTCAAAATATTGTACTCATCTGGCATATCCGAGTTTGGGAACATTCTCCACTGCTTTGGTTGTTTTGCCGCTAGTTTCATGCTAATCATTTTGCCAAGCTGGATAGCCTCTTGAAGCTCTGTATGACCTTTGTGAATATAAACATGAAGATGCCCCTCGGTGTTTGTTTTATAAGCCGTAAAATTTATAAAACCCTCTTCACGAAGAAGAAGCTGCGCCTTATGGTAAAAACGCTCAGGATCTCTTCCGTTGTAGTCAATTACTATATTTTCAACTTTATTATGTTTGTTAATTAAAGAGTGAGCTATGGTTATCTCACCTTTAATATGTTGGTTTATAAGAGCTTGAGAGAGTGAAGCGTTTACTTTTTCAAACTTATTGTAAAATGTACGTCCCTTGAATAAAATCTTTTCAACTACTTCATCTCTCTTAATCCAGTAGTGGTCGTTTACAATTTTTATAAGATTTAAATCTGCTGCCGTCATCTCTATTTTGTTTCCTTAATATGTTGATTGATTATATACGATAAAATTTTGAGCCAACTCTTTAAGCTCTTTTTTTACGTTTGCTTGTAACTCTGTGTTGTTAATATCATCAAGAACATCTGCGATTTTATTTGCAATAAACTCAAACTCTTTGTCTTTCATGCCTCTTGAAGTTAGCGCTGGGCTTCCTATGCGGATACCAGAGGTTACAAATGGACTTCTTGTCTCCCCGGGAACCGTGTTTTTATTTACAGTAATACCTGCATTTCCAAGAGCGATATCAGCATCTTTACCAGAGAATTCACGGTTTAAAAATGATAATAAAACTAAGTGGTTGTCAGTTCCGCCACTTACTAAGTCGTAGCCTCTTTTTACAAGAACTTTACCTAGAATTTTTGCGTTTGCTTTTACCTGCTTAGCGTAATCTTTCCACTCAGCAGAGAGGTTATATTTAAAACCTACCGCTTTTGCAGCTATAACATGAACAAGTGGTCCGCCTTGAATACCAGGAAAAATTGCGGAGTTGATTTTTTTAGCTATCTCCTCATCATTCGTCATAATCATACCGCCACGAGGACCTGCTAGAGTTTTATGCGTAGTTGTAGTCACAACATGTGCATGAGGAAACGGGCTAGGGTGCTCGCCAGCAGCTACAAGTCCTGCAACATGGGCGATGTCGGCAAACATTATAGCTCCGACCGCGTCGGCAATTTCACGGAATTTTTTAAAGTCAATCTCTCTGGCATAAGCAGATGCACCACAAACTATGATTTTTGGTTGAACCGCTTTAGCAATCTCCATAATCTTATCATAATTCATGCGACCATCAAGCTCAACCCCATACGTAAAACTTGAGTAGTTTTGACCTGAAAAACTCGGTTTTGAACCATGAGTTAAGTGCCCGCCATGACTTAAATCCATACCTAAGAGTTTGTCTCCTGCTTTTAAAAGAGCTGCATAAACGGCTGCATTTGCTTGAGAGCCTGAATGTGGCTGAACATTTGCATAGTTGCATCCAAATAGCTTACATGCTCTATCAATCGCCAACTGCTCAACACCATCAGCATACTCACAGCCGCCATAGTAACGTTTACCCGGATAACCCTCCGCATATTTGTTCGTAAAAACTGAGCCCATAGCTTCCATAACAGCAGGAAGCGTAAAGTTTTCAGATGCTATCATCTCTAAGTGGTCACTCTGACGCTCTAACTCTTTTTCGCATAAATCAAATATCTCTTTATCGAACTCTTTTAAAAAACTCATTGTAATATAATTCCTTTTTTTAATGTAATTTAAAATACTAAAAGAAGTAACTCTTTTAGCTACGCTTGCGGGGAAGATTCCTCATGTTTTTCTTCTGCATATACAGGTTTCATCGCAGGAAACAGCAGAACATCTCTTATTGAGTGCTCATTTGTTAAAAGCATAACCAGTCTGTCTATTCCTATGCCTTGTCCTGCAGTCGGTGCCATGCCATAGCTAAGCGCTTCTACAAAATCCAAATCCATCTCATGCGCTTCGTCATCGCCGCTCTCTTTTGACTCAACTTGAGCTTTAAATCTCTCATATTGATCAACCGGATCATTTAACTCGCTAAATGCGTTTGCTATCTCGCGTCCTGCAATGAAAAGCTCAAAACGCTCTGTGATTTCAGGGTTTTTATCGCTTCTTCTAGCAAGAGGAGAGATGTCAACCGGATACTCTGTAATAAAAGTAGGGTTGATAAGTTTCTCTTCAACAAACTCATCAAAAAGTTCGCCTTGAAGTTGACCTAAACTTAGAGTGTTTTTGACTTGAATATTTTTACTATTTAAAAATTCGATGATTTTGTTTTTATCGTCTACTATCTCTTTGGGAACATCTCCGATAGTGTAGAGTGACTCTATCAAGGGCACCTCGCTAAACTTGCCAAAGTCAACTTCCATATCTCCGTAAGGGAGCTGTGTTGGAAGATTTAAATGATCAAAAAGATACCTAAAATACTCTTTCGTGATTTCTATAAGATCTTTATATGTCTTGTATGCCCAATAAAATTCAATAGAGGTAAATTCAGGATTGTGCGTAGCATCCATCCCCTCATTTCTAAAGTTGCGGTTTATCTCAAATACAGCTTCAAAACCACCTACAATAAGTCTTTTTAGATAAAGTTCGGGCGCTATTCTTAAGTATCTGTCAATTCCTAATGCATTATGATGTGTAACAAACGGTTTTGCGTTTGCTCCGCCGGCTATCGGGTGCATCATAGGAGTTTCAACCTCTAAAAAGCCTTTGTCTTCGAAAAAACGGCGAGTAAGAGAGATAACTTTTGAGCGAATTTTAAATGTTTTGCGAACATCCGCGTTCATAATAAGGTCGAGATATCTTTTTCTGTATCTAATCTCTTTATCCGTTATACCGTGAAATTTTTCAGGAAGCGGGGAGATAGCTTTTGTTAAGAGTCTTAAATCATTAGCGTGAAGAGAAAGTTCTCCTTGTCCCGTTACAAACGGATAACCTGAAACTTCTACAATGTCGCCGACTTCGATATTTTTCTTAAAAATATCGTTGTAAAAACCCTCTGGAAAATTATCTCTTGTCACATAGACTTGGAGCATTCCACTCTCATCTTCAATCTTTATAAAACTTGCTTTTCCCATAACTCTAAAAAACTTTATACGACCGCTTAGGGTGTAGTTACGTTTCTCATCTCTTTTGTCCTCTTTATGAACAATGTCTGTATTGACATTTAAAAATTTTTCAATTGTTGTATTTCTTTTTGAGTCATTAGAGTATGGGTTTATTCCCTCTTTTTTAAGAAGTTCTGCTTTGTCAATTCTTTGTTGTATAAGTTTATTATCAAAAACCAATAGTTTTTCCTTTATTTTTTTATGTAAATATTACAGTTGCTAGTTTTGGCACTTTTTACAGATGCCATAAATTTGCATGGAGTGATCATGCATCAAAAATCCAAGTTCCTCGGCAATTTTATGCTGTCTCTCTTCTATCTGTTCATCAACAAACTCTGTTATAGCTCCGCAGAGAGTACATATAAAGTGGTCATGATGATGTTTGGCGCCAAGTTCATACTTTTTCCCCTGCGCGCCAAAAGATAAAGAGGTAACCATATCTGATTCCTCTAAAAGAGAGAGCGTCCTGTATACTGTGGCAATCCCCGTTTTTAAATCCGGAAATTTCTCTTGAATAAGATTATGAAGAGATTCCGGCGTTAGATGCTCATCTGAGTTATAAAGAGTCTCTAAAATAACTTCTCTTTGAATCGTAAACTTTAGATTATTTTTTTTCAAAAGTGCTTTGAAATTTTTAAGCAACTGCTTATATGCAACTGTTTTGTCATTAAAGTCGGTAATAATTTCAGACATATTATTGATCCTTCTTGAGAGATAAATTTTGTTCTATGTTTTGGCTTATCTTTTTTGTAGCATCATCTACAATCTTTATTGATGAATCTATAAGATTACTGCTTACACTCTCTTGTAGAGCTTCTGTGCTCTTTTGTATGGTTTCATTTATATCGTTAGAAATTTCAATCGGGTCAAGTTTCATAATAACACTCCCGGTCTCTACCAATACAGGAAAAACAAAACTATTTTGCATTATCGAGTCAATACTTGCTCTCATGGCTTTAATATTGTAAGCGGCGTATGCAATCACGGCAGCAATAAGAAAAAACTTGCTTGCGCTAAAGACAAATCCCAATAATTTGTCAAATATGCCAAGTCCGCTTAGGGAGCTAAGTTTTTTAAAAATGAGCCCGACAACAACCATCAAAAGCCAAAAAAGTATAAGCGTAACTAAAAAGCCCGTAAAATCGATAGCGGCGCTATTTTCAAACTTAAAAACAGCATCACTGATGAGTTCTCCTACATCTTTGCCTACGCGAGATGCTATAAATATACCGCCGATAATTCCCAAAAGACCGAATAGTTCTTTAAAAAAACCGTTTATAATCCCCTTAAGCCCTAAAAAAAGAACTATAATCAATACGATAATATCAAAATAATTAAATTCCATTATTCACAAACCTTAGATACCATGTTTTTTCCACTGTTTTTGGAGATGTAGAGTGCTTTATCCGCTCTGCCTATAAGAGAGTCTGGGGTGTCATTTTCTAGAAATTTTGTCATCCCTATACTTGCTGTAATAGAGATTTTGTGCCCCATGTAGATGAGATTGTTTGAGCTGATTAGTTTCAACAACCTTTCTGCTATAGCATTAGACTGCTCATCGTTGTTACGACTTAGCACTACCGTGAACTCTTCTCCTCCAAATCTAAAAATTTTATCCCCATCTCTTAAGGCTTTTCTTAAAATATTTGCAATGAAAACAAGAATTTTATCTCCAGTTATATGACCGTAATTGTCGTTTATAGATTTAAAGTTATCTATATCAATCATTAGGACATGCAGTTTGTACGGTATGCTTTTGTCAGAGCACACCCCTTTTAGATAAGAGATAAGGGCTCTTCTATTTAAAACTTTTGTCAGAGGGTCAAGATTCGAAGTTTGCTCTAGCATCTTCACTTTCTGTGAAAGCTCTGAAATTACTTCATTGGCTTTTTTGACCTCATCTGTCATAAAAGATTGAATTTCATTGAATTTATTTGCAAATACCTCTAGATTTATACTCTTGTCACTATATTTTTCTATTGTTTGCTTATTGAGCTGCGAAAGTTCTCCAAATTTATCATTAGTGTTTTTGTAAGAGGTTAAACTCTGTTTTACAATCTCTTTGTAGGAGTTATTAAAAGCTTCTTTGGCATGTTCTATGGAGTCGATATCTTCGTCGTTTATGTTGGAGACAACTTCTATAGCATCTTTTAGATAGCCAACAACCTGCCCTTTAGTTGCCTTTTTCTCCATATTAATACGTTCAAGTAGATTTTCATAAATCTCCTCGATTAGTGCTTTTAAATCGTTTTTTTTCATAATCACATATCCATAAAAAATATGTTGCATTATACATACCTAAGCATAAAAAAAAGCTTTTATATTTTTTTATTAGGTCTAAAAAAGGCAATCAGTGCGATTTTAGGTATTATAATGTAAAATTTCAAAAAATATTTTAAATATATATTAAAAAGGTTTTATACATGAGTATTTGGACACCTTCTAGTTGGAAGCAAAAGCCTATTGTGCAGCAACCGACATATACAAATAGTGATGAATTAAACAGAGTTTTAGCAGAGTTAAAAGAGTATCCGCCGCTTGTTTTTGCAGGTGAAGCTCGTTCGCTTAAAAGTCAGTTGGCAAATGTTGTTGAGGGGAAGGCTTTTTTACTTCAAGGCGGGGATTGTGCTGAGAGTTTTAGCGAGTTTCATGCCACAAATATTCGTGATACGTTTAAAGCAATTCTTCAGATGTCAGTAGTTATGACATATGCGGGGGGCGTTCCTGTGGTAAAAGTAGGGCGCGTTGGAGGTCAGTTTGCAAAACCTCGCTCAAGTGACACAGAGACAATAGGCGGAGTAACGCTAGATGCTTACCGTGGCGATATCATAAATGGTGTTGATTTTACTCCCGAAGCACGCACCCCAAATCCTCAAAGAATGATAAAAGCATACAACCAATCTGCTGCAACGCTAAATCTTATACGTGCGTTTGCAACCGGCGGTTTTGCCGATTTGCATAAAGTTCATCAATGGAATTTGGATTTTACGCATCAGAGTGAGATAAGCAAAAAATATGAAGATTTAGCTGAGGAGATTAGCAAATCATTGAAGTTTATGGAGGCATGCGGTATTACATCCAAAACGCATAGAACTCTACGTGAGACCGATTTTTATACCTCTCATGAGGCTCTTTTGCTCCCTTATGAAGAAGCATTTACTAGAAAAGATTCTACTACCGGCGATTGGTATGACACCTCTGCACATATGCTCTGGATAGGTGATAGAACGCGCCAACTTGATGGTGCTCATGTTGAGTATATGAGAGGCATTAACAACCCTATCGGCGTTAAAGCTGGACCATCAATGGATCCGGAAGATTTAATAAAACTATGTGATATTTTAAACCCTGAAAATGAAGCAGGTCGTCTGAATATTATAGTAAGAATGGGTGCAAATAAAGTGGGTGATGGAATGCCAAAACTTATTCGTGCAATTGAGCGTGAAGGTAAGAAAGTCGTCTGGAGCTGTGACCCAATGCATGGCAACACTATTAAATCATCAAACAATTTTAAGACTCGCCCGGTTGATGCAATTCTTACTGAGATGAAGCAGTTCTTTCAGGTTCATAAGGCTGAGGGCACATTTGCCGGCGGTGTTCACTTAGAGATGACAGGCAGAAATGTAACAGAGTGTATCGGTGGCTCTTTTGTTGTGACAGAAGAAGATTTAAGTTCACGTTACCATACGCATTGCGATCCTCGTTTAAATGCAGATCAAGCTTTAGAGCTGGCATTTTTAATCGCAGACACGCTTAGAGAAGCTCAACAATAGTTAGCACCTTTTGTGCTAGCTATTGTTAATCTCCTCCTCCTTCTCCTGAATACTTAAAAGCTCTTCAACCTTTTGCTCGTATAGATTTCTAAGCTCTTCAAGCTCACGTGCTAGTTGCGCAATGCCTACCGTTTCATAACATACAGGGTTAGCTAGGCAACTATTTTTTTCATCCATTTTAACCTCAAGCTCATCTATTTCAAGAGGAAGTTTTTCTAATGCGATTTTCTCTTTAAAAGTGAGTTTTTGCTCCTTTGGTTTACTCTGTTTTGGTTTTAACTCAATTTTTTTGCTCTCTTTGTCCATCTCGCTTAACTCTTTGAGCTCTTTTTCAAGTTCAAGATACTCCGTGTAGCTTTGGTAACTCTCTTCTATGCGTTTATCCTCTTTAAAAATAAAGAGTTTTTTGGCTATTTTATCTACGAAATATCTGTCATGACTGACTATTATAACTGCACCGCTAAAGTTTATCAGCTGCTCTTCTAGGATATTTATTGTTGGAATATCTAAATCATTTGTAGGCTCATCAAGGATAAGAATATCCACATTTTTTGTAAATAACAGAGCCAGAGCAATACGGTTTTTTTCTCCGCCGCTGAGTATCCCTATCTTCTTGTCTAAAAATTCTCTTGGAAAAAGAAAGTTTTTAAGGTAGCCGTAAACATGCATATCTCGCCCGCGAACACTTACTCTATCCCCGCCATGCGGGCAAAATGTCTCTAAAAGATTCTTCTCATCATCTAGCATCTCTCTGTGTTGGTCAAAGTATCCTATCTTAAATTCGCCTCTTTTTATCACCCCGCTTGTGGGTTCTATGCGTCCTAAAAGAGCTTTAAGTAGAGTTGATTTTCCGCTGCCGTTTGGTCCCACGATGGCTATGACATCTTTTTGCAAAATTCTCGTGTTAAAATCTTTTAACAGCTCTTTGTCTCCAAGTCTTAGCCCCAAATTTTCTACTTCAAAGAGCATTTTCTGCTTGTTGACACTTTTGTCACGGTTAAAGTGTTTAGCTTCTCTCTCAAGCTCTAACGTCATTTTTTTTATTTTTGAGGGGTTAGTTTTAGCATCTTCTCTTAGCGCAAGTAGGCGTTCTTTACGTCCCTCATTTCTTTTAAGTCTTGCTTTTACACCTCTTGAGAACCATTCGTTTTCTCTTTTGAGCAAATCAAGAAGATTTTCATGCTGCTTCTCAAGTGTTCGCATGTACTCCTCTTTTTGAGCTAAATAGTCGCTGTAACCGCCACTATACTCTCGAAGTGAGCAATCCTCTACTTCCACACTTTTTGTAGCTACTCTGTCGATGAAATATCTGTCATGTGAGATAAAAACAAGGGTAAATTTCTCTTTTAAAAGCAGCTCCTCTAAAAACTCAACCATATAAACATCTAGGTGGTTTGTCGGTTCATCAAGTAGTAAAACATCCGGTTTTTGAAGCAGCAGTGATGCCAGAGCAACTCTTCTTTGCTCCCCACCACTGAGCATAACGACTAGTTTATTTTCATACTGTTTAAGGTCAAAATGTTGGATGATTCTCTCAACTTTATCATCAAGATTCCAAGCATTATGATGCTCAATATAGCTAGAGAGCCTCTCATGTTCATCAATGAGTTTTCTATTTTCAAAATCATCCGCAAGTTTAAGCGACAACTCATTGTACTTCTGTTTTGCCTCATTAAGCTCTTTTAGCCCTGCTTCAACCGCTTCACGTACCGTATGACCCTCTTGAAAATCGGGTTTTTGGTCGAGCATTTTTACTTCTAGATTTTGCCTGATTATTCTCTCGCCGCTATCTTGTTCAAGCGTTTTGTTAATAATCTTCATAAGAGTGGATTTGCCGCTGCCATTTTTTCCGATGATAACGATTCTCTCCCCTTCCTCAATATGAAAATTAACATCAATTAAAATTTTTTGCGCTTCGTAATGTTTTGATATATTTAGTAAATCTATGAGTGCCATTAAGTGTTTATATTTCCTTATTTATTATGTTATTATAGTATAAGTTTCATAATAGATAAGTTTGAATATAATCTATTACTTATGAGTAAAAAGAGGAATAAATTATGGCAACAGTAATATCATACGGAGCAGCCCAAATGGTAACGGGTTCATGCCATCTTGTTAAAATAGGTTCTATAAAGGTTTTAGTTGATTGTGGTATGTTTCAGGGAGACGGGGGAAGCATAAAAAATTATGAACCTTTTGGTTTTGAGCCTTCAGATTTGCATTATCTTATCTTAACACATGCACATTTAGATCATATCGGAAGAGTTCCAAAGCTTATAAAAGATGGGTTTAAGGGCAAAATAATTGCGACAGAAGCTACTCGTGATATAGCTAAGATTATGCTTTTAGACGGTGCCGGGATTTTGCAGGAGGAGTATAAGACAATAAGTAGAAAAGCTCGCAGACGCGGCGAGGAAGATACTATTTTAGAGCCTCTTTACACAAAAGATGATGTAAAAGAGGTTTTTGCTAAAAAATGGCTTACGCTAGAATATTATGAGGAGCATAAACTAAAGCAGCACATAAGTGTATCTTTTAAAAATGCCGGTCATATTATGGGAAGCGCTTTTGTTATAATCAATTATCAAGAGCAAAATCAGCATAAGCGCATTGTGTTTTCAGGGGATTTAGGTCCCAAGCAGAGACTGATAATAGATGAGCATGATAAACTTGAAGAAGCAGATGCTCTTTTTATAGAGTCAACATACGGAGACCGTCTGCATAAGTCCTTAGAGCAGAGTATAGAAGAGTTTAAGGAGGCAATTGTCTCGACTCTAAAAGGCAACGGTACGATTTTAATACCCTCTTTCGCGTTAGAGAGAACACAGGAGATACTCTGGCTGCTTCATGAGATGCATGATAGTGGTGAATTGCCAAAATGCCGTATTTTTCTAGATAGCCCGCTTGCTATAAAAGCAACAAAACTTTACAATAAATATCCCGTTCATTTAAGCGATAAGTTAGAGTATCTATCAGGAAGAGGTGGAGACCCGTTCTCGTTTTCCTGGCTTGAAACAACAACTACAAGAAACCAATCCATGGCAATAAACAAGGTAAGGGAGCGCTCTATTATAATTGCAGGGAGTGGCATGTGTAACGGTGGACGTATTATGCATCATCTAAAACATAGACTTTGGAATAGTAGAAATGCAGTTATCTTTGTTGGCTTTCAGGCTGAGGGAACACTTGGAAGGAGCATTGTTGATGGTCAAAAAAGCGTTAAAATTTACGGAGACGATATAATAGTAAAAGCTAAAACGTATACTATTAACGGTTTTTCAGCTCATGCGGATCAAAAAGATTTGATTGACTGGATGAGACCGATTAAGAATTTGAAAAAACTCTATCTAATTCATGGGGAGATGGATAAAATGGAGATATTTGCAACTGCTATAAGAGATGAGTTAGGACAAGAGAGCAATATTATGGAATTTGCAAACTCTATAACTCTTTAGACTCAGATAAATACTCATAGCATAGCTCCTTTGCCGTAAACCAGTCGGCTATGCTTTTATCGTTGTAGTGGAGCTCTCTTTGTGATGCAGGGATGGCGCTGTTGCGTAGTTTTGAGCGAATAATTCCCATAATAATAAAAGCAAGAACTAGAGTCAGTAGCGCTATAAAAAAGTCATAAAGATACCAAGCTGTAAAAGTTGCCACAACTGCGCCGTATTGCAAAAAGAACCTTAATGATAAAGAGATAATTTTGCACCTTTTTGAGCGAATTATCGGGGTTTGTTCCCTTAGCTCAATAAACTCTTCTTGCACGGGCAGCTTATTTTAAAACAAAAACATCAACAACTGAGTTTTCTAAAATGTCAAAAGCAAAAAAGCTTACGTTTTGTGTTGCATGAATTGCCAATAGGTCGTAGTTTATCTCGGCAACCTCTTCTTTGAACTGTTTTGGATTTAAGGAGCTGTTTATAGCAGATGCCGTAATGCTTATCTGCATTGAAAGAGCTAAGGATTTTAAAAATTCATCAATATTTTTCTCGCTCTCTTTTTCTACCGATTCTAGATACTCTTTAATCTCTTTTTCGCCAAATCCATATATATTTATTCGATTGTCAAGTGGAAGATAGTAGAGATTTACAAGCTTAATGTTTGAGTTTGGAAAAATTTTTGCAATTTTTTTAATTGCATCAGCAGACTCTTGAGATAAATCCGTAAGCACTAAAATATTTTGATACTCTATCTCATGATCAATCTTTATAACTAAAACAGGAGTTTGTGCATATTTGATAATCTCTTTTGTGTGTGATCCCATAAGAAGCTCGCTTAAAAAATGCGTCTCACCGCTATTTCCCATGATGATAACATCAGCATTTAAGATTCTTGCAGTGTTTGCCACTTGAACTTTTACTTTTCCGCTTATGCAGTGATAATTCTCATATTTAATTGTGCTAAATTTTTTAACAAGCTTCTTAAAAGTGGTATCTTTAATAGAATCTAAATCTATTTTTTTTGAAAAAAACGAGTTTTCAATTATATGTACGACATGAAGCTCGCCACCCATTTTTTGCGTAAAATTAAGTGCTTTAGCTAAAACTGCATAACTGCTTTTTGAAAAGTCAATTGCGACTAATGTTGTGAACTTTTTCATAATAACTCCAAATTTAAATAATATTTTGTAATCTTCTCAGATAAAACAAAATCTATGATTTTAGCAATATTATATCTAATTAATGTAAGGATTTTGTTACTTTAACATAAAAATAAAAGTGAGTTTTGTTTATAGAATATTCTAATATATTGAGTTTTGAGTGTAAATATTATTTAGTGTCATAGACTCAAAATGGTTGATATAATTTATATTTATTAACTTTTTTTTGCTAATATTCTTTAAAATTTTAACTTAAAAGGATTCAAAAGATGGCAAAACATCAGTTTCAAACGGAAGCAAACCAAATACTAAATCTCATGATACACTCACTGTATTCAAATAAAGAGATATTTTTGCGTGAGTTGGTTTCAAATGCATCAGATGCACTTGATAAGTTAAACATGTTAGTATTAACAGATGCTACATATAAAGGTGTAACGTTTGCACCGCGCATTGATATCATTGCCGATAAAGAGGCAAAAACTTTGACAATCAAAGACAGCGGTATTGGCATGGATGAAGAGGATTTGATGAACAACCTCGGAACTATTGCAAAATCAGGAACAAAAGCATTTTTACAAAATCTAACAGGTGATCAAAAAAAAGACTCCAATCTAATTGGGCAGTTTGGAGTTGGTTTTTACTCATGTTTCATGGTTGCTCATGAGGTTGAAGTAACTACAAAAAAAGCAGGCGAGGAGCAGGCTTATTTATGGAAAAGCAAGGGTGATGGCGAGTTTGAGCTAGAAAAAACAACTAGAGATTCTCATGGAACTACAATTGTAATGCACTTAAACGATGATGAGGGCGAGTTTTTAGAGAGTTATAGAGTTGAAAATATTATTAAAAAATACTCAAATCATATTCCTTTTCCAATTTTTATGGACAAAGAGAAGTATATTCCTGCTAAAAAAGATGACGAGGGCAAAGAGGTAGAGCCTTCAAAAGAGGAGATAGAAAATGTTCAGATTAACCGTGCAAATGCACTTTGGACAATCTCAAAAAGTGAGATAAAAGATGAGGAATATAAAGATTTTTACAGCTCAATCGCGCACTCTTCAGAGGAGCCTCTTTTTTGGATGCACCAAAAAGCTGAGGGTGCTATAGAGTACACCACTCTTTTTTACATACCTAGCAAAGCTCCTATGGATATGTACAGAGTTGACTATCAAACCGGGATAAAACTCTATATCAATCGTGTTTTTATCACAGATGATGAAAAAGAACTTATGCCGACATATATGAGATTTTTGCGCGGGGTAATAGACTCTAAGGATTTACCGCTTAATGTCTCAAGAGAAATCTTACAATCAAACGCAGTTATGGCTAAAATAAAAAATGCTTCAGTTAAAAAAGTGCTATCAGAACTTGCTAAAATGGCTAAAGGCGATAAAGAGAAGTATGATAAATTTTTCAAAGAGTTTGGAAATGTATTAAAAGAGGGACTTTATAGCGATTACGGCAATCGTGAGAAGATTTTAGAGCTTATGAAGTTCAATACCTTAAACTCTAAAGAGATGGTAATGTTTGAGGATTTTTTAAAAAATGTAGATGAAGATAAAAAAGAGATTTATTATATTACTGGCAAAACTTCACTCTCTATGTTGAAAAGTTCACCTGCCTTAGAGAGATTTAAGAGTCGAAATATAGATGTCTTGGTCCTCAATGAAGAAGTAGATACTATTATATTTCCCATGGTAACAGAGTACAAAGAGTATAAGTTTGTACACGTAAGTGATGCTAAATTTGAGGAGAGTGAAGAGGAGAAAAAGGTAGAACAAGAGAGCGTTAAAGAGTTTGAAGGGCTGATTAAAGAGTTTAAAGATGCTTTAGGGGAGAGCGTAAAGTCTGTTGAAGTGACTTTTGATTTAGTAGATTCTCCTGTAAAGTTAAAGGAGGATAAGGAAGATCCTGCTTACATGATGGCTCAAATGATGCGCCAGATGGGACAAGGCACATCCTCTCCGGCTCCTGCTCCAATCTTGCAGATAAATCCTAAACATGAGCTCATTATAAAACTCAAAGAGTCCATAGATCAGAATCTCATAAATGATGCTGCGCATGTTTTATTTGATCAAGCTAAACTTTTTGAGGGTGCTGAACTTGAAGATACCGCAGACTTTATTTCAAGACTTAATAGAATTATTTCAAAGGCAATATAGTTTTTTGTTGTGAGTGCATTTGTAGCACTCACAATTTATTTAAAAGCTCTTGTCTATACTAAGTGTAAGAATAAAAGAAAGTTATGCTATTTTAAATCTATGAATAATAATTTTAAAGAAAAAAGACAGCCTGAAAATATTGAACTTCGCCGTACAATAGATAGATTATTACAAGAGGGAACTGTTTTTATTGAACAAAATTTCAAGGCACTTGATATAACTAGTTACCGCTATGAAATGAGAGAAGCCGTGGAGGAGTTGTCTTTAGACGAAGATACTGTTTATCAGCTTGTAGAAGATTATATTATTCAGATATTAAAATCAAATATAACATTTTATGAGTATATACAAGAGCTTGAAATTGATGAACTTGAAAATAGAGTTCTTGATTATACAAATATTAAAAATTTAGCACATAAAAATCTTGGTGTTGCTAGAAATCTTCGGATTAAAGATGCTGAAAAGATATTAAAAATAATAATACATAAAGAGGATTCGAACTATTTGAAATTGTGTATTAAGGCTTTAGAGATTTCAGCCGTCAAGCTTAATCCGCTTTGTGCTTACGAAACACTGAAGTTGATTCAGGTAAAAAACTCTCTCTAGCTTACTTTTTAAGTGATTTTGAAACCTCTTCTAGTATATTGCTGGGTTTTTTTATGATTGTCTGCTCCTCATCTTGCATTGGTAGTACAAAAGCTAACAATATAAAAATAAACGAAAAAATAAGTCCAATAAGCATGGCGAGAATTATTTTCAGTTTGAACTCATTCATACCCTGAATCAGTCCAATTTATTGAGTCTGTTTGTAGTCATATAAATCCAAAACTCTTTGTGTGAATATCCCTTGTTTAAAAAAAATATTTGCAAAACAGTGACTCTGTAAAGCGTAACTATCATTTTTGCATACGGTATAAAAAGACTGAAGCTAACAAGCAGTGACTGCTCTTTGTCTCCCTTTGATTTAATCATCTCTTGCATGCCTATGTTTTTACTAAGGTAGACTCCAAACATTATAGAGAAAACAAAATTTAATATAAACCCAAATATAAGATATGCAACAAAATCCTGCTCATTTATTCCGGCAATCATAAATATATTCCTTAATTAATTAGTAAAGATATTCTAACCAAAGAAAACTTTTTTATTCATAAGTTTTTATTTTAGCTTTGGTAAAAAAGGTTCCAAAGGGAATAAGCGAAGCGATAAAGAAAATAATATTTTCTTTATAAGACCACTTTGCTTCGTGCCAAGCTTTAACTAAAAGCAGACAAAAAAGAATAAAAAGTATCCCATGAATCATGCCGACAACTTTTACTGCCGAGGGAATATCCATAAAGTATTTCATAGGCATCGCAATAAGAACAAGTGCTAAATATGAGTAACCTTCTATCGTGTTTATATGTCCGAATTTGACGACATTCTCATTTTTCATATTTATACCTATACTATTTTTTTATGAATTATATAATCATATGGTAACAATTTGGCTATTTATAAAAATTAAAAAAATGGCAATAAGGCTTTTTAAACATTAATATTATACAATAAGCGCGAAATATAAAAAGAGGTATATTGATATGGATACTAACCTTGTAGTAGAGGGCATAAAGTTTATGGGACTGGGAATGGGTGCAGTGTTTTTGTTCCTAAGTGTAATGATTTTTTTGATGAGCATAATGTCAAAAATCATACATAAATTCTTTCCTGAAGTTCAGCCGAGTACGAGCTCTTCCTCATCAGGTACTCAAGATAATCAAAAAAAAATAGTTGCGGCAATAACGGCAGCAATTAAATTTCATAGAGAAAGTTAAGGATAAGTATGGCTAAAAAATATATAGATATAATGGATACGACCTTTAGGGATGGTTTTCAGTCTGTCTTTGGCGGTCGTGTATTAATGAACGATTTTTTCCCGGCAGTAGAGGCGGCAAAAACTGCGGGAATAACTCACTTTGAGTTTGCCGGCGGCGCTAGGTTTCAATCCTTGTATTTCTATCTTAGAGAAGATGCTTTTGAGATGATGGACAAGTTTCGTGAAATAGTCGGACCTGATGCAAATCTTCAAACTTTAGCACGTGGCGTAAATACCGTAATGTTAGACACAGGCTCTAAAGAGCTTATTGATTTGCACGCAAAGATGTTTAAAAAGCACGGTACGACAACAATTAGAAACTTTGATGCGCTCAATGATGTTGAAAATTTGAAATATTCAGGTGAGCGAATCGTTCATCATGGACTCAAGCATGAAATTGTTGTGACTATGATGGATCTTCCTCCTGGTTGTTACGGCGCACATACTGTAGAGTTTTACGAAAAAACACTACGAGAGATACTTGATAGCGGAATTCCATACAGCAGTATCTGTTTTAAGGATGCTTCCGGTACGTCAAATCCGCAAAAAGTGTTTGAAACTATTCAGATGGCTAGACGTTTGATTCCTGAGGGAACACACTTAAGACTTCATACGCATGAGACTGCAGGTGTTTCAGTTGCGGCATATATGGCAGCTCTTGAAGCTGGTGTAGATGGGATAGATATGGCAGCATCGCCTGTGAGTGGTGGAACAAGCCAGCCTGATATTTTGACTATGCTTCATGCAACTAAAGGTATGGATTATGACCTTGGTGGGCTTGAAATAAATAAAATATTAACTTATGAAAAAGAGCTTCAAAGCTGTCTTTCAGATTATTTTATGCCTCCTGAAGCAACAATGGTTTCTCCGATAATTCCGTTCTCTCCAATGCCCGGTGGTGCACTTACTGCAAATACTCAAATGATGCGAGATAATGGCATTTTTGATAGATTTCCAGAGGTTATTGCTGCCATGACTGAAGTTGTAGAGAAAGGTGGCTACGGAACATCTGTTACTCCTGTTTCACAATTTTATTTTCAACAAGCACTTAATAATGTTATGCAAGGACCATGGAATGCAATAGCTCCTGGTTATGGAAAAATGGTGCTTGGTTATTTTGGTAAAACTCCAGTTGCACCGGATCCTGAAGTTGTAAGAATCGCTTCTGAGAAGTTGGGTTTAGAACCTACGACAGAAAAGGCTCTTGATTTAGCAAATGCAGACGAGAGTAAATCATTAAATACCTGGATTAACAAGCTTAAAGAGGAAAATATCGAGATTACTGAAGAGAATATCTTCATTGCAGCAGCTTGTCATGACAAAGGTATCGCTTTTCTTAAAGGCGAAGGTGAGTTGAATGTTCGTAAAATATCAGAAATGAAAAAAGAAGAAGGAAGCAAAAATATGGGTAATGGAAGCTATACTGTAGTTGTTGATGGTCAAAAATTTAGTGTTCAGGTTGCAGAGGGTGATGTTAATATTCAAGTTACTGAAGTAAACGGAGAGAGCGTAGAACCTTCAACTCCTAAAGTAGTTACAACATCAGGTACCCAGTTAGATATAAAAGCTCTTTTACCAGGCAGTGTTTGGAAATTAGTTGCTAATCCAGGTCAGAGCGTAAAAGAGGGCGATGTTATTTTGATTTTAGAGTCTATGAAAATGGAAATAGATATTGTGGCTCCAAAAGGCGGAGTTATAAAATCAATAAATGTTGCTACTAACGATAAAGTAGTCGAAGGTCAAGTCGTAGCAGTGCTAGGGTAATTTAGATGAAAAAAAATGTTATAAAAATTCTTACACTCTTGATGCTTTTTAGCTTTAGTTCTGTTTATGCTTCAACTCCTGTTGCTGATACTGTCTCACCTGAAGTGAGTACAAAAAAAGTTGAAACATATCAAGTGCAATCCTTTGGCGAGATGATTGCCGGCTTTATAAACTCTACTGGAATCAGCTCTTTTATAAGTCCAAGTCCTGACGAATTAAGTTCCCATGGCGAGAAAATGAGTGATTTTCATAAATCTTGGGGCAGGATTATTATGATATTAATTACTTTCTTGCTCTTTTATCTTGCAATTGCAAAAGGTTTTGAACCGCTGCTTCTTTTACCTATAGGGTTTGGCGGTCTTTTGGCAAATATTCCAATTGCTGGAATTGCAGGACCTGGTGGATTTTTGGGCATTATGTATGAGATGGGCTTGGCAAACCAGTTTTTTCCAATACTTATTTTTATGGGTGTCGGTGCTATGACTGATTTTGGTCCCTTGCTTTCAAACCCAAAAACTGCACTCTTAGGCGGCGCGGCACAGTTTGGAATATTTGGAACACTAGTTGGAGCAGTTGCGCTTGCGCAATATACACCACTTTTTGATTTTACACTCCAACAAGCTTCTGCAATTTCAATAATTGGCGGTGCTGATGGACCAACCTCCATTTTTATAGCCACTAAGTTGGCTCCTGAGCTTTTAGGAGCAATTGCAGTTGCATCATATTCATATATGGCTATGGTTCCTATTATACAGCCTCCTATTATGAAGGCACTAACGACAGATGCGGAGAGAAGAATAAAGATGAGCACCATGCGCCATGTTTCTCGCTTAGAGAAGTTGGTTTTCCCGATTATGGTTTTAGTGCTTGCTATTTTAGTGCTTCCTGATGCAACGCCTCTAATAGGTGCGTTTATGTTTGGTAACTTCTTAAAAGAGAGTGGCGTTGTTGATAGACTCTCAGATACTATGCAAAATGCTTTAATAAATATAGTAACTATATTTTTAGGTTTAGCTGTTGGTTCTAAGCTTGCGGCAGATCAGTTTTTGGTTGCTGATACTTTAGCCATTTTAGTGCTTGGTATTATTGCGTTTTCTGTGGGAACTGCGGCCGGTGTTATAATGGCAAAAACAATGAATCTTTTTCCTGGAAACAAGATAAATCCATTAATCGGTTCAGCTGGTGTTTCTGCCGTTCCAATGGCTGCTCGTGTATCTAATAAAGTTGGTATGGAGTATGACCGCTCTAATATGCTTTTAATGCATGCTATGGGTCCAAATGTTGCAGGAGTTATCGGTTCAGCTGTTGCGGCAGGTATTCTTATCTCACTCTTTAGTTAAGCGATTTTTATTAAAAATCAGAGCTATATTAGGCTCTGATTTATGATGGCTTTAAGATTTAACGTTTTTCATACTCATAACTTCTACAATAAGAGGAATTATATTTTGACTTTTTGTCTTATCTATAAATCCATCTGCACCTAAGACTTCAGCTTCTCTTTTATTGTTTGAACCGGTCATTGAACTATTTACAATAACGGGTATATTTTTAGTTTTTGAAGAGCCTTTTAGTAGTTTAACTACTGTAAATCCTGACATTTCAGGCATCTCTATATCTGTAATTACGGCAGGTATTTCTGAAGCATTATCACCTAGAGAATCTATATAATCAATAAGAAGTTTTCCATTGTCAAAGAGTTTCATAGATATGTTGGCATTTTTAAAAATCTGCATTAGATGCTTTTGCGCTGTTTTAGAATCCTCTGCTACTAAAACTGTTCCATTTTTTAGCTTGCTAGGCATTTCTATATCTTTTAAATTTGCAGGAGATTCAAGTACATTTACCATGGCTTGCGGGATAACGTCTGCTAAGAGTTTTTCATAATCTAGAACAAGACATAAACTTCCATCTTCAAGCCTTGTGTCGTTTATGACTAGATTGTCTTCTCCCATTCTGTAGCTTTTAGGGGCATGCATTTCATTCCAGTTTTTCTTTAAAACTCTATAAGCAGACATAATTCTTAAACCGATTACGATTCCATTAAAGTCGCAAACAAGAATGTTTGATAAGCTTTTCTCCTCTTTTGAAAGAGATATTCCTAGCCATAACGGAAGATTTAGTATGGGAATTTGCATCCCGCGAAGAACGATTGTGCCCTCAAGCATCTTGTGCGATGAGGGTATTTGAGTTATGAAATGATTTTTTGATTCCACGACTTCACGTGTTTTAAAAACATTTATAGCATAATATGCAGAGTCTGTTTTGTTACTAACTCTAAATACTAAAAGTTGTAGTTCATTATTTTTTGCTAAGTTTGTAGCAGCATCTACCTTGTCTAAAACGGACATTTACAGCCTTTAAATTATACTTGTGCCAATTAAAAAATCATATCGAAATTATGATGAAATATGCTTGAATGTTAATAATGAAATGGTAAAATTAACATAATTATTTTAAGTTAACCTTATAAGGAGTGTTTAATGAGAATTTTTATTGTTATTGCTTTACTTTTTAGCCTTTGCTATGCAAAGGTGTACTATGCAAAGGTTGAGCCTTATGAGGTAAGAGATATATCTTCAAATATCTCCGGTTTAGTAGTTAGCGCAGATGAGACCATGATAGGAAAAGTTCTTTCTTCTAAAGCATATATAGAGATTGATTGTGAAGTTGATGAAAAAGAGCTTAAGCTTACAAGAGAAAAATTGATGTATATAAAAAACAGTCTAGAGATAAATGAGGCTGTTCTAGTTAACTTGGAAGATTCACTTGCAAAAAAAAGAGATAACTATAGAAAAATTGAGCCTTTGAAATTTAAATCTTCGGTTGAAAAAGATAGAGAGTTTTATGATTTGATTACAAGTGAAAATCTCTATCTAAACACAAAAAAAGAGATTCAAAATTTAAAAGTACAAATATCGGATTTGCGATTAAAAGAGGTTCAACTTGAGAGAAGCATCAAAGATAAAAAATTAGTCGCAGAGGGTTTTGTCCTCTATGAGTTGCTTGTAAAACCGGGTCAAGTTGTAGGAATGGCTGCTCCTTTGGCAAAGGTTGCCGATGTATCTAAAGCTCTGCTTAGTATATATCTTGATGAGTCGGATGCTTTAGATGCAAAAAAGATGATTATATATATTGAGGGTGAAAAAACTCCCTATAAAGTTTCGAGACTTTTAAATATTGCAGATAGTAAAAATATATCTAAGTACATGGCTCAGATAGTCATAGACTCTCCAAAGCTTTTTTCTAAGCTTGTAAAAGTAGAACTAAGAAATGAGTAAGATTACGGCATGTCCTCTAGACTGCTATGATGCCTGCGAGATTTTATTTAATGATGGGAAGTTGAAAGGTTTAAAAAGTGGACATACGCATGGTTTTTTGTGTCCTCATCTGAATCATTATGAAAAATATACAACTATTAAAAAGCCCAGATATAAAGGGGTAGAGATAAGTCTCGAAGATGCGCTTTTAAAACTTAAGGAGATGATACTCTTGCATGAGAAGAGTGAAATACTGCACTATCGCGGGAGCGGAAATTTTGCTTTGATGCAGGAGGTTACAGATCATTTTTTTGCTTCTTTGGGAGCTGTTTTAACACAAGGAACTCTTTGTGATGGAGCAGGGGAGGCGGGAATAATTCAGGGTAGAGGCAGTAACAAAAATATGCCTATACATGAAGTGGCAAAATCTGAGGTCGTAATATTTTGGGGAAGAAATCCTCATACAACCTCTAGCCATCTTCTGCCTCTTATAAAAGATAAAAAAATTATTGTTATAGATCCCATTAAAACAAAAATAGCAAAGATGGCGGATTTGCATCTTCAGCTAAAACCGCATACTGATCTTTTTTTGGCAATGCTGCTTAGCCGTTTTTTGCATATACAAAACGGATGCAATGAGGAGTTTTTAGAGGCATATGCAAGCGAATATGAAGAGTATTATGAGCTGACGCAAAATATTAGAATAAAAGCAGTTCTTGATCAAATCAACGTCTCCTTGGAACAACTCGGAGATATATTGGACTTGGTAAAGGGTAAGAGAGTTGCTATAGTCTGTGGTGTAGGGATACAAAAATATAGCAACGGTGCTGATGTCATGAGGGCAATAGACGCATTTGCTGTGATGCTTGGTCTTTTTGGCAAAGAGGGATGCGGTGTTAGCTATCTTGGTTCTTCAAGAGCAGAGATAGTTATGCCTTTTAATCAAAAAGCAAAAAAAATCTCAAAGGTAGATACGGAGTTCGCGGATTTTAAAACTGTTTTTATTCAGGGAGCAAATCCACTCTCACAGATGCCAAATTCGCTCAGAGTAAAAGAGTCAATCGCTAAAGTGCAAAATATCGTCTATTTCGGGCTTTATGAGAATGAGACAAGCAAGATTTCTGATTTGGTAATACCTGCTAAGAGTTTTTTATATAAAAATGATATCAGAACCTCATACTCTAATAATGTGATGTCCTTTATGCCTAAAGTTGCAAACAGTGATATTGGGATAAGTGAGTATGATTTGAGTGCTTATTTGTGCAGAGAGTTTGATATCGAGCTTGAGAGTGAGGAGTTTTATATAAAGTATTTTAAAAATTTTGCAGTACAGAAGATAGATGGCTCTTGGTATGTAGAAAACAGAGAAGATATACCGTACAAAGATGGCTTTGATACAAAGACGAAAGAATTTTTATTTTTAGATGAGTTAGACTCAAAGATAGATGAAGATGACAGATTTCATCTAATTACTTGCAAAAGTCAAGCGAGCTTAAATTCACAATTTAATCCAGAGAAGAGCGTATATCTGAACCGTTGTTTGGGATACAAAGAGGGAGAGATGGTAACTGTATCTTCAGTAGATGGAAGCGTAGAGCTAATGGTTAAGCACTGTGATGATTTGCGTGAGGATTGTGTTTTAATCTACAGCGGAACAAGAGGCGTTAATAATTTAACAACTTCAAAACATGCACTCTATGCAAAGAGTGCGATATTTCAAGAAAACAGAGTGGAGATAAATAGATGAGTGATAATATAGTAGAGGTAGATAAAAAGTATGTTTTACCGACTTATGCAAGAGCGGATGTTGAGTTTGTAAGTGGTGATAATGCAAGATTGGTTGATTCAGATGGTAAAAAATATATAGATTTTGCCTCAGGTATAGCAGTTGTTAGTGTGGGACATGCAAACAAAAGAGTAAATGATGCTATCTGCAAACAGCTCTCTAATTTAACGCATACGTCAAACCTCTACTATATTGCTCCGCAGGCTCGTGCGGCAAAGAAGATAGTTGATGCCAGCGGCTATGATATGAAGTGTTTTTTTGCAAACAGCGGAGCCGAGGCAAATGAGGGAGCTATAAAGATAGCTAGAAAATTTGGTGAAAGAGACGGAGAGATAAAAAGATATAAAGTAATAACTCTTCAGCACTCTTTTCACGGCAGAACGATTACGACGGTAAAAGCAACGGGTCAAGAGAAGATGCATAACTATTTTGGACCTTACCCTGATGGATTTGTATATGCGGATAATATAGATC
>NZ_JALNZY010000101.1 GCF_023229105.1 Sulfurimonas sp.
AAAGCAAGTGATAAACTTATTATTACTCGCCGTAAATCTAATCCGAAGAGGTAGTTAAATGGCAAGAAGTGTAAAAAAAGGTCCATTTGTTGATGATCATTTGATGAAAAAAGTAGTAGCAGCCAAAGCAGAAGGTAGTAAAAAACCTATCAAAACATGGTCTCGCAGAAGTATGGTTCTGCCAGATATGGTTGGCTTAACTATGAATGTTCATAACGGTCGTCAATTTGTACCTGTATACGTAACAGAGAATCATATTGGTTATAAACTAGGTGAATTCGCACCGACTCGTACATTCAAGGGCCATAAGGGCTCTGTACAGAAGAAAGGTTAATCATGGCTAGAGCATTATTAAAATTTATCCGTGTTTCACCTATCAAATCTCGTCTTATCGCAAGAGAGATTCAAGGTATGAACGCTGAGCAAGCATTAGCAGCTTTAGAGTTTACACCAAACAAAGCAGCAAAAATTATTTATAAAGTAGTTGCATCAGCAGTTGCAAACAGCGGTAATGAAGCTAGCGATTGTATAGTAACGTCATGTCGTGTTGATAATGGTCCCGTACTTAAGAGATTTCGTCCGAGAGCTCGTGGTATGGCATCTGGCATCAGAAAGCCGACAGCGCATATATTAGTAGAAGTAGAGGGTAAATAGTATGGGTCAAAAAGTTAATCCTATTGGTTTACGTCTTGGTATCAATCGTAATTGGGAGAGCAGATGGTTTCCTAATTTTAAGACTGCAGCAGCATCTTTGGGCGAAGATTACAAGATTCGTACATATTTGAAAAAAGAGCTTTACTATGCCGGTGTTTCTAACATTATCATAGAAAGAACCGTTAAGAGACTTCGTGTAACTATCGTTGCTGCTCGTCCTGGTATCATTATCGGTAAAAAAGGTTCAGATATTGAGAAGCTTAAAGAGACTCTTCAAAAGCTTGTTGGTAAGCCAATTTCGGTAAATATCAAAGAGGAGAAGAAGGCTCAAATCTCTTCTCAACTTGTTGCAGAAAATGTAGCTACTCAGCTAGAGCGCCGTGTTGCGTTTAGACGTGCTATGAAAAAAGTTATGCAAAATGCACAAAGAGGCGGAGCTAAAGGTATCAAGATATCTGTAAGCGGTCGTCTTGGTGGAGCTGAAATGGCTCGTACAGAGTGGTATTTAGAGGGACGTGTTCCACTCCATACTCTTCGTGCAAAGATAGATTACGGTTTTGCTGAAGCACACACTACATACGGTTGTATTGGTGTAAAAGTTTGGATATTCAAAGGTGAGGTTCTCACAAAAGGTATCCCGGCAGAAGTAAAAGAAGAGCAACAAAAAGAGGGTGCACGTCGTCCTAAGCGTGCTCCAAAACGCGAAAATAGCGGAAAGGCGGAATAAATCATGTTGATGCCTAAGAGAACTAAATATCGTAAAGTAATGAAGGGTCGTAACCGTGGTTACGCTCGTTCGGGTTATACATTAGCATTTGGTGATATCGCTTTAAAAGCGGTTGAGGCAGGTCGTATTAACTCTCGTCAGATTGAGTCGGCTCGTATTTCAGCCACTCGTCATATTAAAAGAAATGGTAAGATTTGGATTCGTGTATTTCCTGCTAAACCGTTAACTGCTAAACCTCTTGAAACTCGTATGGGTAAAGGTAAGGGTTCAGTTGATCAGTGGGTAATGAATATTAAGCCGGGTCGTATCATTTTTGAAATGGCCGGTGTTCCAGAAGAGCTTGCTCGTGAAGCGTTAACTCTTGCTTTGCATAAATTGCCTTTCAAAACAAAAATAATTACTGCGGAGATGAGCAATGAAATATTCTGATTTAGCAGATAAAAGCACAGCAGAACTTCAAGCAATGCTTAAAGCGAGAAAGACTGAGCTTTTTACTTTAAAAATTAAAAAACAGATGATGCAACTACAAAACACTAGCGAACTTCGTATCGCTAAAAAAGATGTTGCTAGAATCAACACTGCACTTAGTGCAGCGAAATAGGGGCTGGCAATGACACATAAACGTGAAGTTCAAGGTAATGTAGTTAAAATTGCAGGCGACAAAACAGCAAGTATAGTTGTTGAGCGTCGTGTAATGCACCCTCGTTACCATAAAGTTGTAAAGCGTTTCAAAAAGTACTTAGTACATGATGAGCGTAATGAGTTAAAAGTAGGTGATAAGATTATTGCAATCGAGTGTCGCCCGCTTTCTAAGACTAAATCTTTTAGACTTAAAACAGTAGTGTTGGGAGCAGAGTAATGATTCAAGGGTTTACTCGTCTGAATGTAGCTGATAATACAGGTGCCAAAGAGATTATGTGTATTAAGGTACTTGGCGGTTCTAAGCGTCGTTATGCAAGAGTTGGTGATGTTATCATAGCTTCTGTAAAAAAAGCGACTCCTACTGCTAAAGTTAAAAAAGGTAAAGTTGTAAAAGCTGTTGTTGTTAGAACTGCTAAAGAGATTCACCGTGAAAACGGTTCTCTTATCCGTTTTGATGATAATGCAGCTGTTATACTTGATGACAAGAGAGAGCCAATCGGTACTCGTATTTTCGGCCCAATTGCTCGTGAAGTACGTTACAGTGGTTTCATGAAAATCGTATCTCTTGCACCGGAGGTTGTTTAATGGCAAAGTTTAAATTCAAAAAAGGCGATACTGTAGAAATTATCGCCGGTGATGATCGCGGAACTAAAGCTACTGTACTTGAAGTATTACCAAAGAAAAACAAGGTAATAGTTGAGGGTTGCAAAATTGCTAAAAAAGCTATCAAACCAACAGAAGATAACACTAAAGGCGGACATATCAATAAAGAGATGCCTATAGATGTTTCAAATGTTCGTAAAGTGGAGGCATAATAGATGGCTCGTTTAAAAGAAAAATATTTAGGTTTAAAATCTGAACTTCAAGCAGACCTTGGGATCAAAAATCCGATGCAGACTCCTGCATTAGATAAAATTGTTATCTCTGTAGGTGCTGGTTTTGCAATGAAAGACAATAAACTTATCCAAAATATAGAGGATACTATTACTCAAATTGCCGGTCAAAAAGCAAGTACAGTAATAGCTAAAAAATCTGTTGCTGGATTTAAAGTTCGTGAGGGTATGCCTGTAGGTATTCGCGTAACGCTTCGTGGTAAAAAAATGTATAACTTTTTTGATCGCCTTGTTTCTATCGCTCTTCCTCGTGTGAAAGATTTCCGTGGTGTTCCTAGAAACGGCTTTGATGGTCGCGGTAACTACAATTTTGGATTACAAGAGCAACTGATTTTCCCGGAAATTAGTTATGATTCTGTTATGCAAATTCATGGTATGAATATCACAGTTGTAACAACAGCTGAGTCTGATAAGGCAGGATTTGCTCTTTTAGAGAAAATGGGTATGCCTTTTAGTAAAGGGAGCAACTAATGGCTAAAAAGTCAATGATCAACAAAGCGAACAAAACTCCAAAGTTTAAAGTTCGCGGTTATACAAGATGTCAGATTTGTGGTCGTCCACACTCTGTTCTTCGTGACTTCGGTATATGTCGTATTTGTTTTAGAAAAATGGCAAATGAGGGATTAATCCCAGGTGTTAGAAAGTCTTCATGGTAGAACAAACGCACAACTAGTGTAACGCACTAGTGCGTTGGGCTTTTCGCCGAGAAAAACTCAGCGTTAGCGTAGCTTATGGAATTATTTCCAGAAGCGTTCTAAATGTAGAAACTACTATTCATTCGCAGTTTAAAATTTTGTATTTTAAACTTGCAATTAATAAGGAAAATTAAATGGCAATAAATGACTTAGTGTCAGATGCGTTAACACGTATTCGTAATGCTGGTATGAGAAGATTAGATGTTACTACGCTTGTTCACTCTAAGAGTGTTGAAGCTATGGCAAACATTTTAGTTGAAAAAGGTTATATAGACAGTTGTAACGTTGTTCAAGACGGCGTTAAAAAAACAATCAATGTTGTATTAAAGTACAATGATGAAGGCAAAACTGTTATAAATGAAATGAAAAGAGTATCTAAGCCTGGGCGTCGTGTATACAAGCCAAAAGCTGAGATTAAACGTTTCAAAAATGGGTACGGAACTATTATTGTTAGTACGTCACGCGGCATTTTACCAAACGATAAAGCTTACGAGCTTGGTATCGGTGGTGAAGTAATGTGTACGATTTGGTAGGGAGATAACATGTCAAGAATTGGTAAATTACCTGTAGAATTTGCAAACGATATTAAAGTCGGTACAAATGGAAATGTTATAACTTTTGCTAAAGGCAAAAATAGTGTTGATTTAGATACAAAAGGAAATGTTGCTTTCAAGTTAGATGGAAATGTTATAACTTTTGCAACTTTATCTGATTCTCGTGCACATAGAGCATTCTGGGGAACCTACCGTGCTTTAGCTGCTAATATTGTAACTGGTTTGGCTACCGGTTATACTAAACAGTTAGAGATAAACGGTGTTGGTTATCGTGCTGCAGCAAACGGCAGAGCACTTAACTTACAACTTGGTTTTTCACACGATATTAACTATCAACTGCCAGAGAGCGTTGAGGCTACTGTTGAGAAGAATGTTATAACTCTTAAAAGCCATGACAAGCAAGTGCTTGGTCAAGTTGCTGCTGAAATTAGAGGATTCCGTCCACCAGAGCCTTATAAGGGCAAAGGTGTTAAGTACATGGAAGAGCATATCGTGCGTAAAGCCGGTAAAACTTCTAAGAAATAAGGGAGGAGTATAAGATGAAAGCAAAAGTACAAAAAAGCAAAATTGCTAATCGCTTAAAAAGAAAGCGTCGTATTCGTGCAAAAATATCTGGTTGTGCTTCACTTCCTCGTGTTTCTGTATTTCGTTCAAATCGTTATTTGAGTGTTCAAGCTATAGATGATGCAACTGCAACAACTTTGTGCGGGTTAAACTCAAAAGCTACGGGTCATAAAGCAAATAAAGAGGGTGCAGCTGCACTTGGCGCGGCATTTGCTGCTACACTTAAAACAGCTAAAATTTCTGAAATTGTATTTGACCGTAATGGTTACCAATATCACGGTGTTATAGCTGCATTTGGTGACGCACTTCGTGCAAACGAAATTAAGTTCTAGGGGTTAAGATGGAAATCAATAGAGAAGATTTTGAAGAATCAATTGTAAATATAGGTCGTGTTACAAAAGTTGTAAAAGGTGGACGCCGTTTTCGTTTTACAGCACTTGTAGTTGTTGGTGATAAAAAAGGTACTATCGGTTATGGTGCAGGAAAAGCGAAAGAAGTTCCGGACGCTATTAAAAAAGCTGTAGATAATGCGTTTAAAAACCTAAGTAAAGTTAGTATTAAAGGTACTACAATTGCACATGATATTGAGCATAAATACAATGCAAGTCGTGTTCTTTTAAAACCAGCATCTGAAGGTACAGGGGTAATAGCGGGTGGTTCTACTCGTCCTGTTCTTGAACTTGCAGGTATTCAAGACATACTTACAAAGTCAATTGGCTCTAATAATCCAGCTACACTAGTGCGCGCTACAGTCGAAGCACTAGGTCGCTTAAAAGGATAGATGATGGGTATTGAAAATTTAACACCGGCAGAAGGTTCTGTAAAGAATCGTAAAAGAGTCGGTCGTGGACAAGCTTCTGGAACAGGAAAGACCGCAGGTCGTGGTTCTAAAGGTCAAAAAGCTCGTGCTGGCAGCAAGAGAAAAAGAAACTTTGAGGGTGGTCAACAACCACTCGCAAGAAGACTTCCTAAAATAGGATTTACTTCTCGTGTAATCAAGCCATACGTAATCAACGTAGAGAAAATTAAAGCGGTTGCTGAGCTTTCTGAAATAACTATGGAGAGTATCCGTGGTGTTCATAAAATAGCTGCTTGTGTTACTAAAGTTAAGTTGGTTGGTGCTACTGCTAAAGATTTAGCATCAAAAATTAAAGACGACAACGTTACTACAACAGGTAAATAGTCGTGAATAAAAATCTAGTAAATAAGATACTTATTACTATCGGGTTTTTATTTATATATCGCCTACTGGCATACGTGCCAGTTCCCGGCGTAGATGCTTCTGTTATCGCTTCATTCTTCGACTCACATCAATCTGACGCACTTGGACTTTTTAATATGTTTAGCGGAAATGCTGTTCAAAGAATGTCAATCATAGCTCTTGGAATTATGCCTTATATTACTGCTTCAATTATTATGGAACTTTTAGCGGCTACATTTGCTCCTCTTGGACAGATGAAAAAAGAGCGTG